>CAWGZP010000059.1:0-24803 GCA_963826655.1 uncultured delta proteobacterium
TGATGCCAGTGCCGGGCGTTCTCTTGTAATCCAGACGAGCCAACGGATTCCTTCCCTCTCAAAACCACTCGTTTTCACATTTTCATTTTTCAAGGCTGACCGCTTGCCTGTATTAAGACCCGTTGGTTTCAAGTCTGAACTTCACGGTGTGCGACTTATGTTCTTCACGATTCCGTGTTCTCGTATTTTTTTTGTGATAGCATCCGTGGTGTCATGCATCTCACTCCAAGGGTATTGGCCCATACGCTCGAACTCATCGCTGTCGTAATCGGAAACGTTGTGAAGCGTAATACTTAGTATATTTCCAGTTGGTTCAATCAGGACATAGGTGTAGGGGTAATCCACGTTAAAATTGGCAATGGTAATCGTGTACTCAGAGTACTGATTAGTTTTGCCTTCCGATTTCATGTCTGAAAAAAGCATGCCTCTGACAGTTTTGATTATGGAGTGGAGCATTAATTCCTTTTGCGCGTCCGGAGGATCATATTGCGGTGTGCAGTCAATAGGCATGACCATTGAATCTTTGTAAACATTCCCATTTGTGAACTCTTGTCTACGCTTTTCGAATACTGGACCAACCTTGCCTTTCCCATTTAGATCAGTAGAATACCCTGCCATTCTAATTATGGCAGCCTTCCCATCTTTGAAGCGGCCAGTATAAAAAAAGAATGCAAGGCCGTCCCCGGACGAGAGATCACCACTAGCCATCACATTGAATTTATCCTTGTCGAACTTAATCTTGATTGGAATATAGCTACCGGGCCCGAAGATCCTCCCCCTCCAGTAATCATCATAGCACATCCAGCGCTCCAGTGCATTTTTCGCCAAGCTAAGTTCGGCATCTGATGGTAAAGCACCAACTAAGGGAGTGAGCACCAGCCCTATGACACATACGACCGTGATCGCTAGCAGGGTAAATTTCATGTGAATAAACCTTTTGGGTTTAATAGAATATATTACCACCAAATACTTGTTGCCCTGGTCCCGCTGGTTGACCACCCCAACGGTGGAAGAAGGTCGCACCACCAGTAGGGTCTGCTATAGAGCCTTCATATACCTGTTGTCCGACTGCCAGGGCCTCATTATAGGCCGCGAGATTTGCGGGCGCGAGACTCTCCGGATTTGCAAACATGTTCCAAAGAGATCGAGGACCGCCGCCTACTGAGGTGAACTGACCATGGCTGAGAATCGCGTCTTGGTATGTGTCACAGTCATCCCACCCGTCGCCGAAAGAGGCATCTACACGGTTGCGTACCACCCAGGCAACAGCTGCCATGGAATCTGGGTCATCATAGTCGCCAGCTGCCTCCGCAAATATTACCCGTTGAAGGAAAGCAATCTCCCATAGCGCAGTTTTAGGGTCAGGCTGGTACGTTTGATATTTCAGATTATCTGATAAGGAAGAGGCGTTATCGATGGATTCGCCGAGGACTTGGACACTCCCGGCGTTCAAATAGTTGCCAAAGGCTGATCCGGCGACTCCACCGGCCATACCACCTGCAAATCCGGCAGCAAAGCCAGCCAGGGCATTCGGCCCGTTTCTCGCTACGGAATAACCGAATAACCCGGCCTGAGCAAACAAGTTGACCTGGGAAGGCAGTGTTCCCATAACACCCCCCATCATAACGTTCGTGATATTTCCACTGAACGCCCCCATGATGGCTCCGGCAGCCATGCCTCCCAACACAGGGTTTCCAGTACACGCAGTTACCACCGTACCTACGAATACGGAGATAAAAGCCTCGAACATATCTTCAAGAAAGCCAAACATGCTACTAAAAAACCGTGTCCGGTCGGGTCCACAAAGGCCAGGGGATTGTTTCCAGCATACGCGTAGCGATTGAGAGTTTGAGGGTTTCCCGGCGACTGAACGACGGTATCGGGACTCAAAAACCTCCCCTGCGCCGAATCGTAATATCTTGCCCCGAAATAGTAGAGGCCGGTCTGCGAGTCCAGTTCCTGCCCGGTGAATTTATAGGGCAAGTCCACGATCCCGGTATTGGTGCGCACGTCTCCGTATGGATAATAGGTCAGCGACTGCGCCTGGTTGCCGGTGGCGGTGGTGGCGATCCTCAGACTTCCGAGGTGGTCGGGATGATAATAGTAGATAGTTCCGCTGATTATCGATGCAATCCGTCTTCCGCCCGCAAAGATGTGCTTGCTTATCCCATTGACGGAATCGATGTCATAGAGCTTGCTTACGTAAGTGGTCATCGAGGCGCCGCTCATTTTCTTCACCCGCGCGCCCGTGTAGTCGTAGACAAACGTCGTGGCCGCGCCCCCGTTGCTGATGCTCTCAAGCCGGTTATCGTAATCGAAGACGAGCGTCTGCTGCTGATTGTAGTCAGGTTTTGCTGTGTCGGGGTTATCGATGTTTCCGGTCGCATCCGGGGCGCCGCTCAGGTTGTAGCTTTGACTGCCGTATTCGCCCCGGGCGGTCGACAGTCTGTTTAGCCAGTCGTAGGAAAACGCCTGGTTTTGGGTCGGATCGACATTATCGGCAATGGAGAGGATATTGCCGTTATTGTCATACCCGTAAACATAATCCTGGACCGTGCCGGTTGCCTGAGTGGCCGTCTTCATCTCATGCAGCCGGTTGGTGGCCTGCTCGTACGTCAGGGTGGTGTTTGCACCGTTAAGGAAGGCGATGTTTCCGACCTGCCCTAAGGCGTTGTAACCGGAAAAAACGGCATAGTTCGATGATTTGCCGGCGTTCGAAACGGTGGACATATTTCCCGCGGCGTCATAGCCGTAATTTACCTGGTCGCCGTCCGGGTAGGCGATGTTCATTATGTGGCCGAGCGGGTCATACTGGAATTGAGTGCTATACCGGTTGCCGTCGATTGTCCTTAAGACCTGCGTTGTGCGGCCCTGCTTATCGTAGAAAAATTGAGTCGTGCCGGAGGAACTCTGTGGTGCATTATCGACGACTTCGGCCAGCTTTCCTATTCCGTAATTGCTGGATGGTGCGCCGTACAAGGAGTAGGTCGACGTGTCGTCATAGCGGTATGAAATAGTCGCCCCGCTGGGATACGTCTTGCACCACAGCCTGTTCAAACTGTCGTATTGGAAACCGATCGTCTGGCCTTTTGCATCCGTCTGGCTGGTGAGGTTTCCATTACCGTCATAGCCGTATTGCCACTCCCCCATGGTTGGGTCGGACATTTGGACTTCTCTTGAAAGAGGATCGTAGGCGATCCCCGTTGTATTGCCCTTCGCATCGCTTGGACTCATCTTGTGGCCCTCGGCCTGGTAGCAAAGAAATGCAGTGACCCAGCCATACGTGTTACTCTCGGAAAACCTCACGCCTATTTTCCCGGTAGGGCTCATCCAAGTCGACCAGTTCTTTCGGACCTGCAGCGACCTTAATGCCGGCCCCGGTGCATTCCCACGTAACCCGGGCTGTCCAACGGTTTTCTTTCTTCTTCAAAACAACTGATTTTGACATTTTCCCTTTTAATGGGTGACCCCTTGAGCATTTGAGTCGTGCCGAAGTTAGCGGCCTACCCGCCAAGCACAGTGGCAAAAGGTTCCGAAGTCAACTCAGAAATTGGCGTCCCTCATTTTCAATTTTCATCTCCCGCTTTCTTCAACGCCGCTCTTGAATTTTCAGAACAGCACAAGAGTCTATTTTCCCAACCCAGAGGTCAATGTTACGCATTGACTTTTTATTATTTTCATAATTCATGCACAGTCTGTATACTCCAGCATCAGAGGGCAAATTATACGCGCCTTTTTCCAATATTCTCTTGAATATATGGGCCTGGCCAGGCAGTAGCTCAATAAACCCATGTTCGTCAAGTCCATAAAATGGCATACTAGGATGGGCGAAGGGTAAAATTTCATTATCGTCTCTGTAGATTTTAAAATGAACATCTACAATCTGAAAAGGTGGCAACCTTACTGTGGAATTAGACACATTACGAATCTCACACACTATCCTTATAGATTCACCAGGCTCGTAGGACTGCCTGTCAGGAGTTATTCTCGTTTCAATGGCAGGAGCGTCCTGACTGTACGCTTGATTTTGTCCAGACGTAAAATTCGTTGCTATTCCAAATAAGACAACAAGTAACAGTATTATATAATCGGTCATGGTTGCCGTCCCATTCTCACCAATGTGGTGCGTTGATAAAATCAGCATAGTAATTATATTGTTGTATCATAAAGTGCGTCACCAATGGTGTCACATCAAGTTTGTAAGCATTATTAATTGTCCATGCTTCTGCACCCATTTCCAGTTCGGACCGATTGAGAAGCTGGCTGTCAACTATCTGCCACTGTCCTGGTAAAGCGCGTTGAGTTCCCAACTTTCATTAGCGTCCACAGCCTGTGGCAAGCTAGGTGCGTCAAACGCCGTAGGCCCGTACTCGATATGGCCATAGTAGGTGAATGGCGTCTTCCCTGGACCATTGCTTTCAAGGTAAATCACTGGGCCGCAACGTGCGGACTCATTCTTATAAGCTCCCGGGGCGTTGACGGCGTTCCCTCGCGGCAGCGAAGATAACGCATTGTTGGCCCAACAATCCCACCGGTTCGGATCGTAATTCGCCCTGCCGGAGGAGATGGCAAAAAGCAGGTCGGATTGATGCCGGCAATGCCTGACAAAATGACTTGCTCGAAATTTATGCGCATAGCCTTTATCCGGCCTATTTCCATATTTGTATTTATAGTACCATGTAGGTTTGGATCTATTGATTGTAAAATGTCTTTTTGGCGAAAATATGAGTACATAGACTAACCAAAAACAAGAGAAATGATGATGGTTCAAGTTCTTCAAGATTAGCTGATAATCTATGATGTGGATGAAAATATATTTCCTGAGAACGAGGCTATGCTTTTTGATGGTGCGCAAGGGATGGACCTCTGTGTTGCGCCGCGCTTTACGGCGCCAAAGTGAAATTGGTGAGACAGGTCATGTATGATATCAGGCAGTAGAAGCACACCTGCGCGGCAGCAAATCCGAAAGCAGCCATAAATAGCAGCACTGATATTGAAATATTCGCGGCAAACGGTTTTCATCGTTTCATTGTGTACTGTGAAGGGCGGGCCTCCGATAAAGCCCGGCCCGAAAGCGCCTCTCAGGGGATTGCCTGCAAGCGTTTCGAAAGGTACTCTTTTAATGCCACCGCATTGTTGTGTTCGGTGTCATGAGCGCTATAGAGCAAAGTGACATTGCCCCTGCCCGCCGCCTCCACGATCGGCCGTATGGCCTCCGGCTTACCATCCAGTTCGGCGAAGTAGCGGTCCTGAAACTCATTCCATTTTTCCGGATCATGTCCAAACCACCGGCGGAGGCTATCGGCAGGTGCAACATCCTTTAGCCAGGCTTCCATGTGAAGGGATTCTTTCTTCATTCCACGCGGCCAAAGGCGTTCGACCAAAAAGCGTGTCCCATCATCCGGGACGGAAGGCTCATACACGCGCTTTACACCGATCATCGGTTCACCTTTCTGTGTTGCCAATCAAAAACCCTGCCTCAGAGAGCCCTTTCAGCAACAAGTGGAAATAGATGAATCCACCGTAAGTCCTCCAAGGCGCAATGAGGCGCCGCACTCCCTCGTTGTCAAGGGGCGGGCAAGGTCCAGCCGGTTCTTGAGCCTGTTCCGGGCGCCAACATCGTCGCTCGGAAATACATGCAGGCGCCCGAGGCCTTCCCGCGTTGAGACTGATTTGCCGGCAGGCCATGGCGTTTCGCACTCTGGGGAAGGTCCGGAAAAGGTGCTCAGGGAGTGTCCCGTCTGCCTCCCCCGGAATAACGGGTTCGGTTTTGGCGGCGAGATCGCAGGGTGGCGCTCCGCTTACCCCGTGCTGACATGGATCCCCAATTCATCGAGGTTTTCCAATAAATCCGTCGGGTCCCGGTAGACTCGGAAGGCCCCTGCGCGGAACAATTCCTCTTTTGGGTACCCGCCCGAGAGCACTCCGACCGCAAGGGCTCCTGCGCGCCGTGCAGCGAGTATGTCCCACGTGCTGTCCCCAATGACCATGCAGTCGCCGGGGGCGGCATCCAGCCGCCTCATCGCCGCAAAAAAGAGGTCCGGGTCGGGCTTGCCGAAAGAGACCTGTTCGAGCGTGATAACAGGGATATCGGGTCCGGTCTCCAGCATCTCGAGGGTCCTGGCGGCCCTTTCCAGAGAACTGCTGGTGGCTATTGCATAGCGAACGCGATTTTTGTCCAGCAGCAAAAGAAGCTCCCTGGAGCCGGGCAGCAACCGCAACTCCTTTGCGAGTTCGAGATAGAAACGCGTGTGGAGCTTTCTTAATTTCTCGGTCATGTCGACATTGAACGGTTGTCCGGCTTCGCGGCATAATCTCCTGGCGATCATGGCGTCGCTCATGCCGATGCGGCGGTGAATGCGCCAGTTGGAGACAGGGACGCCAAGCGCTTCGAACGCCTCTCGCCAAGCCAAAACATGCTGGTAGACGCTGTCGACCAATGTGCCGTCCAGGTCGAAGAGTAAAACAGGGCGGCTCGAAAGAATGGATGGGTCCCGGCCATTTTCTGTTTTCATGTTAATTAAGATAAGGCGGAAAGCTGAAAATGGGCATGGAGGGAAATGCGGTGAGCAGGGTGTTCAATCCGATTGAACTCTTATTCCTGTCTTATGGTGCTTATCATGCTTATTATGAAAAAAAAGGAACAGTCGTTTTTGCCGGCGCGACAAAACTCTTTGAACCTGAACCAGGAGGTCAATTCGGGCATGGACATCCCTGCGGCAGCACCACGACTCGTCGAAATTCCGGTTTGGAAGGAACTTGAAGCTCACTATCTGAAAATCAAAGACATCCACCTGCGAAGACTTTTTGCCGAAGACCCCGATCGGGCCGAACACTTCACGTTGGAAGATGTCGGGATCGTCTACGATTATTCGAAAAACCGCATAACCGAGGAAACGATTCGCCTTCTGATTCGCCTTGCAGAGTCATGCTCCCTGCGCGAACGAATCGAGGCGATGTTCAGGGGCGAAAAAATTAATGTTACCGAGGACCGTGCCGCGCTGCACGTTGCTTTGCGCGCCCCGGCGCAGGATTCGATTATTGTGGACGGCCAAAACGTAGAAGTCGAAGTCCATGAAGTGCTGGGCCGCATGGCCGCCTTTTCAGACCTGGTGCGAAATGGCGAATGGAAGGGGTTTACGGGAAAACGCATCAGAAATGTCGTAAATATCGGAATCGGCGGCTCGGACCTTGGTCCTCGAATGGCCTACAGCGCCTTGCGCCACTACAGTTTGCGCGATATGAATTTTCGGTTCGTCTCCAACGTGGACGGGGCCGACTTTGCCGAAAGCACCCACGACCTCAGCCCCGAAGAGACTCTTTTTATCGTTTCGTCCAAGACCTTCACTACGCTTGAAACCATGACCAACGCGCACACGGCCCGCGAATGGCTGCTGCGCGCCCTGCAGAATGGGAAGGCCGTCGGCCGGCATTTCGTAGCCGTTTCGACCAATGCCGAAGAGGTCGAAAGATTCGGCATTGACACCGCGAACATGTTCGGGTTCTGGGACTGGGTCGGCGGAAGGTATTCCATGGATTCGGCAATCGGTCTTTCGACCATGATCGCCATCGGCCCGAAAAATTTCCGGGCCATGTTGGACGGCTTCCACGAGATGGACGAGCACTTCCGGCATGCTCCACTGGACAAAAACATGCCCGCGCTTATGGGACTGCTCGCAGTCTGGTACAACAATTTTTTTGGGGCACAGACCGTGGCCATTCTTCCTTATACCCAATACCTCGATCGCTTTCCGGCCTACCTCCAGCAGTTGACCATGGAAAGCAACGGAAAGCATGTCACGCTGGACGGAAAGCACGTCGATTACCATACGGGGCCGATCTACTGGGGGGAACCCGGCACCAACGGCCAGCACTCGTTTTACCAGTTGATTCACCAGGGGACAAAGCTGGTCCCGTGCGATTTCATCGGTTTTTGCAAACCTCTCGACCAGATCGGCAGGCATCACGACCTGCTCATGGCCAACCTTTTCGCTCAAACGGAAGCTTTGGCCTTCGGCAAGACGGAAGAGGAGGTGAGGTCCGAGGGAACGCCCGAATGGCTTGTCCCGCATCGGGTCTGCGAGGGGAACCGCCCGACCGGCGCCATTCTTCTGGAGAAACTCACACCCGATGCCCTGGGAAAGCTGATCGCACTCTACGAGCACAGCGTCTTTACGCAAGGGGTGGTTTGGAATATCGATTCCTTCGACCAATGGGGAGTGGAGCTGGGCAAGGTGCTGGCAAAGAGGATCGTCCCCGAGATCGAAAGTGCCGGCCAGGTCGAATTGGAACACGATAGTTCGACCAATTCCCTTATCCGCCGGTACCGAAAGCTTAAGGGAACGAGAATCTCGAATGCCTGAGGAACTGTTGAGGAAAATACCTGATGCAGAGCGGAAAGATTAGCGACGCAACCGTATTGGTAACCTTCGGAGGAGACGGCGACCTCACCTGGCGCAAGTTGGCGCCGGCCCTCTATAGTCTTTTCCTTGACGGCCGGCTGCCGGAGCAGTTCGCGATTCTGGGAGTTGGCATCAAGCAGTTTACCGACGATTCCTACCGCCAGCACCTGCGGGAGGGCGTGGATAAGTTTTCGAACCGCGGCATGACAGATCAAAAAATGTGGGCTGAATTTGCGGCTCATGTCGCCTTTTTTCAAGCCGATCTGAACGATCCTGAAATATTTGAGGGGATCGCCGGGATACTTTCGGCCTACGATGAAGGGTGGGGCACAAAAGCGGCCCGAATCTTTTACCTTGCCTTGCCGCCGCGCATGCTGAAATCCGTTACGGAGGGGCTTGCAGGCGCAGGACTCAACGTGGATCCGGAGCATTCCCGAATTGTCGTGGAAAAACCTTTTGGGCATGATATCGGTTCGGCCCGGGAACTGAACCGGCTCCTCTCCCAACATTTCCAGGAATGCCAAATCTACCGGATAGACCACTTCCTGGGAAAAGAGACCGTTCAAAACATCCTTGCCTTCCGCTTTGCAAACGCACTGTTCGAGCCGATTTGGAACCGACGCCACATTGACCACGTGCAGATCTCCGTGGCGGAAAAAGACGGTGTAGGGCATCGGAGCGGCTATTACGAACACGCCGGGGCGCTCCGTGACATGATTCAAAACCACCTGCTCCAAATTCTCTGCCTCGTCGCCATGGAGGCGCCGGTCTCACTTGACAGCGATGAAGTCCGGCAAAAGAAGGTCGACGTTCTCCGTGCTATTCGGACCATACAGCCTGAGCAGGTTCAACAGAGTGCTGTTCGGGGTCAGTACGGCGCAGGATGGATCGAGGGCTCTCACGTGCAGGGATACCGCTCCGAACCAGGCGTGGCCCACGATTCGCCCACGGAAACGTTTGCTGCGGTAAAACTCTATGTCGACAACTGGCGATGGCAGGAAGTGCCGTTTTACCTGCGCACCGGCAAGCGGTTGCCCGCCAGGGTTTCAGAAGTCTCTATTCATTTTCGGCCTGTGCCGCACCAAACCTTTCCGGCTTCGGCGCTTCTGGACTCTCGGCCAAACCGGCTGCTGATCGCCATTCAGCCCGAAGAAGGCATTCTGCTTCGCTTCGAGGTCAAACATCCCGGCCAGCATACGGCCCTTGCGCCGGTAGTGATGCAGTTCTATTACCGCGAAGCTTTCCGGGTCCGCTCGCCCGAAGCCTACGAGACCTTGCTGCTGGACATCATGAGAGGGGATTCCACGCTATTCATGCGCGCCGATCAAACGGAGGCCGCCTGGAAAGTGATAACCCCTATTCTGGAGATGTGGGAGTCGGTTATGCCTGCCGATTTCCCCGATTACCAGGCCGGAAGCTGGGGGCCGGAAGCAGCCGACGTCCTCATTGCCCGTGACGGGCGCAGTTGGACGTTGCCCACTTATCTGCAATGCAGCGAAGACCTTGCGATATGCCGCGTTGCAAGAGAACCCGCGGAGTATTGAAGAGCCGGGCAGGGGCTCCGATTCGCAACCCCGGCAAAGGCCGGGGGGGGGCCGGTATCTGTAGATTCCCCGGGAATGGTCGACTTTTTCTAGCGTCGAGGAGGAGGGGAGGAAGTGCATTACTTACCGGTTACGTTCGCATTTTTTCTTTTTTTCATTTTACTTTTCATCTTCCTGATCGTGTTGATCGAGGTGCGCATTCTAAGCTACGCTTACGAAGCGATGGGAGTCAGCAGGCGTTATGTCTTCCTCATCCTGTTCGTTTCGCTCATGGGCACTTACTTCAACGTGCCCATCTATCATTTCCCGGGCGAAAAGATGGTCTCCAGTGCTCATATCGATTTTTTCGGTATGCGCTATACTATTCCCCTGGACGGGGAATGGCAGGAAACCACGGTTGCAATAAACATCGGCGGAGCTGTAATCCCTGTGCTTCTGTCAATTTACCTCCTGGCTAAGAATAAATTCTATGGCAGGGCATTGCTGGGGATAATTCTAGTGACGCTCGTGGTGCACATGGTCGCATATCCGGTCAAAGGGCTGGGGATTGCCGAGCCGCTTTTTGTTCCCCCCCTGGTCGCAGCAGTTGCGGGTCTGGTATTTGCCGGAAAGTCCGCTCCGGCGCTCGCGTACGTTTCGGGAACCCTGGGGACCCTGATAGGTGCGGACCTGTTGAACCTGGACAAGGTTGAAGGACTTGGCGCGCCTATGGTCTCGATAGGGGGAGCCGGAACGTTTGACGGAATATTTTTGACCGGAATCGTAGCTGTTTTGATGGCGACTCTGTTAACGCCAAGGCCCGAAGCGGAATGAAGCGGGGAGCAAGGGCAATCCGCAGATGTTGTTCGACAATTCAAAAAATGCCGGGATCTTTTCGAGGGGGGCTACAAGAAGCAAGGGCAATCCGCAGATGTCGCAGATAGGCGCAGATAAAGAGCACAAAAAACGCAGCGGGGAGGGCGGGGAGGGGGACGATGATTTATTGAAAAAAATACCGGCATTGATAAAATTAGTTTTTAGAACTTAGATCAACAAATCATGTCTTGAAAAGCTTTTCTCCGTGTCGCCGGGTTTGAGTCCGGGGCAGCCTCTCTGTCGTCATCCCGGCGAAAGCCGGGGGCTGATTCGAAAAGATCGCCCACAACGGGCTGGACTACGGTTTGGATAGATTGCCGATGCCAGGAAAAACACTACAGGTGCAGTATGGCCGGGAAATGGTCGAAAGGCCGACCAACAATCGATTCGCTGCCTTTAGCAGCCTGGTTGATCGAGGGAGAATCAGCGAACGGGACCTGGAAAAAATCATTCAGGAGTCTGACGGCGCGTTAGAGCGCGTCGAGGAGTCGCTGTTAACCCTGGGTATCGCGAAACATGAAATCCTGCTCTGCCTGAGCGATCATTATTGTCTTCCGTTCGTAGAATTTAGCGAGAACCTGCCGGCGCCCGGCAAAATATTAGAGCGCCTTGATCTTGAAAACCTTAAGCGCGATCTTTGGTTTCCACTTTCGGCCGGGACGAAGGAGGCCAGCGTTGCGGTAACCGATCCTTTCGATCCCGAACTCCGCGAAACGATCAGGGGAGCTTTGGGCGTCCCCTCGATACGCTTCGTACTGGTCCTCCCGTCCGACCTCATCCGCATGATCGAGCACAATCAGGACGTCAACCCCGGTTTCCCTCCGGCCGCCCGGAGGACCTCTCTGGCCGGACTTCGCACCAGGCTTGCAAGCGATCGAACGGTCATGGCACGGTACAGAACTTCCATGGCAAAGGCAAGAACGGGCCTGGCGTTCATGCGAACGGGAATTTCGTTCACTGTTATCAGTCTTACCCTCTTCAGGATTTTCGGGATCGGCTATCTGAACATCATGGAAGCGCCGCTCCTGGTTCTGGGCGTCATTATGGCGGTGGACGGCCTTTTCTGGTACCTGCCAATAAGGAAGCTCGAACTGGGTAAAATCGGCTATGTACCTACACGTTCCACCTTCGGCACCACCATCGCCGAGTTAAAATCGTCCGAAGCGGGCCAGGTACTGACCAGATCTGAACCGGTCAAGGGCGCGGAACTACTTCGGACCCGTTGGAACCGGCTCTCTCCGGTTATGAGGCGCCGGTTCTTCGCAATCGACAGGACTGACCTGGCCGAAGAAAGGACCTTCCTTTCCGCTTACAGGACAAGAATGGCAAGAGCCAGGACAGGCCTCGCCTTCACCAGGACGGGAATCTCCTTTGTCGGCCTGGGAGTCTTGCTTATCAGGCAGTTTCCTCCCGGCCCGTGGATTGTCTTTTATGGCAGCCTGGTCCTCGCCGGTTTCATCATGTTCCTGGAAGGCTCCAGGTGGTATTTCCCCGGACGGCGCGCCGGGCTTGAAAGCTCCAGGACCATACGCCGCATTGAGGAGAACACGTCCATATGGGATTTCATGTTCCGCGCTTTCAGCCGGATCGATGACCTCCCATCCAAAATGTCGATCAAGGGGACGCACGCCCCGGGAATTTGGGGGACTACCGGGCTTGCCCTGGAACGCACGCTCCGTGCCGAAAGACGCAACGTCAAGTCAAGGCTGCGAACCACATTGGCAAGGTCCAGGACAGGACTGTCATTTATCAGGACGGGAACAAGCATCTTTTCAGTGGGCTTGGGCCTGTTGGTCTATTTTGGCTGGGGCAACATGCTATGGACTGCTATGGATTTCATGCTGATGCTTGCCGGCCTGTTTTTGATTGCCGACGGTCTTTACTGGCACATAGCGGCTGAGCGGTCGAAGAGACAACTCCCTTATTGCGTTGAGGACCTGGAGATCCGCATGCCTGATTTCGGCAAGCCTGCACAGTTTTGGAAAAAGGTAACGTTTAGCACCGATGACACTCAATCCTGCCATAGCTGACTCCCTAAAATGCTTCGAGCCCTTGGTGGACTGGGGGATTCTGACCCCGGATGAACTGCGCTTCGCCGGAGAGGCGGCCCGGGCAAGGGATGTCGAAGTAGAAGAGATTCTGCGCTACGAGCGCGGCATTTCACGCCGCAACCTGCTGGAAGCCCTTGCCCACCATTACCTCTGCGAGTGGGTTGAGTACGACGAAAGGCTTCCTGTGCCCCCCGGGATTCTTGCGGGACTGGATCCGGAGAGGCTCTGTTCGAACCTGTGGTTTCCCGTGGCATTGGATGACGATGGCACCGTGATCATAGCGGCCCGCGATCCCGGCGCCCCCAGGATCGTCGATGAGGTCAGAGACTGCCTCAAAGCAGAGAAATTTCAGTTCCACGTGGCCCTTGCTGAAGATATTACCTATTTCATACAGGATTTTCTGAACTCCGATTCCGGGAGCCTCATCGGAAACGAAAGAACGGCCCTTGCTGTCTGGCGCAACACCATGGCCCGATGGAGAACGAAGCTGGCGGGATATCGGACTGATTTCGCCAAGGTAAGGACCCATTTGAGCCTCATGCGAGGGGGGCTGACGCTGATAATAATCGGAAGAACACTTCTCAGCAATGGCAAAGCCATCCATTTGGCGCCGGTCTACTGGACGATGATCGCTGTCGGTCTACTGCTTATTTTCCTCGGATTGCTCAGCTATCACAAGATAAGGCAATCAATTTTTCGTCCCCCCAGGCATGAGACGCTTGTAGAAGTAACGGCGGCAAGCCTGAACTTTTTGGAAAACTACCAGTTCGTCGAGACCGAAGGCCCGGTTGGCAAAGAAGGACGGACCATGCTGGCGCGGCTTTCGGATATGGTGAATCGCACTGTGGCGATTATCGATAATTCACCCGATAACAAGCCGCGTTCACTACTGGCCCACCAGAGGAACCTTTTCGCCGCGCAGCGCACCATAGCGGCCTGTTACCGGACCATTTACTCCCGCGCCAGGACAGGTCTTTCCTTCATTCGCACCGGGGTCAGCTTTGCAAGCGTCGGGTCGGGTTTGCTCACCTATTTCGGCCTAAGCATGCTGAACATGTTCGATGCTTTCATAATTCTGGCCGGCGTACTGATCGTAATTGACGGTATATCGTGGTACTGGCCGGTGCGAAAAGAGAACCAGGAGGCTTTGAAGAGCGAGGTCGCCTTCTAGAATCATGCATTGTTGCCAATTTCGCATAACACAGTATAATGATAGCCTGTCTGGCCTCCCAGTTCTGCACGCGACCTTTTGATTCCCTTGCCAGGACTTAAATCATTTATCTTCGGTTTGAAAATTCGAATCGGAAACTGCCGGTGTCTCCATCGGATTATTTCGAATGGGCGCCAACTTCGCAAATCCGCGCGATGGAAGGTTTATGAAGCTAGTCCACAAAATAATGGTGGCCAATTTCGTCAATATTTTGTTGATAGCCCTTACCGGCTTTTTTGCCTACCATAGCCTGGACCAGGTACTGGCAAAATTGAGGTTCATGGAAATCGCCGATGACCTCAGTTCATCTTTTCTCGAGATGAGGCTCGCCGAAAAGAATTACTTCCTGTTTGGAGATACATCCGTACTGCCGGAAATCGAAAGAAAAACAAGCGCGGTCTTTAACGCCATCGAAGAGACCAGACCGGATATCGTCCGAGCAATCGGCGAAGGCAGAACGGACCGGCTGGAGTCAAGCCTTGCGAATTACCGTCAAACCCTGAAAAATGCCAGGGTCGGTGACATGGCTGCAGAGACCAGCGTACGGGAGGCCGGCCAAAAGCTGGGGGAATTTACGCGTTATGTCACAAGCACCGAACGAGCAGAGGTAAACAGGATCATCGCAGGCTCCAAGAAAGGGCTCTTTTTCTCTCTGGCTGTCATACTCCTTTCAGCCGTAGGCATCACTCACCTTATGTCCTTTAGAGTCCTCAGTTCCCTCAAACGTATCGAAAGGGCGACACACTGCATATCCGAAGGCGATTTCGACAAAATCGAACCGAGCACATCCCGGGACGAATGCGGCCTCGCTGTTTCCGCGCTCGTTTCAATGGCTCAAGAACTTCGGAGCCGGGAGGAACAGGTCCTCGAGGCAAGAAAACTGGCTTCGATCGGGATACTTATAGCGGGCGTGGCTCATGAGATTGGCAACCCGCTCAATAATATCTCGATGTTGGCGCAAAACCTCATCGCCCTCTATGACGGCATGAGCCGGGATCAACATATCGAATATATGAAAAGTGTCGAGGAGGAGACAGAGCGAATTCAGCGGATAGTAAGAGACCTGCTCGATTTTGCCAGGCCCAAGAAACCCGACCTGGAGGAGACCGGCATCAATGGTGTTGTCCATAAAAGCATGCGGCTTGTCCAGAATATGATCTGCGTTTGCAACATTGATGTGCAACTTGACCTGGCGGACGATCTGCCTTCAGTCTATATCGATCAACACCAGATCCAGGCGGTACTGATCAACCTGCTCACCAATGCGCTTCACGCTTTATCGCAAGGGGACCGGCTGCGCATTTCAACCCGGTTTGATCCCGGCGCCTGCAGCGTGGAAGTAGATGTTGAGGATAGCGGGACAGGGATAGCTCCCGAAATGCTGGCCCACATTTTCGACCCTTTCTTTACTACCAAAGGCGCAAGCGGGACCGGACTGGGTTTATTTGTCAGCTACGGGATCGTCAAAAATCATAATGGGGATTTGAGGGTGAAAAGCGAGATGGGAGTGGGGACCTGCTTCACGATCGAGCTTCCCGTTCACAGACAAACCGATAGGAGTGAGAGATGCCTGCTTTCAAGGTTATAGTGATCGACGACGAGAAAATTGTTGGACAGATGATTAAAGCCGCCATGGAGCCGGACCGCTATGAGGTGGAAGCTTTCCTGAATGCGGAGCCCGCATTTGCCCGGCTAAAAGAGGAAAAATTCGATGTGGTGATCACTGACCTCAAGATGAAGGGCATCGATGGGATGGAAGTCCTCAGGAGACTTAAAACCTCATATCCTGAAATCAAGGTCATAATGATAACGGCTTTTGCGAGTCTGGATTCCGCAGTTGAAGCCATGAAGAGCAAGGTGGATGGTTTTTTCGCCAAGCCGGTGAAGATAAAAGACCTCAAAGAATGCATCCAAACGCTTTTAAGTTAGATCCTTGTGAGTTGAACTGACATCGCGGCGCCCGAAAACGCTCTGTTTCCCGGTGTGCCGGGAACCGCAGACGTCCTGTGATACGGGCGGCCTCCCGTGTCCGGCATAGTTGCCAACGCGGCGCAGGGGAAAATGGCCGCGACGATGAGACAGGGTCCCTCCACCGAGGGCCGTCAAATCCCTTTGGGACACCCCGAACTGTTTTTCTAACCATTGCCTCACGGCCCCGTCGGGACACCCCGAACTATGAAACCTATTCGAACCGCTTTATCTGCTTGAAAAAGAGTGCCGATACGATATGCTTACATATACTAACTATTAGAGAGGATAACTGTTTTGGCCTCACCTACCGAGTGCGCAAGGCATGTGCTGGAAACTGTTCCCTCGATCATGCGCGCCATACGCAGTGAGATTCGGGGTCATCGTTTTCCCGATCTTTCAGTGCCGCAATTTCGCGTGTTGATTTTCTTGAACCGCTGTGAAGGCGCCTCGCTTTCGGACGTTGCGGAGCATTTGGGACTCACGCTGCCCTCGATGTCCAAGATGATAGATGGACTGGTGGTTCGCGACCTCGTGACAAGGCAAATGCATTCCAAAGACCGGCGGCGTGTGGCGTTGGCGTCGACGGCATCCGGGAGGGCGGCGATGCAATCGGCTTACGAAGCAACCCAGTCTTACCTTGCAGAGAGGTTGTCAGGCTTGCCGGAATCCGATCTAGGGACAATTACAAAGGCAATGCAGGTACTGGGCTCGATTTTTGTGTCTGGCGCAGAGGCTGAGAAGAGTGCAGGAAAGTAACACCTGTGCATTTTGGAGACAGTATCTCACGTCCCTTCGAGACACCCTGAAACTATGAAACCTGAGCCGCTCCGCCTGGTTTTGCCCCTCTTGGGGCTCGCAGGCAACCGCCCGATTGACTTTCCGGCGTGAAAAATCCCTGCTTTACGAATCTTGAACTGCTGGTGTATTATCGATGGTTTAAGGACCGGCGCTTCCTGGCATGGGAAGGATGTGGACAACTCGCCACCAGGAGGAAAGAATATGAAGAGACTGTTCGTATTGTTGTGTTCTGTTGTTTTTGCCTTCGTTTGCATTGGCGCTGCCGCTGCCGACACCAAGCTCACCTTTAAAAAGGGTGATGAAGTGTATGTTTGCGGGTGCGGCCCGGATTGTCCCTGTCTGACCATGTCCAAGCAAGCGGGTAAGTGCCCGTGCGGAAAAGGCCTGGTCAAAACAAAGATCGACAAAGTGGTAAAGGGTAAAGCGTACGTGACGGTTGACGGCAAGACGCAGGTTTTTAAAACGACCGGCAAATATGTCTGCGCCTGCGGGGCCGGTTGCAATTGCGGCACAATAAGCCAGAAACAGGGGGCGTGCGTTTGCGGCAAACCTATGAAAGCCGTTGACAGCAATAAATAATTTATTCATATCCGGATTTTCGAAAGGGGAGGGCCCATACGGTTTCTCCCCTTCGGGCATTATCTGCATGGTCCCATAGGAGGCTTAGGCTCGTATCGCTTTACATCGATTGCGAGACCAAGGCCAGGGTGGAAGCTCTTTCCTCTCGCCTGGCGGCATTTCAGCAGAGGCGCGGCGGGGTTGGCTTCCTGTCTCCACCATACCGGAACAAAGGCACGGCGTTAATTCTCAGACAGGCGGGGGAGGCTTCGTTTCATGCCTCTGGAATTGCTGCCTGATCCACACGAAAAGCTCCGGCGGAAGGTTCAAAATCTAGATGAGTTCAAGTAAATTCTTTTATCCTCTCATTCTTATAGCACTTTGGTGTGCAATTTTCGTAGCTACGATTTCCCGGCCGGTCCTTCTCGACGACAATGATTCCTTCCATGCCGAGGTTGTGCGTGAAATGGTCCAGTCTGGCGACTGGGTGAATCTGAAAGTCGATAACGGCATCAGATACCTGGAGAAGGCCCCTTTAATGTATTGGTTGGCGGCCGTCTCGGTTAGCGCCTTCGGACTTCATGACTGGGCTATACGGTTGCCCCTGGCGCTTTTTTCGCTTCTGTTGATCCTCCTGGTCTTCAGGTTCGGGGTTCGATTCTGGGGCGAAAAAGGAGGTTTCTACTCGGGGTTGGTAATTGCAACAGGCCTTGGTCTTTACGCTTTTACCCGGATATTTTTGCCGGACGTGATTTTATCCTTCTTTATCGCTTTTTGTCTTTACATGTACCTGCGCATTGTAACCGAAGAAGGTGAGGCCAAAAAAATCGGGCCGCTCGACCCGCGGTGCGCCGCGCTTTACATTTCAGCCGCGCTGGCCGTGCTGACAAAAGGACTGATCGGCGTAGTCTTTTCAGGCGCGATCGTTTTCGTTCATATGTTGGTTACCGGTAACTGGAGAGTCCTCAAAAGGCTTCAGATCGGGTATGGAGTCATAATTTTTCTGATCGTAGCAGCACCCTGGCATGTCGCGGCGGCCATGGCCAATCCGGATTTCCTGTGGTTCTATTTTATCCGCGAACACCTTTTGCGCTATCTCGGCATGCGCTATCCCAAAGATTACGATACCGTTCCCCGTCTGCTCTTCTGGGTCCTTCACCTCGTGTGGCTCTTCCCGTGGAGCGCCTTCATATGGGGGCTTGTCCGGAATTTCCCGAGATCTATCCGCCCGCAGGAAAAAACGGCGCAAGTATGTCTCTTTCTATTTCTCTGGATCGGTGTAATCCTGGCCTTCTTTGCATTCAGTACGACCCAGGAATATTATACGCTTCCCACCCTCGCAGCATTCGCACTCCTGCTCGGCAAGGGGATGGCGGACCTTGACGCCAGGCAAACATCTACGGGGTGGGGCATTGCAGGCCTTGGGGTCATGGTGGCCCTGACGGTTTCAACGGCCCTGGCCCTGATAGCTCTCGCATGGTGGGGAAACCATTCCGGACCGGTAGATACCCTCTCGGGGACCCTCACCACAGCCTCGGAGTACAAGCTCGCTTTCGATCATATGCGAGACCTTACTCCTGCAACTTTCAGCTTTCTGACCCCGCTCGTCTATCGGACCGCAGTCTTTCTGATCGTCGGCCCGGCAGCGGCGCTTCTGTTCGCGATCCGGAAGCGATGGATGGTCTCGTTCCTGTTCCTGGCCGTCATGATGATCGGGTTGTGCAATTCCTATAATGCCGGCATGATCGCCTTCGAACCCGTGCTCTCTTCCAGGGGCCTCGCCAAAGTTGTCCAGGGCCACTACCGGCCGGGAGACAAGATAGTCATAAACGATTTTTACGAGAAAGGTTCAACCCTCAATTACTATACAGGTCTCCAGGTCTACGTGATGAACGCCGGGTATGGGGTCCTGTGGTATGGCCTCAAGGATCCGGGAGCCCCGAAGCTGAGCCTCACGGACGATCAACTGATCGAGGAGTGGGCCTCCGGGCAAAGGATTTTTCTTTTCAGCGAAAAGGGGCCGCTCGATTCTTTTCTCGCGAGGCATCCTGATTTCAGTTATCGTCTGCTGACCGAAGACGGCGGGAAAAAAATCCTGGTAAACTGGGGTCCCCTGGCAACCTCGGACACGGATGAACACAAATGAACGAGGATAAAGAGCAATATCCACAGTGAAAAGCTTGCGGCGGAGGTTTTGCGTTCAAGGTGAACAGGCAACACCAGACACGGGCTCCCTCGTAGGGTTTTAAGCTACAGGCGCTTTTCCTCGATCTTTTTTTCCCAGTAGCACGAGATTCCCAGTCCATCCAGGCCTGTTGCGAAACAGCGGTTGCACGAGATGCAGCTGGCATTGGCGGTATCTCCGGCCTTCCACCGTTTGAGCAGATGTGGTTCGCGAATAAACGGGCGGGCCATGGAAATGTAATCCGCCTGTTTCTCCTTCAAGATCCCATCGATTATGGGCATTGACCGTATGCCTCCGACAGCGATGATGGGGACATTGGTTCTTTTTTTAATGTATTGGGCGAAGTCCGCCAGGTAGGCTTCATCTTTTTCTTTAAGAATCATATCCTTCGAGCAATGTTTATCTGCACACGAAATCGAGCAGCAGGCGCTCACCTGAATCGCAGCTATTCCGTCGTCTGAAAGACGTCCAGCGATTTCCGCGGATTCCGGAAGCTCCAGACCGTTGCCGACAAAATCCTGTGCACTGAGCTTGAACATGACAGGAAAATCTTTTCCCACCTTTCCCCTGATTGCTTCGAGGATCTCTCCAACCAGACGATACCGGTTCTGAAGACTGCCGCCGTACATGTCGCCGCGCCTGTTCCATGCCGGCGAGAGGAACTGGTTGATGCCATACCCATGGGCCCCATGAATCTGAATACCGTCGAAACCGGACTTGAGAGACCGGGACGCAGCAGCCCCGTGAGCCTCCACGAGGCGGGCAATATCCTGCCTGGTCATTTCCTTGGGGATTTTGTCCCCCGGCGAATAGGCAACGGCGGAAGGGCCCCATAATTCATCGTCTTCCCTGAAAAAAAGATCGGTGTTTGCCCTTGCTAAACAGTGGACGAGTTGAACAGCGATCTTGCCGCCCTCTTTGTGCACCGTGTCGACGATTTTTTTCAGCCCTTCAACCTGTGTGTCGTCGTAGTTACCCAACATATAGGGCAGTCCCTGCCCATTGGTCATGACATACTGATAACCGGTCAAAATGAGCCCGATATCTCCCGTGGCAAGTTGACCATAAAGCTCCAGGGCACGGTCGGTTACGTAACCTTTCCGGTCTCCCCCGCCGCTCCATGTGGAGGATCTCATGGCACGGTTAGAGAGTTCCAGGGACCCGATCCGGGTTTTTTCGAACAGTGGGTGGTTATCAGCCCGCGCAAGCCCGGATCCTACAACTACCGCCGCCGTTGCCGCAAGCCCCGTTTTCAGAAATGTTCGACGTGTGAGTGTGCCGGCCATAAGCCTTATGCCTCCTTGGCAGTCCCATTCCGGGAGGTTTACTCAAAATCAGTAAGGTAATACTTCGAAATCCGTAGTCTCAAATACAGTTCCCGCCCTCTGAGATTACTGTTTATACCTGATTTAAAAATCCGATGTATACGGCTAAATTATAAACAATCTCTTCACATACCACTATTATTCTCCATTCTGTGTTCTCCGAAACGAGAGTCAGGACCCCCCCTCCTGGCTCTTCTCTTTTTGTTGTCTTTAGCCTTTGAACCCGATTGTGGTTAGATTGCGCTCCCGGCAACGGGTGCGAGCCGAATGAAATCCATTGCTTGAAGCGCGGATTTACGGTACTGAGGCGCGGATGCCGTTTTGTTTTTTACTCGGCAATAACCTGTCCGGCTGATACGGAGCATGCACATGAGAACGGTACCGCGGCGCAGTGAGCGTACAATGACAACCTTACGGGAGATGGAACTCTTTCTGGAGGGGATGCCCGTGGGTCGATTGGCGGTTACGACCGAGGATGGTCCATACGCCGTCGCCGTGAACTACCTGTTTTTTGGAGGCAACATTTACTTCCACAGTGGACAGGCGGGGCGAAAGATGGAGGCACTTCGGGCCGATTCCCGCGTGTGCTTCCTGGTAGACGACGCGGGGCCTCAAGTTCTTTCTGGCCAGGGTTGCGGGATCACTCAGATTTATAAAAGCGTCGTATGTTTCGGAAGAGCCGAGTTTGTGGAAGAGCCGATAGAAAAGAGGGCGATCCTGGAAAAATTAGTAGAAAAGTTTATGCCTGCAACTCACCCCTTTCCCTCCATGAAAGATCAGAATATCGAGAAGACTGCCGTAGTAAAGATTGTAGTCGAGTCGATGAGCGGAAAAGCGAACGTGCTCACTCCAATGCACACGGTCCTGCTCAATCGCTTTCACACACAGAAATAGTGTTCTTCGTTCTAGTCGTCAAAGACCTGTTGTTGTATTTCATAAATTGTTGTTCTATATAGTGTAGATTCTAATAGTAGGCGGAAAAGAGAAAATCTTTTTGCATCGAACTGATAGATCAATAACTATCCACCTCGCTTATGCGGGTTACAGCCCGAAAAGCCGAATAAGGATGGGAAAATGGATACCGTATTGTCGGGCAACAATGTTGAAGCCTTGTGCGGGATTATTATTGATGCATTAAAAGAGCTCAGAGGGAGTTCTCAGCCAGTTACTCCCAGCGTACTTCACCTGGCGCTGTCTACGAGACAGGATTACATCGAATTGCTGACGGATAGAGGCTTGGCCAAATCCTCGTTCGAGAGTTTTCGCCAATCTGACAAGGAGGTTCCAGGAAGGCAACTCGTTCACAAAGGAGACGAGTTATCGAACGGAGCCTATATCAGGACACTCCAGGATTTCCGTCTCAACCTTCTTAGCGAATTCGAAGATAGACTCCCTAAAGAATTTCTTGTACTCGCCTCTGAAATCCGTGAATTGATCAGTAAGAGCAATGAAGTTCAACAAATTTTCGACCTTAACGACAATATTCTCGAAATTTTAAGGGCTGCAACCCGCAGGGCGCGGGGAGAACTGGAGCAATTCACCAATCTCGTGAAAGCTATAGGCAAGGATTTGGTCGAAATGGAAAGCGGCCTCATGTCTTCCTATTCCTGCACTCGCGAAACCTTCGAGAACAACAAAGCATTCAACAATACACTGGCACATGATTTGGCGGATACCACGGAGACCATCCACATCAGCACAAACCTTGTCGAGTTAAAGGGTTTTGTTGCCTCCAAACTGGCGACGATCAAGGAAGCACTCGAAGAGAAGCGCAAACATGACGACCTTCAGTTAAAAAAGGCGACATCGGAGGTCAGGAAACTTAGGCAGAGCATCACAGGAATGAAACAGGAAGTCGTGCAGGTTCAAAAAAGGGCCAGAGATTTGGAGGAAGAGACTCTCCTCGACCCTTTGACCGGAGTCCATAACCGGCGAGCCTATGAAAAGCGCATCCAGGAAGAGGTGGCGCGTTTTGAACATCATGGACAGATTTTTTCTATCCTGATGATTGATATAGACAATTTTAAGTCGGTCAACGATCGCTACGGGCACTGGGCAGGAGATAGATGCCTGGAAGAAGTCACCAAGCTGATCGAAAAAATTCTGCGGGGAACAGACTTTTTGGCTCGTTACGGAGGAGAGGAATTCATCACAATTCTTCCAGGAACGGATGAGCAAGGGATCTATATTGTTGCTGAAAGACTGCGCGAACTCGTGGAGCGGGCTCGTTTTCTGTACCAGGACGAAGAAATTCCACTGACCGTCAGTATCGGGGGCACTACAGTAACGACTTCAGACAAGACCACTGAAGCAATTTTCAAGCGAGTGGATAAGGCCATGTATGAAGCCAAGGGAACCGGACGTAACCGTTCTGTGATTTTGTGAAAGCTCCATTGGGTGACTGAAGGGAGTTACCGGTCAGTTTGCCGAATCGAATGACGCCGGCCCGGAATCCACTGGCGGAGGCCAAGCGAGCGGCCTCATGGTCATTGATTTCACGTCGAACCTTATTTCCTTGCTGCCGGCAGATCGACCGGCAATTATTTTTCCACCTCTGCAATCCAGCGTCAACAATCTTGCACTTTCCATCGAAAGTACCTATTTAGAATGATATTCCAGGTCGGGCCAGCTCGAAAGCCGATTCCTATTTTGGGATTATAATAAGGTACTTGAGACTTCAAATAAATATATTCTATTCACTCCTAGTCCCCTTGCTTCTTTTTGGTGTGATCCATGCATTGCATTGGCGGCAGGTGCGGCGTTTCACGGCGCTTCCCCGGATTTTTCGTGCTCTTCCATCACGAGTAGCACGGACTGAGACTTCTCGTCTGACCGGCGGGCGGAGGTCGTAATCCATGAAATAAAATTTTCGGGTTTTTCTTCGTTTTGACCGAATTGGTAGTATCACATGATACGCCCGATCAGACTGCCCGGCGGGGTAAGAGTGGAGGCAAGGAAATGTCATCGGTACTTATCGTAGAAAATAACGACTTCTTCAGACGTTCCTTCAAAGAAATCCTTAAGATGTACGTCCCCTCGCTATCGGTCGATGAATCCGTTGACGGGTCTGACGCTTTGACAAAAATCAACCAGTCTTTACCGGACGTCGTTTTTATGGACATCCACCTGCCGGTGAAAAATGGCCTCGAACTGACGCGCGAGATAAAAGGCGTCCATCCGAACCTGGTCGTAAGCATCTTTACCGGCTGCGACGTTCTGGAGTACCGCGAACTCGCTAAAGAATACGGGGCTGACCACTTCCTTATAAAGGACGCTATTACCGGCGCCGAAATCGCTGCAATGGTGAAAGCCGTCATTAAAAAGAGAAAAGGGAGCGATAGAGGAACGCATCAAAAAAGAAGGGTTCTTCGTAAGAAGGGCTTTAATGAATTAGCCTGTTCGTCATGAAGTGAAAAATATTACCTGACCCAAAAATGTGAAGGCCTGGCGGAATCTACCATGACTTGCCCGGCGCCTATCACTACTTCTCTGCCGAAGTGTCCCTCGATTGTAACCGCAACTTGAACCGGAACTTTACTGAAACAAGCTTTATCTGTCTGTATCGCGAGAAAAGAAGACGGTCTGCCTATGGCGTGAGGGAGGGAGGGCGGACGGCTCCGCCATTAGCCCTGCTCCCGGCTTTCAGGAGAAATTTATCTCTTTAGGAAAGCCCTCATTGCCCCGATTTATAAAAAGAGGGATCAACACAATACCTGGACTTGAATAGAACCCAGGAGCGTCCCGGGAATGAGCCAGGCCTTTCTATTTTCTTCTAAATTAGCATGCGGGGCATGCAGGAGAATAACATGGCAACCTTTTCCGAGAATTCCTTTCTTCGAATTAATCCGATTGCAGGGAAACCGTTTACAACGACCGGGAAAGTCCAGCGGCATGTCATGTTGGA
>CAWGZP010000060.1:0-26124 GCA_963826655.1 uncultured delta proteobacterium
ATCATCCTTCAACTCATGGAGGAAACAGGTGTCGCATTACAGGACGTCGACTGGTTCGTCAGTCACCAGGCAAACATCAACATCATCGACTCGATAGCTTCCCGGCTGGATATTGCGAGGGAAAAGTTCGTAGTTAATATCGACAGGTACGGCAACACCGCCAGCGCTTCGGTCCTGGTGGCGCTCGATGAAGCAATTTCAAACAATACTATCCTCCCGGGCGACACGATAGTTACGTTTGCCTTCGGCGGCGGTTTGTCCTGGGGAGCGAATCTGATTCGCATCTAGTGTGTTCGTTTTTGACTTGGCGTTGCCCTGTTTGAAATGATCGGCAACCGGCGAAAGCCGGCGGCTAAAAAAAAGAAAAGGGTCCCGGGCTTCTACTGGGAATGACCGGAGATACGGCAACCTGGGGAAGCCGGAGTCAATAGACGCAACTTTTCAGCGTGAATAAACATTAGCAACAGAAAGGAGATTATCCCATGTCAGAAGTTCTTTCAGCGATCAGAGAAGGCATTCCGGATCTTTTTCCCGGCGCGGTCGGTTTCGCAATCGAGCCGGATACTTTGCTCAATCACATTCCGGAATGGGATTCGATGTCATCGGTCAATTTCAAGGTTTTTCTGGAAGAGACATTCGGAGTAAAGATTCCCGACGATCTGCTTGAAGGCGGCTCAACCATAGGTGAGGTGATTAACTTCATCAGAAGGGTAGACTAAATGAACCCAATGAGTATGCCCTCCGATCCTTTTCAAATTGCGAGTTCTATATTCAAGATCAACCAGGCCTGGATGTATAACAGCGCAGAGTTGCTCAACATATCATCCAGGTTGAGCGCGAGCATTCAGGCTGCCGGCGCGGAGCAGTTGACCTCGGTGCTATCTGAAAACCGCACCCCGAAGACTCAGGCCGATAACCCTGAGGCTGCCTTGATGGACGCGGTCAAAAACTACTCCAAGTTGGCCAATAAGTTCTTCAACGCCTACGCGATTTGGCTTAGAGACTACATAGACAAGGCCCCGGACATTCCGGAGAAGGAAAGGCAACGGTCTATGTTCTGGGTCAATCAACTCATCAACTCGATCTCTCCGGCAAACTGCTTCTGGACAAATCCATCCGTTGTTCAAAAGTTTTTGCGCACAAAGGGCGAGAGCATGATAAACGGCCTCGAGAACTGGCTCGAAGGATGTCCAGCGCGGCGACAACCTGATAAAGATAGCCGATACGGCAGCATTCAAAGCCGGGCAAAACATAGCCACGACACCTGGTTCCGTGGTCTTTCGAAACAGGCTCATGGAACTCATCCAGTATTCGCCGAGGACCGAGACCACCTTCGCCACCCCTATCGTTTTCATTCAACCCTGGATAAACAAGTTCTATATTCTCGATTTAACCGAGGAAAAAAGCCTCGTGGCCTACATGCTCAACCAGGGCTTTACGGTGTTCATAATAAGCTGGAAAAATCCACCCCCCGAGATGAGCGACGTGACTTTTGAGGACTATATGCTTCGGGGCGGCCTGAAAGCTATCGAGGTGGCCCGGGAAATCTGCAAGGCAGACCAAGTCCACGCAGTGGGCTATTGCATCGGCGGAACCCTTCTGAGCGCTTTGATGGCTTATCTCAACCGGGGTCCTAAAGATATCCCGATCCCCATCCGGGACTTCACCCTGTTCGCATCCCTGGTGGATTACTCTTCTCCGGGCGAACTCGAGGTCTATGTAACCGAGGAGGTTATCAAGATCATCGAAGAGGTGACCGAAAAGGAAGGATACCTCGACAAAAAATACATGTCCGCGGCTTTCCGCATGCTGCGCTCGAATAATCTTATTTGGCGCTACTACGTGCACAACTACCTTCAGGGAGAGGTGCCCCCCAAATCTGATTTTCTTTACTGGAACAGTGACTCAACCCGGCTGCCCGCGAAAATGTGTTCTTACTATCTGCGTGAGTTCTATCTGAACAACAATCTTGTCAAAGAGGACAAGCTGGTGCTGGGCAATCGCCCCATAGACCTTAGGCGTATCGAGCAGCCGCTTTATGTTGTGGGGACAGAACAGGATCACATCTGTCCGTGGAAAGAGATGTTCAAGATATGCGACCTGGTTCGAGGTCCAAAAAGATTTGCCCTTGCCGATGAAGGTCACATCACAGGGATAGTGAATCCACCATCTGCACGGTCCAGAAGAAAATACTGGATCAGCGACGTGGCTGAAGCGATGACCCCGGATGAGTGGTTCTCGACTCAACAGGAACATCAGGGGTCGTGGTGGGTGGACTGGGTCGAATGGCTAACTGAAAAATCGGGCCCCAGGGTCGAACCACCGAGCATGGGTAATAATAATTACCTTCCACTGGAAAAAGCCCCCGGAAGTTACGTAATGGAACAATAGCCGGCAATTCTCTTTTTAACCCTGTACCCTATAATGGAGACACTCCATGTACGAACAGTCGACAACAATTGCGAAACAGATGATCGATCTGCAAAGGATTAGCGTTGAAGGCATGATCAACAACATGATCGTTCTCTGGGACCAGACCGGAAGCATGTTGAACTCGGTTCTGGATCAGGCGGCCTGGGTCCCCGAAGAAGGAAAGAAGGCATTCCGTGAATGGATAGACAGTAACAAGAAGGGTTGTGAATCGCTCAAAAGCGCCGTTAACAACGGCTACAACAACCTGGGAAAATGTTTCGAAAAAACAGATGCAATGAGATGAGCCCTGTCCCGGTGGGGACCCATATCAGCTGAGGTCTGACCGGGAAGCGGCATCCACAGATCAGCCGGACTGCTCGCGCAGAAAACCGTCTCCGAGGAGAATTTTTTGCCGCGAGCGCGCGACTGGCGACCCGGTGCAGGGTAGTGAAGAAATGTGCCGGGTTTCACCGGAAATTTTCTACAATGGAGATCGCTCGGGCATGTTGGAAATTGCGAATGCAGTTGCCGTAATAACGGGGGGCAGTGGAGGCATCGGACTGGCACTGGCCAGGTACTGGTGCAGCAAGGGCGGCAAAGTCTTGCTGGTCGATATGGCCGAGCCCCTTTTGGCCAAAGCTGAAGCCGAATTAAAAGAGATGAATGCAGACGTTCGGGCAATCCAGTGCGACATCACCAATGAGGATGATTGCTCCAGGATGGCCGATTTCGCTATCGAGCAGTTCAGCTGTATCAATCTTGTGGCGCCTTTTGCCGGGATAACCAGGGATGCCCTGGTGGTCTCTCCGGACATGGCGACGGGCAAAGTCACAAGGAAAATGTCTCTCGACCAGTTTCAATCGGTTATGAATGTCAACCTGACAGGTGTTTTCCTTACGGTGCGCGAATGCGCCGAGCGCATGATAAATAACGACTGCAAAGGCTTGATTTGTTTGATCTCATCCACCGGCGCCCAGGGAACAGCGGGCCAGATCAATTACTCTTCCTCCAAAGCCGCAATGGCAGTATTTCCGAAAGTGCTTACGGCAGAGTTCTTTCGCCGCGGTCTGGCCGATAAGATCCGCTGCGTCGCAGTCGCACCGGGTTATGTAGGGACACCCATGGTGAAAAAGATCAGCCCCCCCGTGTTGGCTAAAATAATCGAACAGGTGCCGATTGGCCGTTTGATCGAACCGGAGGAAATCGCTTCACTTGTGGGCGAACTTTACCGGAATGAAGCACTTGCCGGAGATGTCTTCTTCATCCACGGCGGACTCCGCCTTGGATCGAAAGGGTAGTTGAATAGGTTATGCACCGGCTTGACCCGTGTCCCCCTTCCAGATTGACCCTGCACCAGCCGGGTCTATGGCTTCCGGCGGGGTTATACGGGAGGCCTCTATATCTCCATCGTTCAGTGCCTCGGAGCCCGGCCCGCGCCTGCAATCGACGGCCCTTCTCCCGGTCGCCCTGAGCGCTCCATCTTTTCATTTCACTTTTTCCCTATCGAACCGACTTTTAAAGTATGCCTCTCTCGGAAAGCGGAGTTGCAGGGGTAATCTGAAATGGATTGCCGCTCAAAGAGACAGGCAGACCTTTCTAGCCCAGGGGAAAATATCGGGAGAATGGGGGGAAAAATGCAAGATCAATTCACCGGTCCTGTCGAGATATTCAGTGCAGGCGCCACTTTGATGGCCAAATCAATTGAGACCTTCCCAAAATTCGCTCAGGCAGCCTTTTCGCAAACGAGAGCGACCCAGGATTACTGGAATGGTCTATTCAAATATGTCTCGGCGTTTATGGCGCCGTCCGTAAATGCTCTAACTGCTTTCATGAACACAGAGAAAGATAAGCTCCAGGAAGAGTGTCCAACCGAAACTCTAAACGGCTACGCTCAGCTGTTCAACTTCAGTCTCGGAATCGCGAACACCTCTTTAACGGGAAGCCTGCGGGCCATGAACAATTTTTATTACACCAAGCTGGGCGAAGGTATCTCAGCCTGGATCGGCGCGTTAAAAGACGATGAGAGCCTGTCCAACTTTGCCGGCAGGCTTGAGGAGACACTCAGGGTAGTCGTTCATGAATATCCGAAAGCCATAGAGGCTATCGGTCCCGAATTCGGTTTTCATTTGGACAACGGCGGGTATGTGAAGGTGGCCGAGACCGAGCGTTTCTACCTGTACCAGGTCCTGCCCCAGAAAGAAGAGGCGCCCCCCAGGCACAAACCCATTCTGATAGTTCCCCCCTATGTCCTTGGACCAAATATTCTGGCTTTTCTGCCGGAAGAGCACAGGAGCTATGTTCATTGCTACGCGAACCTGGGAATCCCAACCTACATTCGCCTGGTAAAAGATATACAAACCACCCCCGCAGTCCAGACAATGACCGGAGAAGACGATGCTCTCGACACACGGTTTTTTTGCCGGGAACTGATGAAAAAACATAACGAACAGGTCACTCTGAACGGCTTCTGCCAGGGAGGCTATCTTACCCTGACCGCCCTATTGTCCGGAGAATTGGACGGCCTGGTGGATGCGCATATAACCTGCGTAACTCCCGTGGACGGGACCAGGAGCAAATCCCTGATCGAGTACATGGACGGCCTGCCGTCGAGGTTCAAAGACCCCAGGTATAGTTACAAAAAGCTCCCTAATGGAAACACCGTGGTTGATGGCCACCTTTTGGCCTGGGTTTTCAAGCTGAGAAAACTGGAGACAGAATCCCCGATTGCCGCTTTCCATCGCGACATCGGCATGATCGAGCCACCCCCGGGTCAGAGGGCGAGAATCAGCAAGACCGCAGCCGCCATAAATCACTGGATGACATATGACCAGCAGGACCTGCCCGTGGGTATCGCAGAAATGAGCTATGCTTCCTATACGGTCCCGATTGATAGCGAAGGGACTCTCCCCGTCACCCTTTTCGGCAGGAAACTAAACCTGAAACGCCTGGAAGAAAAGAAAATACCATGGCTTATCTGTATTGCCGCAGACGACGATCTTGTTGACAGGGAAGCCTCGCTTGCCGCGCTGGATTATATCCACGCAGAAGTAAGCATATTTCCCAAGGGACACGCGTCCCTTGCGACCTCGTGGTCGGTTCCCTCGTCGGTGTGCGCTCCACACCTTCGCTACCATCTCCCGAACCGGCATCCTTCGGAAGGGGATCAAACATACAGAGGGCCTGTATGTTTCCAGATCGATCTGGACGCCATCGGCGAAAGCGTCGGATCTTGCACCCAGATAAGTGGAAAAGGAAATGCGGAACAAAAAGCCCCTCTTTTACTTGCGCCAATACCCGATCAGGCGCGCCTGGATGTGAATCCAATCGAGGGAATAACGGCAACTCCCGAGGCAAACGACGCGGACACACGGGGAACTCTTCGGGGGAGGCCCCGATTTCGCTCACGAGGGACGAAGAGGAAAAAATCGAGGGGAAATCTCAACAAGGTGCTCTTTCGGCCGGGAATAATACAAAAAAGGCAAAAAGCCCTTCCCGGCGCCGACCATCCGGGAAAACCGCGCTGGATAAAAAAACTCCGGCAAAATAGCGCAAAACGATGCCGCCCAAACCAGACATTCCCCCGTGCCGGCGTTCAGGCCTCCGCGGGGGTCTTCTTTTTCACAATGCCGAGTGACGGTTCATCTGAGCCGGATGGACCCCTGTTTGAAAGGCCGGCCTGAGAATCCACCCGTTCAAGAAGTTCTTCGAGTTTTTCCCTGAGCTTGCCGATTTCATCTGAGAGGGCTTCGACCCCACCACTGTCAGGCTTCGGTTTGGCTTTGGCCGAAGGACCGTATACCTGCCGCCGAACCTGACGATATTGCTCATAGGCATCCGTGGCTTCGTGCAGCAATTGAGTGTAGTTCGGTGATCTAAGCAGGTCGAGGTAGGAATCTTCAATCGATGAAAGCCAGATGCCCGATGCTTCTTCCGGATTTTGAAGCAGCCGTCCGGGTTCTCCCGTCCCTTTCATACTCTTGACTACCGCTCTAGACGCTTTGTCCATTGGCAAACAGAGCTGAAAAAGAAGTTCGCTCATCTTAGCGGAAAAGGTCGCATATCTGGCAAGAAGGTCCTTGGAAGAACCTCTCAAACCCAGTTCCTCAACGTTCGGGACCTGGGCCAGAAGCTTCCGGACAGATTCAAGCCAGATCGCAGGCGCCCGGCCCAAAGATTCCATGTCCTGGAGCGAGGCGGCCTCTTTCTGAGCACCGTCAAGACATCTCTTCTGGAGTTCCAGATACCCATCGAATCCTTTTTGCATCAGGGCCAAAACCAACCCGGAGCCAGAGTCCGCTCCCCCGGCGGCCGATTCTTTATCCACGGTGAGACCTGAAAAGGAACCCGCTATCGCCTGGATCATATTAAGCGGTATTTCCCATGGACTCTTCCCTCTATCCGCGAGCGTCAACCACGAGAAAGGGACCACGGGAAGCATGCCCATCCCGGGCCACATATTGACCATCAACTTGTTCCAGAAATCAAATACCGAGTCGTCCATGAATTTGGAGTTCCTGTCCCGCACCACGGCCATTGGCCAAATATTTTGCCAGGTTATCACTCAGACAACAACTCGGCGCCCGAAAAGCTTTTTTTCACCGGCTCCAGTTGTGACAGTGCCCAGACCGGTACCTGTTCATGGGTTATACAAACGGCCCTGGCCCAGTAGTGATCGGGCTCGCTCAATAGAATGAATCTAACGGTGCTTTGGCCGAGCACTGCGAAGTAGCTCATCAGGGGACCACTCTCCTGCTTTTCGTGGCCGAGCTTGACAATCATGCCTTCCCTGGGTACCAGACGCCTCATGGAGGCGCAAGGTGCGGTGCATTCGCCCAAGAACTCACAATCCCCGCAGTCTCCAAAGACTTCCGTTACCTCGATATCGAAAAGGTCATTGTCGGGATTATTGAGTTCCCATCCGCAAAGGTTGTTTTCTTCATGGCTCATGATCTTTCCTTTCTTGCACGTTCATCTCTTTGAGTGAAATGGACGCGGGTATAACTCCTGAGCCCGGACCGTCTTGGGTAGACCGCGAAAACCGCATGGCTCGAAAGGGGGAATAGAAATCTATCTTGACGGGTCGCTGCGCATCACTCCGGCGATATCGCCGACGCTTATATTATGAGACATTTGTGTAAGACTGAAATGGGGGAAATGCATTATTTTACAGTAGAAAAAGGTGTAGACACAGCAGTTCGCGGCAGTAGCGGCGCCGTCGACTGCCTACACACCAGAGAAGCGGGGAGTAAGTAGCCAAAAGAACGCAGTGGGCTGCGCTCCGCTTAGCCCATCGGAAGGGTCTTTTCGTGGTTTCAGGGTGTCCCGAAGGGACACGAGTTACTGCTTCTCGCTTCCCGCCCACCGCTTCACAGCCTGGGGAATACATTCAAAGGGCAGGAATCGCACAACGGCTTTTTGCGGCAATACATATGCCCGGTCCTTACCAGCAGAGCATGAAGTTCCTGGAAAAGCGATACATCAGGCTCCATTGCCCCCATGAAATATTCGCGCAGCTCATCATAAGAAATCGTTTCCTCCACCCATCCATGTCTCGAAAAAATCCGATAAGTATATGTGTCGACTACGAAGGAGGGTTTGAGAGCGGCGTAGAGGATGATGCTGTCGGCGGTTTCGGGACCAATGCCACGAATTTTCAAAAGATCGGCCCGCAGGTCCCAAACGTCTCGGGCCAAAAAATCCTCCAGGACTCCATTCCATTCCGTCTGAATGAGAAGGCAGAAGTTTTTTATCTTCTTTGCCTTTTCGTTATAGAACCCCGAGGAGCGTATGAGAAGGGCAAGCTCAGAGGCGCTTAGCCCGCAGACCCGGTCGAAGCTCAAAAGATCGTTGCGGCGCAGATTGCCGATTGCCGTTGCCACGTTTTTCCATGAGGTATTCTGGGTGAGGATCGCTCCCAATATGACCTCGAAGGTCGACTCGGCAGGCCACCAGCCCTGGGGGCCAAAAGTGGCGAAGAGCCGCTCATAGATCTCTTGCAGCAACTCTTTTGTGCGCGCGCTCAATTCAGTCCAACCCCCGGCAGCGCCGTTCGGCATTTCGCACACGCGCCATTATCGAGGTTTTCCTTCCTGACGGCATAACCGGTTCTGTTTATGAGCACGGCTCCGCAGGAGTGACAGTAAGTATTCTCACCGCTATCTCCGGGCATGTTCCCGGTGTAGACGTAATGAAGACCGGCTTCCAGACCGATTTGCCGGGCTTTCCTGATACTTTCGGCCGGTGTAGGCCCCCTGTCATTCATCCGATACGAAGGATGAAAGCGGCTGATGTGCCAGGGAGTTTCAGGCGCAAGGCTTACGAGAAATCTCGCCAACTCCTTCAATTCGGCTTCGCTGTCGTTTAACTCGGGGATAAGCAGTGTTGTCACTTCGAGCCATATGCCTTTGCGTTTCATGCCTTCGAGCGTCGTCAGGACGGGTTTTAGGCGTGCTCCGCACTGTTCCCGGTAAAACCGGTCATTAAAGGACTTCAGGTCCACATTCGCCGCTCCGAGCAAAGGGGCCGCCGCATCCAGGGCTTCCTTGCTCATGTACCCATTTGTTACGAAAATGTTTGCGAGCCCGCGCTCCTTTGCCAAAGCAGCTACTTCGAGGGCATACTCCATAAATATGGTCGGTTCGGTGTAGGTATAGGAGAGCGTGGCGCATCCCTCCTTTTGAGCGCTCTCCGCAATTTTTTCGGCAGGCACGCTTTGACCGTGAATTTCACCAGGGGCGTTCGAGACCTGTGATATGTCGGCGTTCTGGCAAAAACGGCACGAGAAATTGCACCCGGCCGTGGCGATCGAATAGCTCAGGGAGCCGGGGAAGAAATGAAAAAGCGGTTTCTTTTCGACTGGATCGACATGCCGGGCGATCAGTTTAGCGTAAACAAGGCTCCAGAGCTTTCCATCCCTGTTTTGGCGGACGCCGCATTTTCCCAATTCATCCGCCCCTATATGGCAATTTTGAGCGCAAAGAAAGCAGTGCAGCCGGTTTTCATCCAGCCGCCTGTAGAACATAGCCTCTTTCATTCTCAGTCCTTTTCGCCTCTGAGCATAGCGGCGGTACGGCCCTTGGAAGTGCAGCAGCCAAAAGGCTCTATCGAGACTTTCGCTCCGGCGGGAACTTCGTCGAAAACCGGCGTCTGCAGTGTGCGGACCCGGCATCGCATATCGATTCGCATCGCGATGAAATGTCCAAACGGGTGGCGTTGCAAAAAGGGAATTCTCTCGACAATGGAGAGACAGCCAAGCAATGGCAGCGGCAGGGAAAAACAGGTGCGCCATTCAATCGGGACTGTCCCGGATAAAATCTTGGCGCTCATACTCTGAAGCTGAAAAACGCTGAAGAACCTGGCTCGGCTGTAAACCGATTCTTTCCAAAGTCCTTCAAGACAATAGTGGACTCGACTAGTCGAGTACTTGTTGAAAACACCAAGCAGCACGTTCCTTCGCGCGACGCGGCAGGCTTCCTTGAGCGCCCGGAAGGGCTCGTCGACGAACTCCAGGGTATTTATCAGGGCGACGGTATCGAATTCGTTGTCATCGTAGGGCAGGTTTTCTGCAAACCCTTGATCGAACTGTGCTTTGGGGCCAAGCTTCCTGCGCGCCAGCTCAAGGCTCGAACTCGAAGGCTCGAGCCCCGTTACCATATGCCCCTGCGACATGAACCATTCAAGGAAAACACCGCTCCCGCACCCCACTTCCAGCACACGCTGCGGGGTAACGGGCTTCCACACCTTCTTGAAAAGGTCTTTTTCGAACTGCAGGGCCATTTGGCCCTGCGCAGAGCGAAACCAACTCTCCTGCCGCTCCGCATCGGCTAAATTGAAAACATAGCCCACGTCAAACCCTTGAGAAAACTACAAAAGTTTTCATTCGTTCGTAAGTATAGCGCCACGGGAACCCGAGGTCACGAGACGCGCGTACCTTGCAAGATATCCGGTCTTGATTCTCGGCTCACGAGGTTTCCACTCTTTCTTCCGCTTTGCCAGCGTCGCATCGTCCACCAGCAGCTCGATTTTCTTTTTGGGAATATCTATGAAGATTTCATCGCCTTCTTCGATCAGCGCAATCGGTCCGCCAACGGCAGCCTCGGGAGATATGTGTCCGATGGCGGCCCCGCTCGTACCCCCACTGAACCGGCCATCGGTTATGAGAGCCACATCCAGTCCCAGGCCACGACCCACAATTGCGGCAGTCGGGGTCAGCATCTCCTGCATTCCCGGTCCCCCCTTGGGACCCTCATACCGGATAACCACTACATCGCCGGCTACGATCCGACCGTCCAAAATGGCGTTCGCCGCATCGGACTCGCTTTCAAAGACCCGCGCCTTGCCCGTGCGTGTAAGCATTTCAGGCGCAACTGCCGATTGTTTTACTACAGCTCCTTCCGGCGCGATGTTCCCACTTAAAATGACAATCCCGCCCTGCTCGTGATAAGGATTTTCGAGCGGCCGTATAACATCCGGTTGTAAAACGCGCGCCTCCTTCAGGTTCTCCCCGACAGTTTTTCCGGTGACCGTGAGAGGGGCCGGATTTATCAACCCGCGGCGCGAAAGCTCCTTCATAACCGCAGGAACGCCGCCGGCCGCGTTGAGGTTTTCCAGGAAATGCGCGCCACCGGGTCTCAGGCTGCAAAGATGCGGCGTGCGGGCACTCACCTCGTTGAAAAGGCCGAGATCAACGCTTATGCCGGCTTCGTTTGCGATTGCCGGGACGTGGAGGACAGTGTTTGTGGAGCAGCCAAGCGCCATGTCTACGGCGATTGCGTTTTCGAAAGCTTCCCTGGTTGCGATGTCGCGCGGTTTGAGGTCCATTGCCAAAAGGTCCATTATCCGCATTCCGGCCTCTTTGGCAAGGCGCACCCTGGCCGCTGTGACCGCCGGGATCGTTCCATTGCCGGGCAATGCCAACCCAATGGCCTCGGCCAGGCAGTTCATGGAATTCGCCGTGAACATGCCTGCGCATGACCCGCATCCCGGACAGGCATTGTCTTCGAGTTCTTTGAGTTCTTCCAGGGATATCTGGCCCGCCCTTAACGCGCCCAGGCCTTCAAAAACCGATATCAGATCTATCGGCTTTCCACCCACGTTACCGGCCAACATAGGACCGCCGCTTATGAGAATTGCAGGGATGTTAAGCCTCAAGGCACCCATCATCATGCCGGGAATAATCTTATCGCAGTTAGGAATCAACACCAGTCCATCAAAAGGATGGGCCATGGCCATTATTTCCACGGAATCGGCTATCAATTCGCGGCTTGCCAGGGAATAGCGCATCCCGGCATGATTCATCGCGATGCCGTCGCAAACCCCGATGGTGCTGAACTCCATTGGAGTTCCACCGGCCAGCCGCACACCGGCTTTGACCCCTTCGGCTATTCTGTCCAGGTGCATATGCCCTGGTATAATTTCATTGGCGGAGTTGACAATGCCGATGATAGGCCGGTCAATCTCGATTTGAGTATAACCCATGGCTTTGAAAAGAGCGCGATGGGGGGCTTTCTCAACACCCCTCTTCATCAAATCGCTTCGCATTCTGTTATCCCCCTTTGACGAACGTATCTCTCTAAAGACAGCAACATCCAGTAATTACAACATATTTATCGCTTTTGGAAGCAAAAACGCCAAGGTCGCAAAGTTGACATAAATTTTCTAACTTATATAATCCATACCAAGCAAAATGTCATATCGTGGTCCGGTCAAATCGTTAACCTTCATCGGAAATGAGCAGTTAACATTGCTATGAGCCATATATTTGGTCCGGTACCGTCCAGGCGGCTGGGACGGTCCCTCGGAATAGACGTTATCCCGGCCAAGACCTGTTCTTTCGATTGCATTTACTGCGAATCGGGACCCACTACCCGCCTGAGCGTAAGAAGAGACAGTTTCGCCGAGCCTTCGGAAGTCATCGAGGAATTGAGCGCGTTTTTTTGTCTCCACCCGAACGCGGCGGACGTTCTGACCCTGTCGAGCGCCGGCGAACCGACCCTTTACTCGGGAATGGGAGAACTGATTGGAGCGGTTAAAGAGGCCTATCCCCGGTTTCCATTGATCGTACTCACGAACGGCTCCCTTTTGTGGGACCCGGAGGTGAGGCGCAGCCTGTTAAGAGCCGACCGCGTCGTTCCCTCCCTGGACGCCGTCACTCCGGATGTTTTCCGCAAAATCAACCGGCCTCATCCTTGCCTCGAACCAGGGCAGATCATCGATGGGATCCGGGCGTTCCGTGCGGAGTACAAGGGCCAACTGCACATAGAAATAGTGCTGGTCTCAGGGGTCAACGACCATCCGCAAGAGCTTTCCGCGTTGGCCCGGGCAATCGAACCGATAAGACCCGATAAGGTCGAACTCAATACGGTTGTCCGCCCCCCTGCGTGTTCGGGAACGCTGGGCCTCACCAAAGCCCAGATGGCGCGGGCCGCCTCCTTTTTCAGTTCGCTAAATGCGGAAACGATCGGCATATTCGAAAGTGAGGCGCAAGATCGCGGTGCCCGGGACATCGCTACCCGCATCATCGAGACTGTGGAAAGGCGGCCCTGTACGATAGCCGATCTGGCAGCCTCGCTGGGCGCTTCCGAAAAAACTGTGGAACTGGAATCGGCAAGGCTTCACGACCAGGGAAAGCTGCGCACCCTTCGTTTCGGCGAAAAACTGTTTCTAGCGAAGGAGTGAGGAGAAAAGAATCCGCTCCTGTTCACTCCTCACTAATCACTGCTCACTCTTCACTGCCTCCGACTTACCTGACGTCATTTTTTATGGAAGGCGGCGCGTCGAGTATTTCCGTGGGCCGTTCGGGCAAAGTCCTTGCTATCAGGTTATGAGCAAAAAGCTTGCGGGCCAGTGCCCTTATCTGCTCCGCTGTGACAGCCTGGATGAGGTCGGGATAGCGCTGGCCGTAATCCCACCCGAGACCCAGCACTTCATTGAGGGCGGCCTCGGACGCCTGGTTGCCAAGCGTTTCCCTGCCTAGTTTCAGTTCGACGAGCATCGTCTCCTTGGCTTTTTCGAGTTCGCTCTCCGGAACCGGTTCTTCGGTCAACTGCTTCAGGTCACGTAGAATTATTTCCTGCACCTTGGGCAGATTCGCGGCCGTGGTCTGGGTGAGGATCCCGAAATATCCGGCGTTTTTCCCATAGAAAGGGAAAGTACTGACAGTATAGACCAGGTTCTGGTCGCCACCGCGAAGAGAGTCGAAAACCCTGCCCGCCGGCGAGCCTCCCCCCGAGAGAACCGAGGTAAGCAAATCGAGCACCGGACGTTCCGAGTCGTTGATGCCGATTCCGTTTACGCCGATGAAAAGCCCGGCGCTGTTCTTCTCGTTCTTTACTTCGACCACACGGTTTTCACTGATCTGCTTGGTTTCATCGGGCATTGTCTTTTCTACCGGTTCGCCACTCCACTTTCCGAATCTTTGCTGGACGAGTTCCCTGGCCTTCGCCGGATCGACATCACCGTAAATGGCAAGAACGGAATGAGTCGGATTTACCATTTTGCGGTAGAAAGAAAGTATGCCTTCCCGCATAAACGCTCCGACGGACTCGGTCGTTCCCAGCTTATCGTTGATGTAGGAAGTTTTCTCGAAATAGTTCTTCTTGAACAACCGTATGACTTCGGACTGCCAGACCTCATCGGACTTCTTTATGGCCAGCAGCGTGTCCTGTCTTTGCTTTTCGATCTCATCCTGCGGGAACTGGGCGTTCTGGGCTATGTCGGCAAGAAGGCCGAGCGCCCAGTCGAAGTCTTCCTTCAGGACCTTGATGGAGACATGGTATGAATTGTTGTCTGATTGGGCGCCGATTACGCCGCCGGCATCCTCCACCTTTCTCAGCAAGGTGAGCTTTGGCATAGATTTGGTTCCGGCGGTCAAAAGACCGGCCGTGAAGGAAGAGAGCCCGGGAGCATCGAGGCTTTCCATCTCCAGCCCTCCTGTCCCATAGAGCTGCAAGGTTACAAAAGGCAGGCTGGAGTCCTGCTTGATCAGGGTCTTTAATCCGTTATCCATCAGGTTGAAAGCTACAGGAGGGACGCTCGGAGGCTGGCATTGGGCGGCCGCATTCTCGACATCGGCCGAAGGGGGCTTAATCACCGCAACGTTCATGCGGTTGTGCACGAGATATTTCCTGGCCGCTGCACGGACTTCTTCCGCCGTTACGGCGCGAATATTGTCCACATATTCATCATCGTAATAGGGGTCCCCCGAGAGTAAATAAGATGACGCCAGGGAAGCCGCCCTGGCTGAAACGGACTCCTGCTCAAAAATATGGTTGGCAATGGCCGTTTTCTTGGCGTTATTGATCTCCTCGGGGCTTACCAGAGTTGCCGTGAAGCTATCGATCTCATCCTGGATGTCCTTTAGCGCAGCAGGCCACTGAGAAGGAGAAAGGGCAACCGAGATAATAAACTGGCCACGTACAAAAGAAGGCGTCCAGTTGGAAGCCGAGATGCTCAAGACCTTATTCTGATCTTCCTTCAGGCGGCAGTGCAGACGGCACGTTTCACCCTCACCCATCACATGTGCTAAAACGTCCAGGGCATACATGTCTTTTTCATAAGCACTCACCGAAGGGAACCCGATCATCGCCTCGACCAGTCTGACGATAGGGACTTCTTTTTCCTCCCACCGCGGGTTGTCCTGCAGAGGTTCTTCCGGCAGCACCACGGGATCGGACTTTGTGGCGGCAAAGTCTTTGGTCTTTTCCGCCACGAACTGGAGGATCTCCGGGGCCTGAACATTGCCGGACAACGCTACTATCACATTTTCAGGCTGGTAGCGCTGATGATAGTAGTCGGCAAGCTCATCCCTGCTCTGTTGCACGAAGACCCCTTCATATCCGATTACCGGATATCGAACCGGATTACTTTTGTAAGCAGTCTGGATGAAAAGCTTCCACAACTCGGTATTCGGATTGCTTTCGCCGAGTTTCATCTCCTGCTGAATTACCTTCTTTTCCCTGGCAACTTCCTTCGGGTCAATTACGTTTTCGGAAACGTAGGAAAGCAGCAGATCGAGCGCATCTTTCCAGTGAGCGGCCCCAGTGTCTATATAGTACACCGTCCTGTCATAGCTGGTGTAAGCATTCGTTGCAGCCCCCATTGCCAGGAGCCTTTCCTTAGCCTGATCTTCCGTAAACGACCGGGTGCTTCCACCTGCCACAACGTGCTCAAGATAATGTGAAAGACCGGCTTTCAGGTATTTTCCCTCCAGGGCGGACCCCGCGCGAACGAAAACCTGGGCTGAAACGACTTCAGCCCCCGGCTGCTGATGAACCAGCAGTGTCAGACCATTTTTCAGCACAACAAAAAGATCGCCCGGCTTCGAGGTGATCGTGCGCTGCACAAACGCCTGCGACTCCGGCGAAATAAGTGGACATTGCTTGACTTCATCCGGAACGGCGGCGCCGGCCGGTCCGGCACAAACAACTACAACCAGCATGCATATCAGTACTGCTCTTCGCAACATTTCAGGGATATTCCTTTCATAAGATATTTTTAGCCGTGCAGACCGGCGCGATAATTGTAATAGACCGGTCAATAGAAATTCCACTGGATTTTCCACACGAAGGCGACCAATGCGGATATCTATCCCACTTTTTCTTTTTTAAAAAAATATCGGATTTTACGAGACAGTATGTCACGTCCCCTCGGGACACCCTGAAACCATGAAAAGATCCGTAGACCCGTAGGATGGGTGAAGCGTAGCGCAACCCATCAAATCTTCTCGAGACAGCTTTTCATGTCCTTTTGGGACACCCTGAAACCATGAAAAGACATTGCAATCACCCCCCTTTTGTAAAGGGGGGCAGGGGGGATTTCGCACCTCGCTTGAAACTTTTCGAGACGGGAAATGTATTGGCGCTTCTTGATAACTCACTTCATGTTTTGGCTCTTCAACTAGCGCGCGGCCCCCTGCACGCCGGTCCGGGCGCCGAGAAGCAAGTCCGGATGAACCCCGTAATTGTAGCTTCGCATATGAAAATAGTTCTCGAGAATTCTAATTTTGGAATCAACATAATCGTATATCGTGAGCCGGCTATCGCCTGTGTCTTCATCCTGGCTAATATCCCGTATCGCATTGGAAAGATTTTTTTGAAAGTAGACTGGAACGGCCAAAAAGATCACATTGGCTTTCAAGATATGCGAACATTGACGCATAATACCGGTGGAAATGAGCATAACCTTGGCCTGTAAAGCTCCAGGCGGCAGACAATTGTTAGTCCCATCATCTTTGCCCACAATTCTGGGATTGGAGAAATGCTGGTTGCAGGAAAAGACCTCTATGCCTCGCCGGTTCAATTCAGCGCTCAACAGGGCATCCTGATGCTCTCCTCCGGAAAGCACAAGAACACGCTCTTCCCCTTTTTGAAGTTCCGCCTCCACATCCTCCACAATTTGCCGGTTTCTCGGCAAATCCATCATAAGCTCGCTTAGCATCGTCGGGTAATCGGCCCTGGAGGTATATTGAAAGCTGAAATCGGTTTGGCGGGCAATTACGGTGCCATTGATAACACCTCGTCCTTCACGAGCGTCTTTTTCATCGATCGAGTAGACTACATCGCCGAGGTAAAAATTAATGAGCTTTAAAAGGCGGTCCTTTCGCTGGATGGAGTTGGACAGGCCCAACACGTAGCGGCAGTCGAAATTCGGGATCAGGCTGGTGAGGACCTTCGAGGGAGACCGCTGAGACTCATCGAAGACGATGTACCCAACCTTGTCGTAGATTTTTCTCCAATAACGCATTATCTCACCGGTATGACCGATTGTGATCTGATTTCCCACCGTGTGCGTTCCACTGGAAAAAATCCCCACCTCCGATGCCGGGATCTGAAGGAAACTTTCAATTTTTCTCAGCCAGCCATCGAGAAGGTCTAATTTAGGGATCATTATCAGAACTGGCTGGCGCCTCTGAGAAATCGTATAGAGGGCAATAACGGTTTTACCGCTCTTGTGACCGCCGACCATGGTAGCGCAATCATGCTCCAGCACGGCTTCGGCCGCATCCTGCTGATAACTTTTCAACTCGCCATGGAACTCAATGGGAATCGGGTCGAAGACACGCCTTCGGTCGATCATTCGATAAGGTACCTGGTACCTCTTGCAGAGGTCCAGGAACTGGTCCAAAAAACCTCTCGGCATGAGATAGCTGCGGCCTTTCTGCTTCAGACAGCTTATCTGCGCGGGAATGTTGCCGATCCAGTCACCTCTGTTGTGCCGCATCTCGTAGTCGGGGTTCGTAAAAACAAGCCGTTCGTGCAGTTTTCTTTCAAGTATTGTGGGTAGTCCGTCAATGGTGACTTTGATCCACTCGGAGAGTAAGATGTTGACATTCTTAATGAACATTCCAAACGTCCTTTACCGTGGTACTGGCCTGACGAACTGCTCCGACTGCCGCTCTGAGTCAAAAAGATTTGTTGCGCTCAGCCCCACCCAAACGACAATCTACCGTGATACTGGCCTGACGGCCTCCCCGGTTGGCCGCTCCGGATGCGAAGAGCGCAACAGCGCCCTTTTTCCGGCCGGCAATTCGCCGTCAACCGGTTATATTTTTGAACTGCAACGTTTGAGGATTGCTAAGGCCCAATAAGACTGACCTTATTATATCGCAACCGCATGGGATTGTGATATAGCGTTTATACCTAATTTCTTATAAAGGAGCCCTTATGGAAAATCATTCCCCGCACCTACGAATTATAGGACAACTTGCTCAGGAATACGATCAAAAATATCGTGAACTCGAAAAGCAGATTTCAGGAATCTCGCCGGATAGTATTTTGCCCCATTTGATTGCGCTCGCCAATCGCGCCACCGACCATTTTCGCTCAGCCCAGGTCTCCCTGCTCTCAATGCCTGGATTCTTCGAGGAAGAGCAAGGGGAAAGCGCCGTGCACGCTCTGACGGCAATGTCCCGCGCCTTCGACGAGATGCGCATACTCTTTCATTGTCTCAGCGAAAACCATCCCGAAGGAACCGGCAAGCCCTGACTCAATACGAAACAGTTCCTCACGGCTCTTCGCGGATCAAACCTTTTTTGATGAAATAATAGAGTTCGCCCTGCTGTTTCATCGGCCCGGCTATCCTTTCGGCGGCCTCCCCTGTGCCGCAGAACAGATCGATGCGCCCCGGACCCTTAATTGCTCCACCGGCGTCCTGGTTGAGAACCCACCTGCCAAAGCGCTCCCACTTGCGTATTTCCCCCGAACTGTCGTAGACGGGCTTCTCGCTCACCAAAAAGGCCAGCGCACCACGAGGGTGAAACCTGGCGTCGGTGGCGATGGATCTTCGGGCCGTGAGAACGGCGCCAAGGCTGCCGACCGGTCCGTCCGAAACCCATTTAAAAAAAACATAGCTCTCGTTTTTCCACATGATTTCATCCCGGCTCTCGGGGTGGGAGCGAAGGTACCTGCCGATGGTCCGCAGAGACATTTGCTCGCGTGAAACGGCCCCGCTCTCTATAAGGTCTTTACCGATGCTTCGGTAGGGACGGCCGTTTGCTCCGGCATACCCCACCCTTTTCTGGCTGCCGTCGGGCAATCTGATCACACCTGACCCCTGGACGTGCAGAAAGAAACAGTCGACCGGGTCGGACAACCACGCCAGGGGTGCGGTCCGTTGTGCCCCGGTCTTTTCGAGAACCTTTTTTCCATCAATTTCAGAGCGTGTATAGTAGGGAAGCACCAGGTTTTTTTCCAAACGACCGACGAGACGCTCCCCATTGAACCTATTGCTGTCAAAACGCTCCAGCTCTATCTGCAAAAGGTCCGAGGGGACCGGGTAAATCGGCCACGCGAAACGATATCCCGGTTGCAGGCTTGCATCCAGCACAGGTTCATAATAACCCGTTACCAGCATGTACCCGGAGTTGTCCGGAGGGATTACCCTGAAAATATCGAAATCCTGTGAAAGAGAGTCCGGGTTAAGGCGTCCGGAATCCGCCAAAGAGGCGAAATGATCGATGGACTCCCTCATGGCTCTTGCCGTCACCTTTATAGAGCCCAGAGTAAGCAGGCTCTCTTCAGGGACCTTGGAATACCACGACAGGCTTTTTTCAATAGCCGAGTGGAGGGAAGCGGCCGACTCGTCGTCGTGCAGTTCGGGCAGTTGAGTTGCGGAAATGCGCTCGATAAACGGCCCCCCCGCGAGTTGCGGAGGGAGCCGGGAAGGTTTCGAAGGGCAGCCGGCCAGGAGAATGAGGCATACGAGCAGGGAAACGCGAGACTTTTTTTTGATGCTCATACGCAGTCCTGTTCCGGATTATTGGACATTAGCCGCGCGGATACTTAATAAGACTCCATTAGGTACCCATCTCCCACGAATGCAGGTAGGCATCCTGCTCCCGTGTAAGCGAATCGATCTGAACTCCCATGCTGGCAAGTTTTAGGCGGGCGATTTCCCGGTCGATCTCCATCGGGACCCGATATACCTGTTTTTTCAGAGACGTATAATTTTGGGCCATGTACTCCGCGCTGAGCGCCTGGTTTGCGAAGCTCATGTCCATGACGCTGGAAGGGTGCCCCTCAGCGGCAGCCAGGTTGATAAGGCGGCCGTCGGCAAGCACGTATACCCTTTTGCCGTTTACTAAACTGTATTCCTCGATAAAATCACGGATCTCACGAACCGACGATGACATTGCACGAAGCGCCTCCAGGTCGATCTCCACATTGAAGTGGCCGGAGTTGCATACGATGGCGCCATCTTTCATCGTTTCGAAGTGCTCCTTGCGGAGTACGTGGATGTCACCGGTCAGCGTGCAAAAAAAGTCTCCGATTGGCGCCGCCTTTTCCATCGACATGACCTGGTAGCCATCCATAACGGCCTCCAGTGCCCTGAGCGGGTTAATTTCCGTAACTATGATCTTGGCGCCCATCCCCGAGGCCCGCATCGCAACACCGCGGCCGCACCACCCATATCCGCACACCACGAAATTGGACCCGGCCAGCAGCCGGTTCGTAGCCCGGATTATGCCGTCCACCGTGCTTTGCCCCGTACCGTAGCGATTATCGAAAAGGTGTTTGGTGTCCGCATCGTTGACCGCCACAATAGGATACTGAAGGACCCCCTTTTCCGCCATGCTTCGGAGCCGGATTACACCCGTGGTCGTCTCTTCTGTGCCTCCGATTACGTTTTCAAGAAGCTCTTTGCGCTCGGAATGAAGAATGCCCACGAGGTCGGCCCCGTCGTCCATCGTGATCTGCGGGGCGTTTTCAAGCGCATTGTGGATGTGGCGGTAATAGGTTTCCTTGTCCTCGCCTTTTATGGCGAATACTGGAATGCCCTCACAAACGGAGAGGAAGGCTGCCACATCGTCCTGGGTGCTCAAGGGGTTCGACGCACAAATGCGCAGGTCGGCGCCCCCGTCCCTCAACGTCTGTGCCAGAGCAGCGGTTTCGGTTGTAACGTGCAGGCAGGCAGCCATCCGCAGCCCCGCCAGAGGCTTCTCCGAAGCGAACCTTTTCTGAATCGACAGCAGGACGGGCATAGACTGCCTGGCCCATTCCACCCTCAAACGCCCTTTTTCGGCGAGCCCCTTGTCCTTTACATCAAAATCCAATGCGTTCTCCTATGCGTTTCTAGCATCTTTTACTGATTCCGTTCAGTCCAGACTTATCTCTGAGGGTGTCCGCCATATCGGTTTTCTCCCAGGTAAAATCGGGATCGTTCCTGCCGAAATGGCCGCAGCAGGCGGTCTTCTTGAAAATCGGCCGGGTAAGCCTCAGGTACTTAATCATATTCGCCGGTTTAAAACTGAAAAGCTCCCGCACAAGCTCCTGAATCTTCTCGTCGGGAACGCGCCCTGTGCCGAAGGTGTCGATCATCAGCGAAACAGGTTCGGCCACTCCAATGCTGTAGGCGACCTGCACTTCAACCCGGTCTGCAAGGTCGGCGGCAATAATATTTTTGGCCACATACCTGGCCATATAGGATGCAGTCCGGTCGACTTTGGACGGGTCTTTGCCGGAGAAACCTCCTCCACCGTGGCTGCCCTGCCCGCCATATGTATCGGCGATGATTTTTCTTCCGGTGAGGCCGCAGTCTCCCATCGGACCGCCTACCACGAACCGTCCTGTAGTGTTAATCAGGTACTTGGTATTCGCATCGAGCAAATCCCCGGGAATTACCTTCTTTACGACCTCTTCTATTATTGCATCGCGCAAGCAGGAATAAGTCACGTTCGGAGCGTGCTGAGCGGCTACCACTACGGTATCCACCCTCTTGGGGCGGTGATCGAGATATTCGACGGTCACCTGGGTTTTACCGTCGGGGCGAAGGAAGTCGAGCATCCCGTTCTTCCGGACCTCGGCAAGCTGACGGGAAAGCCGATGGGCATAGTAGATCGGCATGGGCATGAACACCGGCGTTTCATTGCAGGCATAGCCGAACATCAACCCCTGGTCCCCTGCCCCCTGCTCTTCGAAAAGTCCCTCTCCGGCGTTGACGCCGATCGCGATATCAGGTGACTGTTTGTCGATGCTGCTGATTACTGCGCAGGTTGCCCAGTCGAAACCCATGGCTGAATCATTGTAGCCGATTTCCTTTATGGTCTCCCGGACAATGGAAGGAATGTCCACGTAAGTGTGGGTCGTAATCTCACCCGCGACAAAAGCGAGCCCTGTTGTTACGAGGGTTTCACAGGCGACGCGAGCCCCCTTGTCTTCCACTATTATCGCATCCAGAACGGCATCGGAGATTTGGTCGGCTACTTTGTCGGGATGCCCTTCGGTAACGGATTCGGATGTGAACAGATAACTCCTCATTGACATCTGAAATATCTCCTTTTAGAGAAAGCGATTCACTCTGGGCCAACTCGGCTTGCCGCAGCCTGGTGACCGCCTATTTAACTACCGCAATTTCGATTGCCGCCCTTGCGTTGCATTTTCTGTTTTCCGAATCGACGAGAACTATTTCAGGTTTGTGCCCGACGGTTTCGGCCGCGTCATAACTTGCATAGGTCGCGATTATTATCAGGTCCCCCGGCGCCCCCATCCTGGCAGCAGCCCCATTGAGGCAGATTTCCCCCTTCCCCGCCGGACCGGCAATGGCATAAGTATCGAATCGTGCCCCATTGTGTATATTGTAAATCTTTATCTGTTCATAGTTGAGAATATTGGCGGCCTTCATCAAATCAGCATCTATGGTAAGGCTGCCCTCATAGTTAAGGTTTGCGTCCGTTACCCGGGCACGATGGATTTTGGATTTAAGCAGGGTCAATTGCATGACTTTCCTCTCGGTGGAGATCACTCGAAGATCAACTGGGGATGATCGAGGTTCAAAAGCGGAATTCGCAGCAGAGCCAAATATCCGGCACTCGGGAGCCCCTCACCTGAAGGATCGCCATTGAGCCTGGTTTCCAAGAACTTTTGTGCCCGCTGCATCTCGTAAAGGTTCTCGATGATGCGCCTGATGTTCTTCCTCTTAAGGACAGCCGCCTTCCCGGCGCTTACATGAAGGCCGGACAGTCCGTCTCGATATTGTCCCGGTCTTAATCGGATCCGGGCGATACATGAACGAAAACTGCGTACATTTACCATAAAACGAATGTTAGTCAAGTTTTATGACGGCGGATCGCGATAAGGGCTTTCAATCAATGGTTGTTCACTGCAAGGCCCGCCCGCGCGCGGCCTCGACGGTCCGCGAGATTTTTTCACTTCCCACGGTCCTGATCTCACTCTATACTCGGGCTGGTAATTTGAGGATAGGATCCACAAAACATTTTTCCAAATTCCCCTTAAAGGACTTTAGTTGATGACGTTGTATGAGCGGCAGCTCAGATTGGTTCTCCCTTACCGTCGCAGGATCGTGCTTGCCATGATCTGCATGGCTGTGGTGGCAGCAAGCAGTACAGCATGCATCTATCTGATCAAGCCGGTCTTCGATGACCTTATTGTAAAGAAAAACAGGGAGATGTTGAACCTGGTATGCGCAAGCTTACTCATCATCTTCGCAGTCAAAGGCGCCTCTTTGTGCGGCAATGCATATCTCATGAGCTACGTGAGCCAGCGGATAATAACCAAGCTCAGGGAGGAGGTTTACAATCATATACAGCGCCTCCCCATGCCCTACCTCGACAGGATGAAGACCGGCAACCTGATGTCTCGTATCCTCAATGACGTGGGCGCTGTCCAAAGTACGCTTTCTGAGGCGGTGACGGGAGTAATAAAAGAATTCTTCAGTATAATCGGCTGTCTGGGCATCATGTTCTACATGGACTGGCGACTTGCCAGCGCGGCGTTTTTTATAGTGCCGGTGGCGTTCCTGCCGATTTTCAAGGTCGGGCGGACACTGCGAAAAACAGGCACAAAATCTCAGCGAGCCCTGGCCGACCTTTGTGTCATAATGCAGGAAACGATAGCCGGAAACCGCATAGTAAAGGCTTTCGGCATGGAAAACCATGAGGAACAGCGCTTTCACGTCGAAAACGGAAGGCTCCTGGGGTACACAATGAAAGCGGTAGTAGTTCGGGCCGTCAACTCCGCGGGTATGGAATTCCTCGGCGGCCTGGGTATTGTTTCGATTATGTTATACGGGGGCTACCAGATTATTAGCGAGAAAATGACGGCTGGAAATCTTCTCGCATTTCTCGCCGCCCTTATCAGCTTATATGAACCGGTTAAACGCCTGGCGAATATATATTCTTCCGTCCAGCAGGGATTGGCGGCCGCGGACCGGGTTTACGAGCTTTTGGGAGAGCGGACCGAGATAATAAACCAGCCCGGTGCAATTACTCTTCGGCCTATAAGCAAAAACATAGAATTTAGAAATGTTTCCTTCAGTTACGGGGAAAAGCAGGTACTGTCGCAAATCGACTTCACGATCCAGGCGGGGCAGGTTGTGGCAGTGGTCGGAATGAGCGGGGCCGGCAAAACTACTCTCATAAACATGATTCCCAGGTTCTATGAAGCCACGGAAGGCGCCGTTCTGATCGATGGAATCGACATTCGGGACGTAACCCTTGAGTCCCTGCGCTCCCAGATCGCCATCGTCACGCAACAGACGATCCTTTTCAATGACACCTTCAGAAACAATATCGCGTACGGTGACATCCGGAAAAGCGATGACGATATAATCGCGGCCGCTAAGGCGGCCAACGCCTATGATTTCATAATGAAACTGCCCAGGCAGTTCGAAACGAACGTCGGCGAGCAGGGAGTCATGCTCTCCGGAGGGGAGCGCCAGAGGATTTGTATAGCACGCGCTCTGCTCAAGGACGCTCCGATCCTCATACTCGATGAAGCCACTTCCTCCCTTGACAGCGATTCCGAACTCGAGGTCCAGAGAGCCCTCGAAAACCTCATGCACGGAAGAACGACCCTGGTAATAGCGCACCGTCTTTCCACGATCCAGAATGCCGACCGCATAATAACGTTGGCAAACGGCAGGATTGTCGAACAGGGCCGGCATTCCGAGTTGATCGCTCTCGACAGCGAATACAGAAGACTCTATCAGATGCAGTTCGCCCAATTCTCCAAAGAGGATGGCGGAATTGCCCTGAAGCATTCCTGAAACGACTCATGAAACCCGAAAAGTCAAAGGAAAGTGCTCACGGAAGCTGGATAATATTTTCCTACTTTTTTAATATAGACGGGAAAGCGAGCTCGCAGCACATCGACGACCGGATTCCGCAACTGGCATCGCTTGGTGTAAAACCATGCATCCTGTCCAGCATTTGCGGAGAGCGAAGAAGGGATGTTTTCCACTACAGGGTCCCCTCCGTCGCGCCTTCAGGCGTGCGTTTCGAACTCAGGTACCTGAAGAGAAGAAGCAGGGGTTCCAGATTGGCGCTCGTTCCCCTGACGATCGCAATCCTGCCGTTCTACTTAATTGAAAAAGCCATTATAAACCTTGAGAGCGAATGGTCATGGTTCCCCCTGGCTTTGCTGCGCGGACTGCTGCTATGTAGAAGACTTCGTCCCGAGATTGTCTATTCCACCGGAGGACCGGCGAGCGCCCACCTCGCGGCCGGCCTTGTCGCCAGGTTTGCGAAGGTTCCATGGATCGCGGAACTCCAGGACCCGATCGTCTTCAAGGACTGGGTCAGGAGTAAAACCGCACTGAAGATCAGCGCGAGGCTGGAGCGATTCATTTTTGACAACGCCTCGGCGGTCGTCTTCTTAACCGAAGGCGCAAAAGAGCGGGCGGTAAAAAGGTCGACGGCTGACGCCGCCAGGGCACATGTAATCTATCCGGGGGCATCTCCCGCCAACGATCCCGAAACGATTTATTCCAAAGGAGATTTGTGTCGTTTTGCCCATTTCGGTTCGCTTGGAGGCTCGCGTAACCCGGCGGCATTTCTCGAAGGGCTTCAAATCGTGCTCGACCGGGACCCCGACCTGATCGCACAGGTGCGGCTGGACCTCTATGGAACAATGGACCGCTTGTCAGCCAAACAAATTACAAGCTTCAAACATTCCGGGATCGTCACCGATTTCGGCAAAGTTTCCAGGCTGAAGGCGCTCAGGGCGATGAGAAAAAGCGATAGCCTCGTGCTTGTCCAAAACCTGGACGACTTATCCCCCGAGACGATCCCATCGAAAGTTTATGAATATCTCCAGGTGAGCAGGCCAATTCTGGGACTGGTCTACAGGAACCCTCACCTCAAAAAGATGCTGCTCGAACAGGGGCATTTCGTCGCGGAAGCCGATTCCCCTGCCGAAATCAGCATCCAGATAACACGGCTTCTGGAACTCTGGCAGAGAGATGACCGGGAATGGCGGG
>CAWGZP010000061.1:0-13200 GCA_963826655.1 uncultured delta proteobacterium
CGCATAAAAGGACCTGCCGACCTGGAAACTTAAACCTTTGCAACAGGGAAGCGATTGTCGTCTTTGGAGCAAGTAATTTCCTCTACGTTCCGCATAGTTAGGCTTGCAAACGATTCACTCTGAAGTATCGATTCGATTTTGCCGGCTGGTTCACAAAATGGAAAAAGACAAGCTGCCGGACAGACGCGGCTGAGAAGATGAGAATCGATTCAAACCTGGCATCTTTATTGTATGTCCCGTTCCTCGGCGGCTCAAAATGCAAGCTGAATTCTCTGATTTAACAAGGAGTACCGATGACCGTTTCAAGAAGATATTTTTTGAAATACTGTGCAGGTTCCGCTGCGGCCCTTGGGCTGGAGTTTTCGTCTCTCGGACCCTTGGGGAGAAAAGTGCTTGCTGCCGGAGGAGCCGGGTCGTACCCGATTTCCAAGAATGTCCAAACGACACTCGACAGGACCGTCATTGCATCGAGCTCACCCGTCGAGGGTCCAAACGCGTTGATTTATCCATGTCAGATCGCATTATACACCAGATACGGCTACGGAGAGTGGCTTCAGGATGATGGCATACCCACCGGGCCGGGGTCTCCTTACTGTACCATCGACATAGACACCGGGATAGCTACTCCCTCACCGGCCCCTGATCCATCGGCCATAACGCTTTTGTCTTTCTTCACCCTTAGCGACGCGCATGTCTGTGACAAAGAAAGCCCAGCCCAGTCGATTTACAACAGCTACCTGTTTCCATATCCCGAAATATCCGGCAAACCTGCCGGTGGTGTTTCGAGTTATTCAGGCATTATACTCTGTACGACTCATGTTCTCGATGCCGCTATCCAGACGATCAACGCCTTGAATAAACAGGCGCGGTTGAATAATAAACCACAGTTTGATTTCGGCATCGCTCTGGGAGACGCGTGCGACAACACTCAGTACAACGAGTTAAGATGGTACCTGGATGTCATCGACGGTAAGCCGATCACCCCCGGCTCCGGCGCTCACAAGGGAGCCGGCAACATTGTTTATCAGAAACCATACCAGGCAGCCGGGCTCGACAAATCGATCAAATGGTACCAGGCCATCGGCAACCACGATCAGTTCTGGAAGGGATCTACATTTTGGACCGATCACCTCCGGGAAACCGTCGTCGGGTCCAGCGTCCTCAACACGGGTCCGCCAACATCGCCACCCAATTTCCGAGACCTCATGAATGGAAACGGTTACTTAATGGGTGTCGTCGATGGTTCGAAAGAGTATGGGGACATCATAGATGTAGGGAAGGTCATTCCAAACGTGCCGCTTCCGAAGGTTGCCGCTGACCCACACCGCCGCGCGCTTACCATTAACCAATGGATGAGCGAGTTCTTCAAATCCACGTCGAAGCCGGCTGGTCACGGATTCACACGGGAAATGATCGACGGCGCCGCATTGGCCGCCTGTTATACCTTCAATCCAAAGGCTAATATGCCGATCAAGGTCATCGTCCTCGACGATACCGACAAGATGGAAGGCGGAGCCTATGGCTCCCTCGACGAGGCCCGCTATAATTGGCTCATGAACGAACTCGACAGCGGCCAGGACGCCGACGAACTCATGATCATCTGTGCGCATATCCCGGTGTGGCCCTATGGGTATCAACCGCCAATAGATCCGGGGCCAATTTGGAATCCCGATTCCTTCGTCACAGACCGGGCATTGGTCGCCACACTCGCCAGCAGCAACTATTCAAACCTCATCTTGTGGATATCGGGCCATGTCCACCGAAATGCAATCACTCCACAAGCGGATCCCGGTAATCCCGGATACGGCTTCTGGGAAGTCGAGACTCCATCGTTGAGGGACTTCCCTCAGGAGTTTCGTCGTTTCGAGATCGTCCTCAACAGTGACAATACAACCCTTTCAATCCTTGTGATCGACGTCGATCCTGCGGTCAACCCCGCGCTTCTCCGGGACGGATCGCAGTCGCCCGCGTTCACATCGCGCTCGTACTCGATAGCAGCCCAGCAGATATTCGGAAATTCGATACAACAGAATGTGCAGGGTATAGATCCCTATTCCGGTGTTTGTAACGCGCAGCTTTTCATACAATTGAGTCAACTGACTCCAGGGCTACGGGCGAAACTCATGGACCTTTCAGGGTAATGTGCGGGAGCCTATTGGCGCAGGCCCAACAACCAACCGGACGATCGGATTAAAGGTGAGCCATCGGGGCGTGGGTATACGTCATTGTCTCAGCGATCCAACAGTATTCCTGCAATCAAGACTTCGCTCCCCGCCCTGAAAAATAGGGCGCCAAAATTTTCGCCGTTTTCAAATCGTATGTTTTCCGAATCACCAAGTATTGGACTCTTTCCAACTTGGCAAGCTACGCTGGATTTTTTCGTTTAGAGAATCCGAGTTTTCGCCGACAAGGATTTTTGTGTGGTCTGCAAACCGCCTTGCTCCGCACGCACGCGCATATGTGCACAAAGCAAATTTGCATGGCCGATGCGCCGCAAACTCGCCTTGCTCCGCACGCACGCGCATATGTGCACTGATCTCCCCGGGAGTCGAAAATGCAGGATGAAGACAAAAGTAAAGAGCAACTCGTCACGGAATTGCATGCATTGCGGGAAAGGCTTGCTAAATCGGAGAAGGATAAGACCGAGCGCAAGCGTCCGGGGGAAGAAGCAACTGTGCAGGGGGAATGGTTGACCAGGATTTTTGAAAGCGCACCCTCTATTATGATGCTCGTGGACAGAGACGCTCGCGTAACTAAGATCAACCGCAAGGGGGTAGCTTTTGCCGACAGGCGGCGTGAGGAACTCCTGGGCCGTCTTGGGGGAGAAGTATTTAACTGTTTAAATTCTTCTCTTGGCCGGGGTTGCGGAAGGAACGCGGAATGTCGCGATTGTCCTGTCCGAACAAGAGTTGCAAAAACCTTTGAGACCGGTGAGGGCGCCTGCGATGCCGAAGGCCGGCTAACAATCCGCAAAGACTCGGGTGACTTTGTGGTCGAGATGTCCATAAGCACTTCACTGGTCAAGGGTCACGATGCCGACCAGGTTCTTGTCACTATAGGCGACATCACCGGGCGCAAACGAGCCGAAGACGCAGTCAGGCAGAGCGAAGAAAACTACCGGCAACTCTTCGAGACCATATCGGACGCCATTCTCGTTTTGGATGCGGAAACCCGGAAAATCATCGACGTCAATGAAAGCGCCTTGCGCCTCTACGGCTATTCACGCAAAGAATTCCTCGAACTGAAACAAAGCGACATTACAGCCGAGCCGGACCGGTCGGATGCCCTCTTGAACGATGTGTTGGCAGGAATAAGGACCCATGTGCCGCTTTCACGCCACAGGAAAAAGGATGGGACAGAGTTCCCGGTGGAAGTAGCTAGGAGCACTTTCACGGTGGCTGACCGCAAAGGGTTTTGCGGTGTTGTCCGGGACGTTACCGAACGTACCAGATACACCCGGGAAATCAAACAGCTAAACCGGCTTTACTCAGTGCTGAGCCGGGTAAGCCGTGAAGTGGTGCGGGCAACATCTCCCGAAGCGTTTCTCGAGCGAGCATGCCGAGAGGTCGTAGAGGGGGGAGGTTTTTTGTCGGCCTGGATAGGCCATGTGGATCCCGTGACTAACGCCGTCGTGCCGACAGCCCTGTGGGGCGGCATTAACGAGTATCTCAGGGGCGTCACGATCTATACCGGCAATCGCACGGAGGGACGCGGACCAACGGGCATGTGTATTCGCGAACATCGCCCTGTTGTCTACAACGACTTCTTGCATGATCGCCAGACCCTTCCGTGGCGTGATCGAGCGAAAACTTTTGGCATCGCCTCTGCGGCGGCATTTCCTGTGGAAAGGGCCGGACGAGTCTGGGGCGCGTTGACAATTTATTCCGATGAGGTTGACCGATTTGCCGACGAGGACGTGAAGCTGCTCGCAAAGGTTGCCTGCGACATCGAATTTGCCGTGGAAAACCTGGACAGAGAAATAGGACGCAAAAGGGCGGAAGAAGCGTTGATCGAGAGCGAGTCACGACTCGATCTTGCAATTCGTTCGGCCAATATGGGCGTGTGGTCCCTGGACATCCATGAAGATAAGCGCTACTTCGACCACCAGGCCTGCGAGATGCTTGGGATCGATCCGGCTACATTCGCAGGGGCGTCTGAAGAGTTCTACCGGGTGGTGCATCCCGATGACTACGAGAAAATCAGAGAGGCAATGCGGCGAGCCCTGACCGGGGATACTATGTTGGAAGCCGGATACCGCGTGGTCTGGCCGGACGAAAGCATACACCACATCGAATCCCGCGGCAAATTGCTTCGCGACAAGGCAGGCAGGCCAACAAAAATCAACGGCGTCCTGTGGGATTGCAGCGAGCGCAAAGTGATGGAGGAAGCTATAAGGGAAGCAGGGGAAAAGTATCGAAGCGTCGTAGACAATATCGACATCGGAACAGCGCTGATAAGCACCGACATGGAGATACTGACCATGAACTCCAAGATGCGGACCTGGTTCCCGGACGTGGATCTCAGCGCCAGGCCCGCCTGTTATCGGACATTCCATAATCCGCCACAAGAAGGTATTTGTGAGGACTGTCCAACCTGTAAGACTCTGCGGGATGGCCTCGTACATGAGTCGATAACGGAGACTCGTTCGGGTGCGGATGTCCGGCATTACCGGAATGTCTCCTCCCCGATAAAGAATCAGGACGGGACGGTTGTCTCGGCAGTCGTGGTGCTCGAGGACGTCTCAGAGCGCAAGCATGCCGAAGAGGTACTGAAGCAGAGTGAAGAATTCAAAAACGCAGTCCTGAATTCCGTGCCTTCAAATATTGCAGTGGTTGGTAAAGATGGCGGCATTTTGTCGGTTAATGAGCCCTGGGTTCGGTTTTCCATCGAAAATGGCGTCATGGAGGGCGTGCCTGCACGCAACACGGGCACTGGGTCCAACTATCTGAAGGTGTGCAGGGAAAGCCTTGGCGAGTCGTCGGGTGGGGCAATGGCCGCCCACGACGGCATCCTGGCTGTGCTGGAAGGAACTCTTCCCAGCTTTTCTCTGGAGTATCCCTGCCATTCGCCGGGAGTACAGCGGTGGTTCACTATGACGGTGACCTCTCTCGGCATGAGAGAACGAGGAGCCGTCATTTCTCACACGGATATTACCGGGCGAAAACGGGCGGAAGAAGAACTGCGTGTGAGCGAGGAGCGCTTTCGCATGATTGCGGAAACCATCCGGGACGTCTTCTGGGTGAGCACGCCGGACACAGGCCGACTAGTCTACGTGAGTCCTGCTTACGAATCAATCTGGGGCAAAACTTGCGAAAGCCTGTACCAAGAGCCTGCATCATTCATGGAAGGCATACACCCTGACGATCGGGAAGCGATTGTCCCTCTCCTTAAAAACTGTCCCGAGGGCAATTGGGATTGTGAATACCGCATCATACAACCGGGTGGGGGTGTACGCTGGATCCGTGCCAGGACCTTCCCGGTTCGCAATGAGGTTAACGAAATAACCCTCATGATTGGGACAGCCAGTGACATTACCGAGCGCAAACGGGCAGAGGAAGAACTACGCAAACTGAACATTGCGCTGGAACGGCAGACAATAGTCGCTGAGGAAATGGCTGCTCAGGCCCGGGTGGCCAGTGTGGAAAAGGGAGAGTTCGTGGCCAATATGAGCCATGAAATCCGTACCCCTATGAACGGGGTCATCGGCATGACCGGGCTACTGATGGATACCGAACTCGACGAAGAGCAGCGGCGTTACGTCCAAATCGTTCGCGCCAGCGGGGAATCGCTCCTCGGTCTGATCAACAACATCCTTGACTTCTCCAAGATCGAGGCCAAGAAGCTCGATCTCGAGGAAATGGACTTCGATTTGTCGAGCCTGCTGGAAGATTTCGCCGACTCACTGGCCGTGCAGGCCCACGCAAAGGGCATCGAGCTTCTTTGTAACGTCGAGCCTCCTGTCCCCGGACTGCTGCGTGGCGACCCGGGCCGCCTGCGCCAGATTCTCACTAACCTGGTGGGCAATTCCGTCAAGTTCACCCCCGCCGGCGAAGTGGCGCTGCGCGTCTCCGTGAAATCCGAGACCGAGGATACAGCCCTTCTGCGCTTCTCGGTGCGCGACACCGGGATAGGCATTCCGAAAAACAAAATCGACCTCATCTTTAACAAGTTCAGCCAGGTTGATGCCTCGACCACGCGGCAGTACGGCGGCACCGGGCTGGGTTTGACCATTTCCAAACAACTGGCTGAACTGATGGGCGGCGAGATTGGCGTCGATAGCGAAGAGGGCCAAGGCGCCGAGTTCTGGTTCACCGCTCGTTTTGGAAAACAACCCGAGGACGCGCGGCCGGAAACACTGCCGCCTGTGGACCTGCACGGGGTGCGGGCGCTGATCGTGGACGATAACGCCGGGAATCGCGAAATCCTGACCACCCGTATGGCATTATGGGGAATGAGGCCGGTCGAGACGCCGGACGGTCCCTCTGCCCTGGCGGCTTCCTTGCAGGCGCTGGAAGAAGGCGACCCTTTTCGGCTCGCAGTAATCGACATGCAGATGCCCGGCATGGACGGCGTATCGTTGGGCAGGGCTATTCGTGAGGATCAACGCCTGGCGAACATCCCTATGGTGATGTTGACCTCCCTGGGGTCCAGGGGTGACGCCCGGCATTTCGCGGAGATCGGCTTTGCCGCCTTCCTGAGCAAACCGGTACGGCACGATGAACTCAAGGGCGTCTTGTCCCGGGCGCTGGCAGGGCGGGACGGGGCGGCGGTGAAGCCTTCACCCACTGTGGCGTACAACGCCGCACACGATCTGATGGGCCTGTTCGCCGGTAGCAAGGCGCGTATCCTGCTGGCCGAGGACAACTTCACCAACCAGCAGGTGGCGCTGGGCATCCTGAAGAAACTCGGCCTTCGCGCCGATGCCGTAGCCAACGGGGAGGAAGCGGTCAAAGCATTTAAATCAATCCCCTACGACATCATTTTGATGGATGTGCAGATGCCCGAGATGGACGGGTTCGATGCCACTCGTCATATCCGCGGCACGCAATCGGCCGTCCCCAATCATACCGTACCGATCATCGCTATGACCGCCCACGCCATGCAGGGCGACCGGGAGAAATGCCTGGAATCAGGCATGAACGACTATGTATCCAAGCCCGTAACACCCTGGGCTTTGGCTGAAGCACTGCGGAAATGGCTGCCGAAAAACAGGGACGAAGGCAAACGGCTGAAGGATACACCTGGGTTGGATAAAGCCGGGGAGGTGCGGACCACCGTTGAGCCTCCCATTTGGGACAAGACCGCGCTGCTGAAACGCCTGATGGATGACCTGGATTTGGCGGAAATAATTCTGGATGGTTTCCTGGAAGATATCCCCAAACAGATCCTCACTCTGGAAAAGTATATCGAAGACCAGGATGGTTCGAGCGCCGAGCGCCAGGCTCATAGCATCAAGGGCGCATCTGCCAATGTCGGCGCAGAGCGATTGCGTGCCGTGGCCTCCGAGATGGAGAAAGCGTTCAAGGCAGGAGCCCTCAGGACCGCCGGCGCACGAATGCCCGAGTTGGAAGCGCATTTTAAAAAGCTGAGGGAAGCTATAGCAACTGACAAACTACCTTAACTTAGCCAATTCTCATCCAGGGATTTCATCATCCTGACCCATTCATCGAAAGTCGCCGGCTTGGTGATAAACGATTCGGCCCCAGCTTTCAACGTAAGCTCTATATCCTTTTGCTCTTCGGATGTTGTCAGAATTACGATCGGGATATGCCGAAAAGCGGGTTCGGCTTTAATTTCGATGAGGGCTTGCCGGCCATCCTTTCGCGGCATGTTTAGATCGAGCAGAATAAGATCGGGCAATCGTTTTGCCTCGGAGTGGGAGAGGTCTGTGAGACGCTTCATGAGTTCGATGCCGTCCGAAACGCTTAAGAAAGCAGCCTTGGCGCCACTCTCTGCAAACGCCTCGGATGCCAGGAAGCAGTCTTCTGCATCGTCATCGGCCATCAGAACCGACTTTTGGGGTCCCTCAGTCACTATACGCCCTCCCACCTTCAGTTTTTAGTTTTTACCAGCTTGCGCTGCACGCGCGCAGGCGCAGGATTCCTTCCGTCTTCCTGCTCTGGAAAGGTTTGAAAATAAGCTCGGCAAACTGCGGGGCAAACCCTATGCCGTTGTCTTTTACAAAAATCTCGCATATCCTCTTTCTGTCTAGTTTGCCATAAACTTTTATGCTTGGGGCCTCGGCGCCACGAAATTTCAGAGCATTGCCAATCAGATTCTGGAAGAGCCCTGACATCTGAGTTTCATCAGCCTCAATGGCGTTTTCAATTTCGATTTTGCAACCTGTTTCTTTGCCCAATACTTCGAAAATGATTCCCGGTTCCTGTACTTAATGCTGTCTGCCGCCACTTCCTGTTAGCCCGCTTGCCTTGCGGGAAGGTCAATAATAAAAAGTGAGCCTTTGCCAGGAGTGCTCTTGGCTGTTATGCTTCCACTGTGCCGCTCGACGATTTTCTTGCAAATAGCAAGGCCCATTCCTGTTCCTTCGTATTCGCTCCTGCTGTGAAGCCTCTGGAAGGGAGCGAAAATCTTTTCGAGGTACTGCTCCTCGAAACCAATACCGTTGTCCTCGACTACGATCTGGCATACTGAATTGGCATTGAATACGGAGCGTACCTGGACTTTTGGCTTCTCCCCCGGTTTGTTGAATTTTAACGCATTGCCGATGAGGTTTTGGAATAGCTGCCGCATTTGAGTTGGATCGGCTTGGATCAAAGGAAGTTCTCCAACCTGCACCTCTCCACCCGTCCTTTGGATTCGTACCTCCAGGTCTGAGAGAACCTCACCAACGATCTTTGTAAACTCGACCTCCACGAAGGGATCGGCTCTCGTTGTTAGTCTGGAATATTCGAGGAGGGCTGTAAGCAGTGACTGCATGCGCTGATTCGCATCCAGCACCCGCTCCAGGTAGTCATTTCCCTTCTCTCCAAGTGAAGGGCTACACTTCTGTTTGAGCATACCCCCGAAGGTACTCACTTTCCGCAGAGGCTCCTGGAGGTCATGCGAGGCAATAGAAACAAAATCCTGGAGCGCCTGGTTACTCTCTTCCAGCTTTGCCATGTACGTTTTGAGTTCGGCAGTACGTTCATGAACCCGCAATTCCAGTTCATCACGTGATTTGCGAAGCTCTTTCTCCATTTGCTTAAGTTCGGTGATGTCGTGCCAGACTGTAACCGTGCCGTTGATGTCGTCTCCGATGCGCAATGGTCCGGAAGAGGTTTCGAGCGCCATCTCAACGCCGTCGGGCCGAGTGATCAAAAAATGCTGATTGAGGACCGTTTCCCCGTGCAACGCACGCCGCGTCGGTTGCTCATCGAATCTAAGCGGACGTCCATCGTACCATCGGCATCGGGTGCACTCGATAACCTCTCGGACATTAAGGCCGACTGGGTCAAACCCGTAGGTTGGTATGAACGTGGAGTTCACCCGCTGCACGTTCATACTCGAGTCGTATATTAACACTGCGTCGCTTATGGCCTCGAAAACAGCTTCAGTTTCTGCGTTGCGCTGCCGGGCCAACGCAAACAGGCGCGACTGTTCCTGCTCCATCTGTTTACGCTCGGTGATATCCCAGATAATACCGTTGACCCTCACTGGCTGACCGTTTCCATCACGGACCATTTTCCCACGGGCGCTAATGTAATGAATGCTCCTATCAGGCCAGACCGCACGATACTCCGTTTCGTATGGCTCGTCCTGTTCGATGGTTCGGGCCAATGCCGTTTTGACAGTCGCATAATCGTCGGGATGCACCACTCGAAAGAACTCTTCAGCAGTCCCGGTGAACTTTGCCGGATCGAGACCGAGAAGACGGCAAACTTGCTCGTCAAACCAACGTCTGTTTTCGATTATGTCCCAGTACCACACCCCCATATGGGCCGATTTCAGGGTAAGATCGAGTCGTGACTGACTCTCCCGCAACTTCTCCTCCGCCAGCTTGTGCTCGGTTATGTCATGCACCATGCCGACCGACCGGATTATCTGCCCTGAGTCATCCCGAAAATGCTCGCATTTTTCATGGACGATGCGGACCTCGCCATCTAGTTTTCGTATAAGCCGGTGCTCGATTTCATAGGTGTCCCTTCCCTCGCTCACAGAGCCCGAATAGGCTGCATCGACTGCCGCGCGATCATCCGGATGGACCGTTTCGAGGAAGGCTTCATATGTGGCAGGGAACTCCTGAGGCCTGAGACCGAAAATCCGGTATACTTCATCCGACCATGATAGACGGTTATTCACGAGATCAAGTTCCCAACTGCCCAGATGCGCAATCTCCTGCGACCGTTTCAACCGCTCTTCGCTCGCCGCCAACTCGGCGGTGCGATCTGCCACGCGCCGTTCCAAGGTCCCTTTTTCCTTATTTAGCTCTTCGGCGTATTGACGCTGCGAGAGAGAAAGAGCGAGGTTTAGCGAAATCGACTCTAATGTTGACAGGAGTTCCTCGGTGAGCAATCCCGGTCGCTTGTCTTCGAACTGGAAAAGCCCGAAAGTCTGATCGCCAAAGCGCAAAGGAACAAGACAGGAGGTTTCGTAACCGGCTCGAACACAGTTGCCTCGTATGGCATCACGAAGCTCGGGCCTTTCGTTGAGAAGTTGCGTGTTGCTATTGGTCCAGAGGCTTCCGTAATCGGTGATAAACGGCTGCGAACGATCGACGTTTCCCTGCAGGACGGAGCCGCAGGCGCAATCCAGAGCTATGCCTCCATCGCCGGTCCCTTCAGATGCCGTATCATGCGCTTGCGGACACAGACTGTTCTCCAGTCGAACGAACTCCTCACTCATGCCTCTCGTCTGGAAGTACGGGTAATCATCTCCTTCTTTCAGCCTCAGCCCAACCGCCTCGAAGCCGGTCCAGCGAACAAGAAGATCGACCACTTCTTTCAGCAACTCAGGCGTCGACATCCCTTGCTTAATTCGGTTCAGAACCTGAATGGTTATCCAGCCTCTGTCTTCATGGCCCGGCAGTGGTTGGGTAAGTTCGACCTTTGTTTGCCGAAGTCCACTCTGCTCGTTCGGATGGCGCTCTTGGTTTTTGACTTCGTCTGTCATGATGATTCTTTCCTGAAAAGGATTGACGCCTCACTTCGCTCCTGCATGGTCCGTACAGTTCGCAATGCACTGTGTAAAAGGACAATGGAATAGGAGAAACGACGTTGATGGATCAAGATATCGGCAGCGATCTTGCATTCTCGTCCCATATTGCCGTTTCGGGGCTATTTTACGCATCGAAGCATCAGATAGCCAGCTAGACTTTGCACTGTCGGTCTCGACCCTTGTATCTCCATCGACTGAGCGAAGTCTATTCCCGGCATTTCTGCTCGCATCCCGACTCGGAAGAGCAGATCGACGATCCCGCTGTCGCACGGAATGTAATCACCCATATTGCCTCAGCTACTCTGAGTTGACCTTACAGATTCTCTCAAAGCGGTGTGGTTCCCTATCCCCCAAGCCCCTTTTTAAATCGGGTTGATGCATCATTCAGGTTAACAGTCTCCTCAAAGATACACGTCTTTGATTCCATTCGCCTGTGCAGTTAAAACCCTACAAACCGTCATCCACCAAAGTCGCAAGACCGGCCACCCATAAGCGATCCTTGGGCTGGCATATCCATTGCTCTAAAAGAGTACAAATCCGCATGAATTTTTTGCAGCGATTGGTGAAGCCAGGCAAATAACCCGATCGTTCGCAAAGGATCGAACTTGGCTCGATTCAATGGCGACCGAACTATCAATAAAGGAATTGATATGTGTAAAGTATTGTTGGTAGACGACGATGATGACCATCTGTTTATTATCGGAGAATACCTCCGTTCGAATGGAATCGAATTCAATCTGGCTCAGAGCGCCGCTCAGGCGCGCAAATGTCTGAACCATTGCGAATATGACATTGTCATTTCAGACTTCCATATGCCGGGTGAATCCGGCCTGGATCTCTTCCGCTGGGTCTCGTTCAGGTATCCCGGGCTTCCTTTCATATTGATGAGCGGAAACCAGGACCCGCTTCTGAGTCGGGAAGCCATGAGCATGGGCGTCTACTGTTTTGTGGAAAAACCGTTCGAGCTAAGTTATTTGAAACGTCTCATAACCGATCAGGACCGTTGCGTAATTCGAGCCGGGATTGAGGCGCCGGCGGCATAGGGTCGGAACAATTTTTACCAGCCTGAATCATGATCTCCTTGAAGGTCACAGCAACTTCCCCTCGCCATCACGGGAACACGCACCACAGTCGAAATAATACTTAGAAATTGGCAGCGAAAGAAACAGTTGAGCGGATCAGCCCTCCCGGGGCCGACGGAAGAAGCGGTCGGAACCGCCTGGCACTCACCGCCGAAGCCTTACGTGCCGGTGTGTTCCATCCTACGGACGTACATGCTCATGAATTTGTTCGCTGATGAAGGCGTTGATTTCCATGTGGTCCAAAGGTTTGCAGTGATGGGCATGGACTGCTTTATGTTGCAGATCGGAACGAAAACAAGACAAAAACGCTTAAGAAAACAATATTCAATCCGATTTACTTCTAAAATCTCATCGATCGACAACACTGATTAATCAAACTCATCATGGAAGGACCCAAAATGAAGAGTATGAAATTGAGCGTGAAGATCATGGGCGGATTCCTTGTTGGATCTCTAATCGCGCTGCTGATCGGATTCATCGGCATCACGAAAATCAAAACAATCGAAAAAGCCGATTCCGAAATGTATGAACTGTGCACCAAGTCCATGGGCGAGATGTCAAATGGCTTACTGGCTTTTCAGTTAAGCCGGAACTGCGTGAAGGATGTTTGCGTAGCCAAATTCATGATGGAAAAAGATCCTCGTGAGTATTCGGTCACGCTCAAGCAACTGGATAAGACCTTTGAGAAGGCGCTCAATGAGTACGAAGAGACGATTAGAGCCGCCGAGGTGCGAGGAAAATACGAAAGAGCAAAAACGGCGCTCGCCCGTTACTACCCAGTCCGCGATGGAGTCGTGAACCTTGCCATGGAAGGCAAGCGGGAAGAAGCCTTGAACCTCCTTTATGGCCAGGGCGCAGCTGTTTCCAAAGAGGTCGAAGCCGCGCTCGAAGACTTATTCGATGTCAAAGTCGCCCAGGCGAAGATCAGAGCAGATAATAACAAAGCCGCCGCCGCTGACGCCGT
>CAWGZP010000062.1:0-9858 GCA_963826655.1 uncultured delta proteobacterium
CCGTGAAGCCCTTCTTCATGCCACCTTCCGCCAGAACTATGGGTGCTCCCGCATGATCATCGGCCGCGACCATGCCGGCGTGGGCGATTTCTACGGCATGTTCGAAGCCCAGACCATTTTTGACAAGATCCCCAAACCGGCGGGCGGAAAAGCGCTTTTGTGTACGCCGCTCAAAATCGACTGGACCTTCTACTGCCATAAGTGCGACGGCATGGCATCCCTCAGGACCTGCCCCCACGGCAAGGCAGACCGCGTTCTTTTGAGCGGTACCGCACTGCGAAAAGGTCTCTCCGAAGGAACCCCGATTCCGGATCATTTCGGTCGGGAAGAAGTGCTTGCCATCCTTCGTGAATACTATGCAGGCCTGGAAGAAAAGGTTGAGATCAAGCTGCACAACGCTGCAACGGGCAAATAACCAAATCCCTTTCGCCTGATTCAACAAAAGGAGATGCACTGAAAAGTGCGTCTCCTTTTTTGTTGCGCGACTACTACGATTTCGGGGATTTCCATGGAGGATGAAACTATTCCGTCCACCTATGCGCCGGCGCCTTATAATATTATTAGGATACTGTCATTTATCGAAAAGTCCAAAGAGGAGAGTAAAGCATGGCCGCTATAGGACATGGGAAAAAACCCATCGTTGAAAGAATCTTGGAGCCTGCTGAGGCGGCAAAGAAAATCCAGGGCCTTACCCGGATTCCAGTCCGCAGCCAGATTGCCAACGAAATCATCGGCATCAGCTACGGCTTTTTTTCGCCTGTCGACGGCTTCATGAACAAGGCCGACGTCGATTCGGTTGTCAAAAACATGAGACTTGCCAATGGGGTTGTCTGGAGCATTCCGATCGTTTTCGACATATCGGATGCGGACATTTCCAATTATGCAATCAAGCCCGGCCAACCGGTCGTCCTCACTTATGACGGAAACCCGATGGCCCTCTTCGAAGTCGAAGATATTTTCACTTACGATAAAAAGGAAATGGCGCAGTCCGTCTACGGGACTACCGAAGAAAAGCACCCGGGTTGCGCGATGACCTACCGTTACGCTGATAAATTCATCGGGGGCAAGATCACTCTTGTGAATCGTCCCCTGATCAACGAACCCTATGGTCCTTACTTCCTCCCACCGCTTGAGATGAGGAAGAAGTTCCAGGAAAGGGGCTGGAAGCGTATCGTGGCTCACCAGACCAGGAATGTCCCCCATACCGGCCATGAGTGGCTTATGAAGGGCGCCTGGAGCCAGACGTACGGCGAACTTCCGATCGATAAGCCGCTGGTCGGCGTTCTAGTTAACGCAATCATCGGCGCAAAGCGCAAGGGTGACTACATCGATGAAGCGATCATCCTGACTCAGGACGAGTTGAGGAAAGCGGGCTATTTTGGAGATCATAACCACCTCACCTCGCTCACTTTCTGGGACATGCGTTACGCCGGTCCGAAAGAAGCCATTTTCCACGCCGCGCTGAGGACCAACCTCGGCCTTACGCACCACATGTTCGGTCGGGATCATGCGGGTGTCGGCACCTACTATGGCGCCTACGATGCCCACAACCTGCTTGCCACCGTGCAGGACGAACTCGATATAGTACCGGTCTACTCGATGAACTGGCTCTATTGCCCGCACTGCGGCGAAGTGACTTCCGAGGGTCTGTGCAACCACAAAAGCGAATGGCAGAAATTCAGCGGCAGCCTCATCCGAAGCATTGTCGATGACGGCGTAAAGCCCCCTCGGCTCATTTTCCGCCCCGAGGTTTTCGACCTCGTAATGGAATGCGCTGAGAAGTACGGCTTCGGGTCACCCTTCGTAACGGACGAATATCTTGCAAAGAGGACCCCGGTTTTCTCTATTCCTCCTCTGCACGAAACTGCAAAGTCCTAATGCTAAGCAAGGAGTCTAATAATGAGTGACGGAAAATATCCAATCAACATCTGGGTGAACGAAGAGCGTTTTGCAAAGCTGGACAAGGCCGGCCTCGGTCACATGACCAAAGAGGCCATGGCAGGGCTGAAGGTCATTTACGTATACGCAAACGATGCGCAAAGAGACAAGCTCCTGAAAGTTTATCCGGGCGCAAAGTACGATTCGGCGACCACCAAGAGCATCGAACTTCTGCCTCGTAAGGTTAAGGACGAAATTTTCGACCTCGTGATCAAGCACCAAAATATCGATGTCCTGGACGAATTTCTAAAAGGAAAATAATCCCCTCGACACCCGGTCAAGACAAAGGGAGACAATCCTGCCTCCCTTTGCAGCTTTTAGTTTTGAGTTCCACCGCGCCCACAGCCCCTGGAGATGAGAAGGTGGGCACAACAAAACCGTGCTCACCATATAAAGCCGGCTCTACGATTTTTATCGTCGGCATTGCCTTCCTCTCCCTAAAGGCCCCGCTCTAAACAAGCACGCCCGTGCCCGCCATTGGGGATAGTTTTGGGGATCTTCTGACAAAGTCTTGCATTACCCGATGATGTTACCTTGGTTACTTATCGGGGATACCGGTTCCTGGAATTGAATAAGATTAATGACGCCTGTTACCGCATATATTCGAAAAACATTGCATTCGTCTAATAACCTACTACAATGTATGGCACTCTGTATACTGACGTTTCTCATTTACTTTATGCAAAGGATTTTGCAATGTCTAAAAAACTCATCGAGATCGCCTCGGAAATCGTCCAAAATCAGGTATCCTTAACGCCTATGTCAGTAGATGAGATTACATCATCGCTTCGGCAGGTTTTCAGCTCGCTCCAGGAACTCCAAAAGCTTGAAACAGCCGAAACCGAGCTTGAACGGGATCAACCGGCCACGGGGATAAGTCAGGAACCGGCTTCCGATGCGGAGCCTTTGTCACTCACGCCGCATGACTCGATCCAGGACGACAGGGTAATCTGTCTCGAATGTGGCGCCGCAATGAGACAGCTCACGGTGAAGCATCTGGTCTCCCATGGGATGAGCCAGAAAGAGTACAGGAAGAAATTCGGGTTTTCGATGAGAACACCATTGGCTGCAAAGTCATTGACCAAGGCGAGAAGCAAAGCGGCTAAAAAAAGAGGGCTGCCTGAAAACCTGAAGAAGGCAATTGAGGCGAGAAGGAAGGAAAAAACCAAAGTGGCCGATGAGAACGAGAATGCCGGCAAACCGAAACGAACCAGGATTCGCAAGAAAAACGCGGCGGTTTGATTCGCTCTAGACAGGCACTCGAAGAGATCTTTGCGGCCGGCCTGAAAGCGGCGGACCCGGAAGAAGCGATCGGACGCCATGTCCGGTTACTAAAAAATCGACTGGAAGTGGGAGAGTACTCCTACCTTCTCGATTCTTTTGCAAGAGTCATCGTGACCGGGTTTGGAAAAGCAACGGCTCCCATGGCCAAAGCGCTTGAGGATATTCTTGGAGATAGCCTCACGGAGGGCTGGATCACCGTAAAATATGGTCACGCGGTCCCACTTAAAAAGGTCCGTGTCATGGAGGCTGGGCACCCCGTACCGGATGAGGCAGGGATGCAAGCCACGCGATTCATTCTGACCCAACTGCAAGCATGCACTGAACAAGACCTGGTCTTGTGTGCATTCTCCGGCGGGGGAAGCGCTCTTTCTCCTGCCCCACGAACTCCCCTCTCTCTGGGTGAGAAACAAGAAACGACCCGGCTCCTTCTCGAGTCCGGGGCGGCTATATTCGAACTAAACTCCATGCGCAAGCACCTGTCCGTATGCAAGGGAGGGCATCTCGCCCGGGTGGCCTTCCCGGCTACAGTCGTTTCCCTTTTCCTCTCGGACGTGGTCGGCGACCCTCTCGACGTGATCGCCTCAGGCCCAACGGTTGCCGATCCAAGCACTTTTGCCGACTGCATCGGGATCGTGGAACGATATGGACTTTCAGAACAATTGCCTCCACGGGTATTGAAACTCCTGCACGACGGGGCAAGCGGAGCTATCGAGGAGACTCCGAAACCGGGAAACCCCGTTTTCGACCAAGCCCGGAACCTGATTATCGGCAGCAATCGCGAAGCGCTTTTCGCATCGTCCCGGATGGCAAAACGTCTGGGGTACAATACTCTGATTCTATCATCTTTCATACAGGGGGAGGCCAGGGAGGTTGCCAAGGTTTTTGCGGCACTCGGAAAAGAGATAGCCGCCTCAGACAATCCGATCTCGCCTCCGGCCTGTATCCTTGCCGGGGGCGAAACCACGGTGACTATCCGGGGCGAAGGAAAAGGCGGCCGGAACCAGGAATTAGCGCTGGCCGCAGCACTTGCCCTGGCTGAACAGCCTCGAATCGCTTTGCTGAGTGCTGGAACGGACGGCTCGGACGGACCAACTGACGCAGCGGGCGCAATGGTAGACGGCAACACCTGCCGGGAAGCGCTTAAAAGGGGACTCAACGCCGAAGAGCACCTTCGCAACAACGACTCTTACAACTTCTTCAAGCCACTGGGCGATCTACTGATAACAGGCCCCACCCGCACAAATGTGATGGATGTAATCTGCCTGCTGGTTGAAAAAGATTGAGGGATTTAAATCCCTCAATTCGCGTTTAATCCCTTTTCGGTATCCTTATAACCTGCCCCTCCCAAATCCGGTTCTTGTCATCGATCTCGGGGTTGGCCGAAAGTATCGATTGCTGACCGGACTCCGGATCCCCTGGAAACCATTGCTCGGCAATTGAGGTAATGGTGTCCCCTTTTTTTATCGTTACATGCTCGAATGCATCGGCGCCCTCATCCGGATTCTTACCTTTTGCGGCAATCTCCGGCGCAGCATCTCCCACCTCGACCTGCGCGGCCTCCCCGTTTGTCTTTGGCTCTTTGGCCTCTGTTTCCATTGGCGCCGGTGTGGGTCCCTGTCCCTCGACCGAAGGAGCGGCAGCGTCGATCTTTACGACATTTTCATCCACGTTCCCTGCCTGTTCGCTCCCCCTGGGAGGAGAGGCGACAGGTCCCGGGTCAGAATCAGGCCCCTGTGAAATCACCGGGGCGGGCATAGTGGTCGAAGGACCTTGCTCGGCCGCCGCCGGTTTCGAGGTCATTTCCCTGCTCACCTCAGCGTCTTTCACGCTCACCCCAGTATCTTTACTGTTACTCTCAACGCTCTCAGAAGCCGGAGGCAGGGACTTTTCAATGTTTGTGACTACTGCCTTGGCAGGCCCCGGCCCGTAAAGCCTGGCTTTGAGATTTTCACCGAGGTTCCCCCAATAACCCAGGGCAACAAGCGCGAGGATAAAGAGCACCACCACCCCGGCAAACGCAGGATTTAACCTATTGAGACCGGATTTTTTCTCGCCAAATTCTTTATCGCCTTCTCTTACGTCGAAAGATTTTGACTTGCTGTCTTTTGGCGCGAGGATCACGTCGGTCTGCAGGGCGTCATGCGCCTTTTTGAGCATCCTCCCGGTTACCGTGTCGCGCTTTTCGGTCATACATACGAGAAGGGCCGTATCGCACAACCGGTTTATGTTGCGCGGGACCCCGTCTGTCATCTTAAAGATCAAATCCTTGCAGGCCGGTACAAAACATTTATCGAAGCTTGACCCCACCACCCGGAGCCGGTGGTCTACGTATGCGATTGTCTCCGAAGCGCTCATTGGGGAAAGGAACCGGTTCACGCTTATTCTCTGGCGAAGCTGGCGCATATCCCTGCGATGCAGCTTGTGGCTAAGTTCGTTCTGGCCGATCAGCAGTATCTGCAGGAGATTGTGTTCCGTGACTTCGATGTTGGAGAGGAGCCGTATATCCTCGAGGCTTTTTATGGAAAGAAGATGGGCCTCATCTATGATCAGGATGACCTGTTTACCGCTAAGACTCGCCTCTTTGAGTACAGCTCTGACCTCGTCGGCCAGGCCGAGGACCTCTTTACCTTCCGGGTTGATCTCGAGGACCCGCGCTATATATCGCAATATCTCCGCGTATTCGACGTCCGGATAGGGAATCAATATCGGTTTTACGGACCCCGGAAGATTGCCGAGAAGATGATGGACGATCATCGTCTTGCCCGTCCCAACGTCTCCGCAAACGAGTGCGAAGCTCTTCTTTTCCTTGACGAAGTAGAGCAGCGCCTCGATTACCTCGTCATGACACTCGCTGAAAAAAAGGAACCGCTGGTCAAGAGTGTTTTCAAACGGGGAGCAGGAGAAACGGAAATAGGGATTATACATCTCAAAAGAGCCCTTCCAGGAAGTATTCACCACAGAGGAAGCCATATTAGAACAATCTAGCAGAATTCTCACGACTTAGCAAATGAACTTAAATTGAAGGATAGAGGGATTTGTGGATCGGAATTCTACAGCCTGGTTCACCCCGGAGTCATAGAGGGTACACGGAGAAAACCAGTAGAACAAACAACACCAGGCACCAGCTACCTGTCTATTCCCGGTTTCCCCCCTGCATACCCGTTTTCTTTTCCAGACACTATGACAGCCCGCCATATTGCATTTCTCTGTTTCACTGTGTCCTTTAAAAATCGACTATAGACCCTACGAAGGAGCTTGCAGGATTTTTCGAGTTATCGAACGCCTCTGTGGTGAACTTTGTGTTTAACAATCCAATCTTTTCAGATGCCGGTTTGAAAGTTCTTCCAAAAACGGGCTGATCCCGCTCACCTTGTTCTGCCGCATTTTGGCGTAGGAGATGTGAAGGTTGCGCTCGGCCCGGGTGCAGGCGACGTAGAACAGCCTGCGCTCTTCTTCGACGTTGCCGCCGCTGGAATTGCCCTCGTCTTCTTCAATCGAGCGCCAATGAGGCAGGATATTATTCTCACATGCGACCACGAACACGGTATCAAACTCGAGCCCTTTGGCGGAGTGGATCGTGGACAGGCGCACACCCCGGTCTTCTTCATCCTCATCTTCTTCGTCGGTACGCAGGGCGCAGTCTTCCAGGAACTCCTCTATAGTCGCCTTACCTTCGGCTATGCTGAGAAGTTCGTTGATATTTTCATGTCGCGCTATAAGGCTGCTCTCATCGCCGTCTCCGGCATAAGTCTCCAGGTAATCGTCGTAGTGCGTGATGTCGATGACTTCTTCAAGCGCCTGTTTTGGCGGCATATCCTTTATACGATCGAGGATGAATAGCACCATCCCAATCCCTCCGGCTACTTTTTGAAGACCGAGTTTTTTCTGGATGGCGATAGGACTTTTCTCCTTTAAAGAACCGCCGGGTAGATCGATGTCCCTGATTCTCTGAATCGATTTCTTGCCGATTCCTCTCTTGGGAACGTTCAGAATGCGTTCGAAGCCTATATCGTCCTTTGGGTTGACCGCACACGTCAGGTAGCTTGTCAGGTCCTTGATCTCACGGCGCTCGAAGAACGAAACCCCGCCAACGAGCTTGTACGGCACACCGACTTCATTGAATGCGTTCTCGACGATACGGCTGATGAAGGTTGTCCTGTAGAGGACCGCCATCTGCTCGAAGGCAAGTCCGTCACGGCGGTAGGCCCTGCATTTTTCCGCCACCCACCTGGCTTCGAAGTAGGAATTGTCGAAACCGCGCAACGTGGGCACATTGCCGCTTTTTGCGCTGAAGCATTTCTTTTTGATCTTCTCGTCATTGAAGCTGATAATTTCATTTCCCAGTTCGACAATCGGAACAGTAGAGCGGTAGTTCTGCTCGAGCAGAAAGACCTTCGTCCCGGCGTATTCTTCCGGAAACCGCACGAAATAGCTCGGCTCGGCTCCCCGGAAGCCATAGATGGACTGTGAAAAGTCACCCACCACGGTGATGTTGCCGTTGTTTACCAGGAGCTTGATTATGGCGTTCTGGACGGAATTGGAATCCTGGTGTTCGTCCAGAAGGATGTATTGGAACAAATGTTGATAGGCGCTCCGGACTTCGAGGCTCCCCTTGCAGCAGGTTGAGGGCATGGAGCAGGATATCGTCAAAGTCCATTGCGTTCGACTCTTTGAGGCTCCGGTTATAGTGCTCGAAGATGAAGTCGAGTTTTCTGAATTCCTTGACGGAATGGATGTAGGCATCCGGTTCGCGGGAGTTCTTGGCCCTGCCGATATGCGCCCTTATCGGCCTGGCGTACTTGCCGTCCATATTGAAACCGTGTTCCAGAATATTTTTTATGAGTCTGATCTGATCGGTCCCATCGTAGATGGTGACAGGATTTTTGAAACCGATCTTTTCCGCATGCGCCTTCAGGATCTGGAGCATCGAGGAATGGAAGGTCCTCACCCAGGGAAAATCCTTTATCCATCGTCCCGTCGATTTTGTGAGCCGATCTTTCAACTCGTTTGCCGCTTTGTTCGTAAAAGTGATGCAAAGGACCCGTCCGGGTTCGTAGCCGTTCTCGATCAGGTACTCAAATTTAGCGACGATGGTCGAAGTCTTGCCCGCTCCCGCGCCCGAGCAAATCAGGGCCGGTCCATCCAGATATTCAACTGCTGCCGATTGCACTTCCGATAATGACGGCAATGACTTACACCTCCGAAAAAGTTTTACTTAAAAGAAATTGAATCAAAATCAACCGGTTAGGATCAAAGATACCCTCAGGCACATAGATAACCCCCCGATGCGCCGATTCATACCGGCTCGGGGAACTCTTTAGCCCAGATTCGCATAATTTACCAGAGGGCGGGCGAATGGACGAGTGAGTTAAAACGAAGGGAAAAACCCTCTCCCCCGGCTACCCTGATAATCGAATGGATGTTAAAATATTCACTAAAAAGAAAGCAGCGATTTCAGCGCACTGCGCGGAACCCGCCTTTTTCAAGTCCATCGTCATTTTTCAAAGGAACTTTCCAGATGATATTTGATTCCGGATCCGGGGCGGTCGGGTCCAAATCGGCCTGTCGAGCACCTGTGCCTACTTTCGAGGCGTCGCCCGCGGAAGGGGCTATGGATCCGAAATCTTTTTTCACGGAAAAGCTGGGCAGCCATGACGTCATTCTTTTGGGTGCAAAGCACAATCAGCCATCGACTTGCTTTTTTCTCATGGAGATATTGCCCGTGCTCGCCGGGCTTGGCTTAACTCATGTCGGTCTGGAGATAGCCTCGGACCAGCAGCTAAAACTCGACAGCTTCTCGTGCAGCGGCTCGGGCCTGAACGACATCGATATTTTCCATTTCATAGATCGGCCGGAGTACCGCTGTTTTATCGATGCCGTCCGGCTTTGCGGACTCAAACCGGTTGCAATGGATCTTCCCGGATCGATGTGGAACACCGCCTACACGCGCGATGAATGGATGGCCAAAAACATCAGTTGTGTCTTTCAGCGCGATAGCCAGGCCAAAATGATAGTGGTAGTCGGAAATCTGCACACCTTGAAAAGGGTTGAGTGGGTCGATTCAAAAAAGACCGATGTCTTTCTTCCGGCATATCTTCCCCAATATGAGCCCGAACTCAAATCGTTATCTGTTCTGTCGGATTACGACGACTGCCCGGGCCGGTGCTGCAAGGTTCGCAAAAAATATGAATCGGCCGAAAAGCCCATCGTGCTGGACGCTGCCGGGCTGGAGTTCAGGCCCGGGGTCCTGGACATCATTGCCGCAAAGCCGTTGAAAGTCGAGCAAATGACCGATGCGGTGATGATGTATTGAAGAAATTTTGTAATTAAGGGATCTTGGAATTCAGGAATTATTTGTTCCTCAATCCCTTAGTTCAGAATTCTTCAGCTCGTTTACAATCGTCCAATCCCCCAACTTAAACCTTTTCGGGTTCCTGAAAATTCCTGAAAAATTGCACGATCTCCCGCCAGGACTTAAATTGTGGAATAGGGTTAAGTTGCTGTTTTTTGGAGAGAAAGAAAGGAGACTTAAAAATGACGGCTAAGGTGTTGAGTGCCCGCCCGAACCTGAACTTGAACAAAGCAACCGTCGTAACCTTGGAGAGATTTGGCTTAGACAGCAAGCTTGCGCAGGAT
>CAWGZP010000063.1:0-13729 GCA_963826655.1 uncultured delta proteobacterium
GCACGCCCTCCGCTTCACCCGCCGGAGAACCCCAGAGCTGTCTCTGGTTTTTCTAACATACCTTAAAGCAACTTTCGTGTCAACACTTATTACAGGAAAGTTACTTTTGTGTCGCCGGCTTTACAGGAGAATGTCTTTCCCGTGAAATGCCGTTGCGCCCAAACTCCAGCGCAATCTTCTAAATTTACCCAACCTCATCTCAGAAGTCAACCCCAAAATCTTCGTTCCGATAATTTGTGAGATTGAGCCATAAACCAACATCGAAAATACCTGCTCCTGAAACCCTTTGAGCACACCCCACCTCTACCCGCTCATGGGCACTCTGCGAAACATGCTCTAAATCTTCAAAGGATTTTAAAAGATCCAAAGGTAAACAAGGTAAAAGAAGAGATCGAAAACTATCATCGAATGCTAATCACCCGGCAAAAGATTGTCACCCCTACCTCGCGCTCCGACATCCTCCAAGAGCAAAAAGAGGAATCTAGCCCATCACCTGGATGCCGTCAACAAGAAAAACAAAAAACTTTTGCTTCACCCCGAAGAAGGCGAAAACACAACTTTTTCCCAGGTCCCGGACAGGGGATTCATTCTTCCTTTAGCGTGTCAAATAGTGAGATAGAATGATAAGAAATGGTCCCTTTTGGACAAATGTGGTCCGATTTCCGGTTTTTTTCGGGTAATGCCAACCGCCCAAGAGACGCAGGAGACCTAATCTCACACGAAGAGAAGGTACGCAATACTGCATATCTCCGCAGCTCTCAAAAGAGACGTGGGGCGTACCCTCACCTGCCCTGTTACACCTTTTCACAGTCAAGGAGAGTCGCATGGCGGGACACAAGTCACCGGCCAAAAAATTCTCGCGAGTGTGGCCTCACTCCACCTTTATACGGTGGACCCTTTTCTTGCCGGCTTTTAGGACAATCCCGCCGTCTTTGAGGTGTGTGGTCCCGATACGATAGTCTATAGCGTTTATGCGGTCTTCATTGACGTAGGCGCCGCCTTGTTGTATCAGGCGCCGCGCGGCACCCCGCGAATCGCAAAGTTCGATTTCGGCGAAGAGTTCGAAGGCGGGGATTCCCTCCTCGAGACGCTCGATCCGGACGATGGTGCTCGGGATCGCGTCGGTATTTTCCCCCGATAATCTTGGTATGCCGCTCGAGGGCAGCAGATCGGCCGGAAGCAGCCTTTGCGCAAAAACGCTCCGCGCGGCTTCAAGCGTTGACAGCGCAGCTTCCGCTCCATGGACGAGCCCGGTTACCTCGAAGGCAAGAATAGTTTTGCACAGATTGAGATCCTGTCCCTCAAGGTCGCTCACAGCGTCTATTTCATTTACCGGAAGAAACGTGTAGAGCTTTAGAAAACGCGCTACATCCCGGTCATCCGTATTGATCCAATACTGGTAAAAATCGAAAGGGCTCGTCCTCTCGGCGCTCAGCCAGACAGCACCTGCAGCCGTTTTGCCCATCTTGGCGCCGGAAGCGGTTGTGAGGAGTGGAAAAGTGACGGCATGAGCGCCTCTGTGAAGTTTTCTGCGTATCAGTTCTATCCCAGCGACTATATTTCCCCACTGATCGTCACCGCCCATCTGCAGGAAACAATCCCGAGTCTTCGCCAGGTAATAAAAATCATATGCCTGTAGCAGCATATAGTTAAACTCGATGAAATTGAGACCTGTTTCCATGCGAATTTTATAACTTTCGGCAGCGAGCATCCGGTTGACACTGAAGTGCCTGCCGATATCACGCAGGAACTCGATATAGCGCAGCTCTACAAGCCAGTCGGCATTGTTCTCGAGCAGCGCCCTCTCTTCGCCGAAATCCAGAAAACGCGAGAGCTGCCTCTTGAGGGCAGCAACGTTTAACTCGATCTGATCCAGCGTCAAGAGTTGCCGCATCTCGGTCTTTCCGCTCGGGTCCCCTACCAGGCCGGTGCCACCCCCTACGAGGACTATCGGGCGATGTCCCTGGCGCTGCATGTGCGCAAGGGCCATAATGGGGACAAGGCTCCCGACGTGTAGGCTGTCGGCCGTCGGATCGAACCCTATATAACAGCTGGAAGGTGCGGACAGATACTGCCTGAGTTCCCCCACGTCAGTTGTCTGAGCCACAAACCCGCGCTCTTTCAGGATATCGACAACGTTTACCACCTGGATGAAGTCCTTTCGGCCCGCAGTCTACTTCGCATATTCCACGGCCCTCGTTTCCCGAATGACCGTGACCTTGATCTGTCCGGGATAGGTGAGTTCACCTTCTATCTTCTTGGCGATGTCGCGGCTGAGTAGGGCAACATCCGCATCGGCGATGACATTGCTTTCAACGATAATTCGCAGCTCCCTGCCGGCCTGGATTGCGTACGCCTTGCTGATTCCGTTGAAGGAACCGGCAATGCGTTCCAGATCCTCGAGCCGCCTTACGTAGGTTTCAAGAAGCTCTTTTCTGGCGCCGGGCCTGGCGCCAGACAGTGCATCGGCAGCCTGGACGATGATCGCCAGAACGTCCTCCGCAGGAATGTCTTCGTGGTGGGCCGCTATGGCATGTACGATCAAGGGACTCTCGCCGTGTCTGCGGGCAAGATCTGCCCCTATCGCAGCGTGAGGGCCTTCCATCTCATGGTCGACACCCTTTCCGATATCGTGCAAAAGCCCTGCACGCTTTGCATGTTTTTCATTGAGACCAAGTTCGGCGGCCATTATCCCACACAGAAACGAGACCTCCCTGGAGTGTTGGAGAACGTTTTGAGCGTAGCTCGTGCGGAATTTTAATTTTCCTATAAGTTTTATCAGTTCGGGATGAATACCGTGAACGCCCACGTCGAACGCCACCTGCTCCCCCGCCTCGCGGATCGAAGTCTCTATTTCCGTAGTGACCTTCTCTACGATTTCTTCGATCCTCGCCGGGTGAATCCTGCCATCCGATATGAGCCTTTCGAGTGAAATCCTTGCGACCTCGCGCCGAACCGGGTTAAAACCCGACAGGATGACGGCTTCGGGAGTGTCGTCGATAATCAGGTCCACACCCGTCGAGGCCTCGATGGCCCGGATGTTTCTGCCTTCCCTGCCTATAATGCGACCCTTCATTTCTTCATTAGGCAGGGTCACAACCGAAACCGTCTTTTCGGCCACGTAGTCGCCAGAATACCTCTGGATCGCAAGCGCGATAATATCCTTGGCTTTTCTATCCCCTATCTCTCGTGCTTCCGATTCAATCTTTTTGACAATCAGCGCGGCGTCGTGGCGTGCTTCGTTCTCGATGGAGTGGATCAGCATCTCCTTGGCTTCCTGCGCAGACATTCCGGAGATGTTTTCCAGCTTTCTTCTCTCATCCATTATCGCAGCATCCAGTTCCTTCTCGCGGCTGGCCAAAGCGCTTTCCTGCTGTGCAATCTGCTTGTCCCGCTTGCTCAGTGCCACTTCCCTTTTTTCGATTGATTCGGACTTGCGGTCGAGATTTTCTTCTTTTTGCAGGATACGCTTTTCGAGGTTCTGGAACTCTTTGCGGTTTTCCTTGGTTTCTTTCTCGAAATCGGCCTTCATTTGAAAGAGGCTGTCCTTGGCTTGAAGAATGGCCTCTTTTTTGATTGTCTCCGCCTCCTTCTTTGCTTCGGCAATGATGTTTTTAGCATCGCTATCGAGCTTGCGACGTTTTTTTTCCAGCCACAGGTACCTGCCAAAGTAACCGAGGACCCCGCCTAGAACGAGCCCAACGAACAATAACGCTGCACAGGAGATATAACTCATTATCGCAGTTTCCTTTCGAGCTATGGCAACCCAAACCGCACCTGTGGGGCGTGTCCGCTCAACAAATGACGCGGAAAGCTCCTTGCCGGCCTTTGAGCCAATACGAGAAATAGCGTAAGCAGGGGAATGGGTCCTGGAGGGTTTCCAGACCGTCAGACAACCTTTGAAGTTCGAACGAGGAACGGGGGAAGCCTGGAAAGGTAATGCCCCCGCGATGTGCCGTGTTGGCAGGTGGTCTTGAACCTAAAGTTCAGGTGGGCGCCCTATGACTCCTTTAGGCTTTCAGCCGTAGCTGACCTGCACACCAGAGCCAGGAAGAGCTCCCCTTTCATATATGTTGGCTCAGAAACATTCTGCCAATCACGAACACTGCAGGGCAAACCCGAAAATTCAATCAGCCCGATTTATTCTCTCGGCCCTTGCACGCCGCGGCCCAACCAACACCCGCGCGCGACATTTCGAGCCGTGTTCCAATTTCTGTATTTTTGCCGAATAATCCGGTAGTGAATGACCCGTTAAGCCGATCCAGCCTCTTCTACATTCAAACGGTCCGAAGCGCTTTCCCTCCACGCCACTAATGCAGCAAGACTAACCTCCTGCCGCTTGCACACTCTGAATCCGCGGCACCCGCATACAACCACCCTTCATCCAAGGGCCGAAAAGGCATGTGGATGCTCACTGGAAAGTATTCTAGTCAAAAAGCACATGGATAGTCAAGGTTGATTATGCCCAGTTGCAGGCTGACAGGCGCAGGAGCGAAAAGCGAGAAAAAATCACGCGCCTACGCGCAGACGGCGCACATTGGCAGGAGGGGAAGTCGCCTTCCCCTCCTGCCAATGTGCGTCCCATGCCTCATCGAAATTCAAGCTCCTGCCACACACTTCGCATTCGGACCTTCCGTCCGATCGATGCACCTGTCGGGTAATGCGCACACCCGCCTTCACACTTATGCCCGCCGCATATACGTCCATGCCTTCCGTACAGGGATTAGGCGTTGAAGAAAATTGCCTTCTCATCCGGCATGGCCGCCTCGTATGCGATTTCTATTCGTCGGGCCAGCGCTTTTTGCCTGCCCCTTGCCGTCCGGCTAACAGTTCCCCCCTGTCGGGTCCGTAGAGGACTTTCACCTCCAAGTAAATGCGCCCTGCCGGGCGCACAAATAAAAAAAAGCCCCCGAAACCCGGGGGCTTTTCACTACGTTTTCACTATAAAGATCTATCAGTCAAGATACCTTCAGGAGATATCGTTAGACGATATCCATAGAGATACCAGTACAGGTCCAAGCGCGCTACTGTCTCTCAGCCACTCTCAGTCGAGCCATGGCTCTTTGAAGAGCTGCCTGGGCGCGCGCAAACTCCATCTTATCTTTGGCCTCGGAAATCCGCCTTTCGGCTCTTTCCCGGGCGGCCTTTGCGCGCACAACATCAATTTCGATCGAAGGCTCGGCAGCAGTGGCCAGAATGGTCACGGTGTCATTTAAAACCTCGGCGTAGCCTCCCATTATTGCGATATGCCGGGCCGCCGTACCGACCCGGTACCGAAGCTCCCCTATCTTGAGTTTGCAAAGGAAAGGGATGTGACCGGGCAGAACGCCGAATTCACCTAACTCTCCAGGAGCTACAACGACATCGACCGATTCGCTGAGAACCTTTTTTTCGGGCGTTACGATTTCGAGCAAAACTTTTTCCGCCATACAATCACCGTCTTCTTCCGTTAGGCTGCCGCAGCCATCTGTTTGGCCTTTGCAACAACTTCGTCGATGGACCCGACCATATAGAAGGACTGCTCCGGAATATCGTCATGCTTGCCTTCGCAGATTTCCTTGAACCCTCTGATCGTATCAGCCATCTTCACGTATTTGCCGGCAACGCCCGTGAAGGTTTCCGCCACGTGGAAAGGTTGGGACAGGAAGCGTTGGATTTTTCTGGCCCTGGATACGGTCAGCTTGTCTTCGTCCGAAAGCTCGTCCATACCAAGGATGGCGATGATATCCTGCAGGTCCTTGTACTTCTGGAGTATCTGCTGAACTTCGCGCGCCGTGGTATAGTGATCGGAACCAAGAACGTTGGGGTCCAGGATGCGCGACGTGGAATCAAGCGGGTCCACGGCGGGGTAGATCCCAAGTTCAGCAATCTGGCGCGAGAGAACGACCGTTCCGTCGAGGTGGGCAAAGGTCGTTGCAGGTGCAGGGTCTGTCAAGTCGTCAGCGGGTACGTAGACACATTGCACAGAAGTGATGGACCCCTTGTTGGTCGAAGTGATTCTTTCCTGCAATTCACCGAGGTCGGTACCCAGGGTTGGCTGATAACCAACAGCGGAGGGCATGCGGCCAAGCAAAGCGGAAACTTCAGCGCCCGCCTGGGTGAACCGGAAAATATTGTCAACGAAGAGAAGAACGTCCTGTCCTTCAACGTCGCGGAAGTATTCAGCCACGGTAAGAGCAGAAAGGGCGACACGCGCACGGGCCCCCGGAGGCTCGGTCATCTGGCCGTAGACGAGGCCGGCGCGAGGAAGAACGCCCGAATCCTTCATCTCGTGATAGAGGTCGTTTCCTTCACGGGTCCGCTCGCCAACACCGGCAAAAACCGAAATACCGCCGTGCTGCATGGCAATGTTATGAATCATCTCCATCATAACGACAGTCTTGCCCACGCCTGCTCCGCCGAACATACCCATCTTGCCGCCGCGAGGAAACGGAACGAGCAGGTCGATAACCTTGACGCCGGTTTCGAGAACGTTAACCGACGTATCCTGCTCGGTAAAAGTAGGCGCGCTGCGATGAATCGGCATGTAGGTATCGGTATCGATCGGCCCAAGCCCATCCACGGTCTTGCCCACTACGTTGATAACTCGGCCGAGGACCGGTTTGCCAACCGGCATCATGATCGGCTTTCCGGAATCTTTCACCGGCATACCGCGCACAAGGCCGTCTGTCGTGTCCATCCCGATAGTGCGCACAACATTGTCACCCAAGTGCTGGGCTACTTCGAGGACTAGATTGTCTTCCTCGGAACTGATGCCGGGACTGGTTGCAAACAGGGCCGTCAAAAGGGGAGGAAGGTTTCCCTCTCCAAACTCGACGTCCACGACGTTTCCAATTACCTGTACGATTTTCCCCATGTTCATGGGACAATATCCTCCTTAATCTATTTCTTGAGGGCCTCGGCACCGCCGACGATATCCATCAATTCCTTGGTAATGCCTGCCTGCCTTGCCTTGTTATAGGTAAGAGTAAGAGTTCTCACCAGTTCCTTGCAGTTGCTGGTCGCATTCTCCATGGCAGCCATGCGCGCAGCGTGTTCACCCACGGATACCTGGTACAAACTCTCCAGAACCTGGACATAAATATAATTGGGCAGCAGATCGGTCAAAAGCGCCTGATGAGAAGGTTCGAACGTGTACTCGAAAGATTTCTCTCCCTCTTCTTTGGCAGGTGTTATTGGGAGAAGCTTCACAATCGAAGGCTGCTGCCTGGCTATGTTTACGAAGTGACTGTAAAGCAGGTAAACCTCGTCGGCTTCGCCCGTCTCAAAAAGCGAGATCAACTCGCTCCCAATTCGGCGGCCATCGTCATAGGCGATCTTATTGAGCAATCCGGAATAGTTTTGCCTCACCTTGACGGGACGCCTCCTGAAGTAGTCGGTGGCCTTTCTACCGGCATTTATGAGACTCACCTCAATGCCTTCGGCTTTTTTAGCCCTCATAAATCTTTCGGCCGCGACCAGCACGTTGGTATTGAAACTCCCGCAAAGCCCTCTATCAGCCGTAACCAGCAGAAGCTCGACATTCTTGACTTCCGGTTTGCTGGTGAGCAGCGAGTACTCCTTAGAATCCTCCACCCCGGCGGCAAGCCGGCCAATGAATTCCCGGAACTTAAGCGCGTAGGGGTGGAATTTTTCCATATTCTGCTGCGCGCCGCGAAGTTTGGACGCGGCAACCATATTCATGGCCTTGGTAATCTGCGAGGTCTTCCGGACGGCCTCAATTTTTCTCTTTATGTCTCTTAGAGTTGCCATGGTTCATCTTTCCTCTGGTTGACTCCAGGGCCGTTAAGCCTGAAAAATCCCTGCAAATTCTTTGAGCGCGGCACCCATCTTCGCATCCAGAGCATCGTCGATCTTGTTCTTCTCTTTGATTTCAGCCAAAATCGCAGGGTATTTCCGCTCGACGAAGGTCAGCATCTGCTGCTCGTACTGGCCGACTTTCTCTAAGGGAATTGTATCGAGGTAACCCCTGGTGCCCGAATAGAGCGACATGATTTCTTTTTCGGAGGGCATAGGCTGATATTGGGGTTGCTTGAGTAGTTCGACCAGACGAATACCACGGTTCAACTGCGCCTGAGTCGATTTATCGAGGTCGCTTCCGAATTTCGCAAAAGCTTCCAGTTCGCGGTACTGGGCCAGTTCGAGACGCAACTTTCCGGCTACCTGCTTCATTGCCTTCGTCTGAGCAGCACCGCCTACACGCGAGACCGAGAGGCCAACGTTAATCGCGGGACGCACACCGGCGAAGAAAAGGCTCGGTTCGAGATAAATCTGGCCATCGGTAATAGAGATGACGTTTGTGGGGATGTAGGCAGAAACATCACCAGCCTGGGTCTCAATGATCGGCAAGGCCGTGAGCGTGCCGCCGCCGAGGTCCGCATTGAGCTTGGAGGAGCGTTCCAGGAGCCTGGAGTGGTTATAGAAGATATCTCCAGGATAGGCTTCTCGTGCAGGTGGACGACGCAAAAGCAGTGAAACCTGGCGGTAAGCGGTAGCCTGTTTTGAGAGATCGTCATAAATGATCAGGGCATGTCCGCCCTTGTCGCGATAGTACTCACCCATGGCGGTTCCGGCATAAGGAGCGACATACTGGAGCGCTGCCGCGTCGCTGGCCGTAGCGGCCACCACGATCGTGTACTCCATGGCGCCATGTTTACGAAGCGTTTCGACGACCTGCGCAACGGTAGACCTTTTCTGGCCCACTGCCACGTAAATACAGATTATGCCGCTACCCTTCTGGTTAATTATCGTGTCTACCGCGATGGCGGTCTTGCCGATCTGGCGGTCACCGATTATAAGTTCGCGCTGTCCGCGGCCGACCGGTGTCATGGCGTCGATTGCTTTGAGCCCTGTGTACATCGGTTCGTTAACCGACTGCCGTGCAATAACGCCGGGAGCGACCACTTCGATTCGGCGAAATTCAGTGGCATTGATGGGCCCCTGTCCATCGAGCGGGTTTCCAACCGAGTCCACAACCCGTCCCAGAACCGCATCCCCAACCGGGACTTCAGCGATTCGGCCGGTACGCCTCACCTCACCGCCCTCTTTAATAAGGAAGTCTTCGCCCATGATGGCGACGCCCACATTGTCTTCTTCGAGGTTGAGAGCCAGTCCGAAGATGTTTCCGTGGGACGTAGGGAACTCAAGCAATTCCATGGACATGCACTTTTCGACTCCGTAGACGCGGGCAATACCATCGCCGACGGAGAGCACCCGTCCAGTCTCGCTGAGATCAACCTTCTTCTCATAATCCTTGATCTGCTCTCTGATGATTTGGCTGATTTCTTCTGCTCTGATTTCCATTTATCCTACCGCACCCCTCTTCAAAGATTCTTTAAAATTGAGCAATTGACGCTTTACGCTGCCATCTAAAACCACATCGCCGATCTGGGCATAAACTCCCCCGATAAGAGAAGCGTCATGCTCGAATTCGACGACAATCTTCTTTGCGAATCTTTTCTCCAGAGCCTCAGAGATCTCTTTGATCTCCGCGCCTCCCAACCTGACGGCCGCTTTGACTTTGGCCCGCGCGATATTTGAAAAATCATCGATCAGCTTGTGGTAGTACTCGGCAATTTCACTCAGGTACTGCATGCGCCTTTTCTCGACGAGCAGGGTGAGAAAGCTCTTCATGACAGGCGATAGTTCCAACTGGCCTGCCACTTTCTGGATAATGGACCTTTTCACGGCCTCAGGGTAAAGAGGGTCCCGGAGCGCGTTGTCGAGATCGGGGATAACCTGGAGGACATGACTAAAGCCGTCCAGCTCAGTTCCATACTGTTCGACCGCCTGCTCTTCCTGGGCGAGAGTGAACAGTGCCCTCGAATAACGTTTAGCAATGACTTGGTTTTTCACTTCGCCTCCACAACCTTCATCATGAATTCACTAACCAGTCGTTTCTGATCATCAGCCTTAATTCTTTTTAATATAAGATCCTTGGCGCCGGCCACGGCTAAGTCGGCGACCTCCTCTCGGAGGCTGTCGCGAGCAGCCTGAGTCTCCTGCTGAATGGCGACTTGGGCCTGCTGCTGAATGTAGTCCGCCTGCCGGTGGGCGGCTTCAATGATTTTTTGCCTCTCCGCCTCGCCCTCTGCTAGCAGCTCGTTGACGATTTTTCGCGTTTCCTCTTCAAGGGAGGCAAGCCTGGCCTGCGCCTTGGCTTGTTCGGACTTGGCTTCCGTCATTTTGACCTCGAGCTCGGAGAGCAAGCGTTCAATCTCTTCGCGACGCGAGGTGAGGAAGTTTGCGACGGGCTTTCTCAAAAGTTTTACGAGCACCGCAATTACGATGACAATAGCAACGGTACGATATGCAAAGTCAGTCCAGTTAAGGGCGTGGCCTTCCTCGCCCTCCGCCGCCCAAGCGTTTGTCAGGCACGCCAAATCGAGCATTGTCCCCATCAGGGGCACAAACCACCTGGATCTCAATACTTTTCCCTTCAGACTCGCACGCATTTAAATCTTCCTCCCCAGAATCTTTTGCGCCAGATCAGCCGAAAAGGCCTTCACCTGCTGCTTCAGCTCCATTCGAGCGGTCCCGATCTCCTTTTGAATACTCTCACGCAATTCTCGAACTTTTGCGGCCGCCTTCTCCGAAATCTCGTGCAAAAGTTCCTTTTCCTGTTCATAGCCAGCGGCCTTGAGCTCCTGAATCTTCTGGAAACCCGTGTTCCTCGATTTTTGAATCATTTTGTCGTATTCCAGCAGAGAAGCCCGCGCCTGAGTTTCCAGGCTCTCGATCTCCCGCTGCTTCTCAGAGATCAAGCTCTTTCTCTCAGCCACTACCTGCCGAATGGGACGGTAGAGCACGAAATTCATCAAAACGAGAAAAATCAGGAAATTGGCCATCTGGATAAAAAGCGAATAATTAATGTCGATCATCTTGCTCCACCCTCCACGTTTACAGCCCGCAAAATACGAAACGCCAGCATGCACATTTATGTTTAGCCCAGATAGTGTAACTGAGCTTTAGAACTAAGGTTAGACTTTTAGTATGGGCGAGGTTACTAGCACACGTCAAGAATATTGGCAAGGAGAAAAGCGAAAGTTATCACAATCAGTCGCGGAGTTGCCGTGGTCCTGCAAACTCAGTGGGTCTGGAACACGTAGCGGCGCATACTGACGTTTTCTATCAACCCGATCGCCAGACAGAGGGTTATGAGTGAGGAACCGCCATAACTAACAAAAGGCAGTGTAATGCCCACTACCGGAAGCAGCCCTATCACCATGCCGATGTTTATGAACGCCTGCCAGAGAATGAGGGCGCTCATGCCAACCGCTATGAGTGAGCCGAACCTGTCCCGAGATCTGGTCGCGACTCTGAGCATGAGGAAAATAAGCAGGCAGAACAGAAGGAGCAGTACCGCGCAACCGACAAAACCCCATTCTTCAGCCCAGACCGAAAAAATGAAGTCGGTATGTTTTTCGGGCAAGAAATGAAGCTTACTCTGTGTGCCGTTAAGAAAACCTTTGCCCCAAAGCATTCCGGAACCAATTGCAATCTTTGATTGCCTGATATGGTACCCGGCTCCAAGGGGGTCGAGCTCGGGGCTGAGAAGAATCATGACACGGCGTTTCTGATAAGGCTTAAGAACGTGTTCCCACACAGGTATCATCATGGGGATGACGGTCAGAATCAAGACGGCCAGGTATTTCCACCGGACGCCAACAAAAAGCATCATCGTGGTTGCAATCGCCGTAATAGAGATTGCGGTCCCAAGATCGGGTTCCGCAAGAACCAGCAACACCGGCAAGATAACGAGCCCGACCGGAAGAAACAGTTTCGTTATACTCGGAAAGCTCGTTACCTCCTGCGATGAAAAGTAACCTGCGAGCTGGATTACGATAATCACTTTCATAAATTCGGAGGGCTGGAACTGAAAACCGACAAGGTCGAGCCAACGCCTCGAACCATGTACTTCCCTGCCTGCCACGAGCACTACCAGGAGTAGAAGGAGAAGAAGGCCATAGAGCCAGGGGCTGAGGGACTTGAGTCGCTGATAATTGAAAAAAAGAGATCCGCTCAGCACAGCAAACCCAATGGCAAGCCAGATGATCTGCTTTATAAACAGATTGTTGGTCGGCCGGGCCTGGATCTGCGGATAAAGGGCGCTGTAAATGCTAAGCAGCCCAATGCAGATAATACCAAACAAAGTCCAGATCATCGACCAGTCAAAATTTTCAATCAGCCGCCGGTCCATCATAGCGAGAATAAGCCTTCTAAAATCCTGCGAAACGATTCCATCCGGAACTTGCTCCTTTTGGCAATTGAGCCAAAATCATGCGCCCAGTTGCCAAGATCAGTCCATCCTACTCCTGGGCCGGCTCCTGGACAGGGTTGTCCCTGCCCTTCAGATACTCCAAAATGACCTTCTGCACCAAAGGCGCCGCAACAGATGCCCCGTGGCCGCCATGTTCGACAATGGCCGCGACACTTATCCTGGCGTCCGAAGCCGGTGCATAGCCAACAAACCATGCGTGGTCCTTGTCTTTCATCTTAGTCAGCTTTTCGAGCAGCTTCCTGTTCGCCCCCTGCGCCACGTGCACTACCTGGGCCGTACCCGTTTTGCCCGCAATCTGAACTGTCGATGTGTGTATGTGATGCCCCGTACCTCTCTGGTCTTCCACAACATCCAACAGGCCTTTCCTCACGAGATCGAACCAGCGCTGCTCGATTGGGATCTTGCGCTTGAGCCTGGGTTTTATCTCGTCTATTTCATCGGCGGAACTGCCCTCGATTCTCTTAACGACATAGGGCTGCCAAAGCTTTCCGCCGTTTGCGATCGCCGCGTACCCCAAAGCCATCTGCAACGGAGTAACCAGGTCGAACCCCTGACCTATCGAGATGGAGATGGTTTCACCCTTCTGCCAGGCAACGCCCGTAGCCTGCTTTTTCCACCAGGAGGTGGGGATCAGTCCGGTTCAGAATTCGCCTCAGGCTTCCGACCTGAAAGGCTTTTCGTTCGACAGTAGCGACATCGCGGCCTTGCAACGCTGCCAGCCCGGGGCTTGCCTGATCCAGATGCCTTCCAGTTCCATCGAGTCGTTGCAGCGATCCATCAACTGGTCCAGTCCCGACCGGGGCGAGCAAGTCAATCAGCGCCTACAGAAGACCGCACTGCAGCGTTTGCTCGAATACCAGCGAGTGGGGAATGCTGTCCTCGGGACCTACAACGATCACAGCAAACCGACCGAGGTGGCGCAGCAATTCGCTTACATTCTCAAGCTACCACAAGACTCTGCCTTCGACTACCTTCCCGATTTCTACCATTACCTGCTCTCGTATCCCAATGCGAAGCCCGCCAACGTGGAAGACACTTTTTACTGGGCCAGGGTGAAGTTTGGCCTGAGGCCCACGCTACGGGTGGTGCAAGCCGTGACCCTCACCGGAGGCCCGAATGACCCGGTGGCCTATGCGATCGCCGGCAAACAGCTCTATGCGAGCCACTACTTTGAGACCGCGCTGGATCTGTCGTTTTGCGTTCGTGGAAGTGAAGACCCCAAGAACTGGCTTCTACCTCATCGATAGAACTGGGTTCCGAGCAGACTGGCCTTACGGGACTCACAGGTTCCATCATTCGGAAAGTTGCCGTCGACCGTTCAACGGTGAGTGTCCGAGACACCCTCATGACCGTGAAAGACGCGCTCGAAGACAAACCGTATGTCTCTGCCCGCGATCCGCGTCCGATTCTGGAAAGCACGAGCCGGACGTCGGCATAGAATAGTAGTTT
>CAWGZP010000064.1:0-29087 GCA_963826655.1 uncultured delta proteobacterium
CGCTGGTGGATCGTGGCCTTTGCTGGGTCCCATGTCTTTTCTCGATACCTGGTTTACGGTCCTCGCGTATGCGTTGCAGATTTATTTCGATTTCAGCGGCTATTCCGACATGGCCAGGGCCGTCGCCCTGATGTTCAACATCGAGATTCCCAGCAACTTCAATACCCCGTTCCGTGCACTTTCGGTGTCCGAGTTCTGGCAGCGCTGGCACATCACTCTGACCCGCTTCATCACGACTTACTTGTACATGCCGATGGTGCGGGCGGCTCGCAAGATCACGCTTCCGGTTTCGGTGTTCGCCTCAATCGCAGCCATGTTCATCTGCGGCCTCTGGCATGGCGGCGCTTGGACGTACGTTATTTGGGGAACTCTGCATGGCGTGGGCCTGGGAGTTAACCAGATTTGCAAGCGATACAAGCTCAAGTTGCCCAACGTGGTGGCCTGGCTTTTGACCTTCGGATTCCTGCAAGTTGGATTTGCCTTCTTTCGAGCTCCCAATGTGCCCAGCGCCCTGATCACGGTCGCCGCGATGTTCGGATGGGGAGTGAAAGGCTCTTTTCTGCATTTCCAGCTCATCCCCCGTGACCTGTTCTTGATTGGTCTGGGGATGGTGCTGTCGTGCCTGGGCAAGAATTCTGACCAACTGACGAACGAGTTCTCAGCAATACAATGGAACGAAACGAAGGTGTTACAGAACGATGGCGGATATCTCGCAGAGGCCGCTTCTGTTTGCCTCGAAGATCAAGAACACCTGAGTGGCGTAAATTTTAGTATTGATGGCGATTATCATGAATTATTTGAGCTGTTCTGGGGAGAGACCACAGACCAGATGAAGCGATGCCATAACGATCTGGATGTAGCCGTTGAGCATGGAGCTTATGACATTGCTGCCCTATTGGTGCATACTCTTACAGATTTATCAGTCGTCGAGCGCTCCGTAAGAGGTACTGGTTTCGACTGGTGGCTCGACTCCAAAGATAAAAGGGGCACTCTCTTCCAAAATAAAGTGCGACTGGAGGTTTCGGGTATAAGAAAACCAGATGAACGAGCATTTAGAGCAAGAGTCGCCAAAAAATTGGATCAGACAAGAAAGTCCGACGGTGTTCTCCCAGCCTTAATAATCATTGTCGAATTTGGGAAGCCTCGTTCTCGAATGGTTTATAAGCCATGAGAAAAGCTCAAAAGTTGCACCGAGAAGCTATGGCGCTTGTGGATAGGGCTTTGCTGGAAAGATCGAAATCCGGTGAAACCGCTTCCAGGGAATGCCTGCGATTAGCCTATGAAAAAGAACGAGAAGGAGGCTAACTGAACGAGTAGATAACTATTGCTCGGTGCGCCCCTGGGCTGACAGCCCGTCAACGATGGGTTCGAGCCGCACGACCGGGGGCCGGCTGCGTTGCCAGAAAAAGAGGAGCCACCAGACCCCGACCGTCACCAGCGTGCAGCCCCAGAACGACCAGCGCCAACCCTGCGCGCCAAGCAGGTAACCGCCCAGCGACTTGATGATCATGTTGCCAAAGAGATAGTTCGTGGACCACACCCCCATGACCCGCCCGCGCTCGGCCGGCGCAGCCACTCGGAACACCGACCCGACGCTCCCCGGCCAACCGCCGGCTTGCACCAGGCCGTTGAAGAACATGAAGACAAGAAACGTAGCGAAGGAGTTGGCAAACCCGAAGATCAGGTTGAAGACGATTGAGAAACCCAGACCGCCGAGAAGCAGCACGCGCGGCCCCCAGCGCCGGCCGATGAAGCTGTTCAGAAACATGCCGATCATGTAGGCCACCAGGAAGGCGGTCCAGATGTGGGCCGTGTCGCCCAGTTCCCAGCCCAGATCCTTGGCGATCGTCGTCTTGCAGATCGTGAAGGTCTTGCGCGTGAGATAGAACCCCCCGTAGCCGATGTAAGTGGCCAGCAGGACGCGCCAGCGCCAGGTGACCTGCGCCGGTGACAAGGCTTTCAGGACTGTCGGGGCCGGGGCTGCGCTAGTTCCCATAGGCCGGAGTTGCCGAAAGGGTGTAGCCGGCTTGACGGTCGAAGGCTCTAAGCCGCAACCCTATCCGTGGGAAGCGGCGCGCTCTCCCTCAGCGCAGCCCGCGCCCTTGGGCGAGAGTGCCCGAGAACGTTTTGCGGCGACCGGGGCGACGTCCACGCGGTCGAGCTGAGTGATCCCAGCGCTGCCGATAGCCGTTCCCTCTCGCCCAGGGTAGTAGGGTTGGGCTGAGAGGCCCTAGAGTCGGCCCGATGCATAGATATGGCTAGGCCGGCAGAGATGCCGCCGACTGACGTCGGCGGCTACTTGACGGGCAAGGCCTCGGGTTAGCCACGGCGCAATGCCCGGACGCTCCCGATGAGGTAGTCGAGGGCTTCCCGGGTCTGGCGGGGGTTGATCGGCAGCGTCACCAGCCGTTCGGCCACGCCTTCCGCCACCGGGAACTGGCCTTTGCGGAAGCCGCGCTTCTGGAACGCAGTGGCGTAGTGCAACGGCGTGTAATGCGTCCCGACTTTCGACGCCCCGGTCGTAGAGCATCGCATAGACGAACTCCTCCTTGTTCCGCCCGAACTTCTCCGCATCAATCTGGATCGGGTAAAGGTGGAAGACATGCTTGTTGCCGGGCTGGACCACCGGGAGCGTTAGCCCCGGCACATCGCGCAGCCCCGCGGACAGATACGCCGCGTTATCAATGCGCCGCTGGTTGAGCTGATCGAGTTTCCGCAACTGCACCACGCCCACCGCCCCCTGCACATCCGTCATGCGGAAGTTGTAGCCGCAGTCGTCGAAGTCCTGAAACCAGAACCGGTTGGCCCATCGGGGAAGCGCGCCTCATCGAGTGAGCAATACTTGGTGCTCCGGCCATAGACCCGGGTGCAGTGCGAGCGGTAAAGGGCCACGCGCTCGAACACGGCGGCGTCATTGGTCGACCACCATCCCGCCCTCGCCCAGGGTCGAGATGTTCTTCTGTTCGTGGAAACTGAAGCAGCCGGTGATCCCCATGCTGCCGGACTTGCGCCCTTATATTCGGCGCCGACGGCATGACAGGCATCCTCGACCACCGCGACACCGTGCCGCTTGGCGATGGCCAGGATGGCGTCCATATCGCAGCATTGGCCATACAGATGCACCGGGAGGATCGCCTTGGTGTTCCGCGTGATCTTGGCTTCCAATTGCGCCGGGTCCAGGTTGCAGGTCACCGGGTCGATATCCACAAAGTCCACCTCGGCCCCGAGCGTCACCCCGGCGGCGGCGGTGGCAATCCACGTCATCGGCGTCGTCAGGATGCGGTCGCCGGGTTTGATGTCCAGCGCCACCAGCGACAGGAACAAGGCCGCCGTGCCGTTGCTGACGGCGCGGGCGTGGGCGGTGCCGCAGTAGGCGGCGAAGTCCTGCTCGAACTGGATGCAGGCCTCGCCGCTGGTCGGCGCTCCCTGCCGCAGCACCTCCAGGAGGGCTTGCTCCTCTTCCGGGCCGTATTCCGAGCCGTATTTGATCTGCAGGTCGTATTTAAGTTTAGGTGTGCTCATAGAGTCGTCGTGTCACATTCAGATCGTAAGTGCTTTCGCCGCGTGAGGGCACGTGGCCTACAAACCGCTTTAGGCCGCGTGTCCTCACGCGGCGCCGTTCTTGTCGTCTTGCTTCAGCCGTCTCCAGGATCAGGGAAAGCCCCTCGTCCAGCGTGCGCATGGGAGTCTTAAGCTGGGCGCGCGTCTGGCGGTTGTCGAGGGAAACGTCGCGTGGCCGGGGCGCCCGGCCCGGGGTGGTGGCCGGGCCCTGGGCTTTAAGCAGGTCTAGGGGAAATCCGAGCCGGCGCGCGACGGTCTGCCCATCTCAAACCGGCTCACCCGGGCCTGAGACCGGCAAGACGAAAGATGCCACGGTGGCTGCCCGCCGCAAGCTCCAGCAGCGCTCGGCCCACTGTAATCACGTCCACGGGTGTGCGGACCTCATGCCCGGGGAAAGCAACCGCGCGCCCCTGCTTGAGGGAGGCGACCGTCTTGGCCAGGAAAGAATTCCCCGCCCCAGCACCGGCAGCCCGACCACCAATGACAGCCGCGCGATGGCTCCCTGCGCGCCGAGCCCGCTCACGAGCCTCTCCGCTGCCACCTTGGTCTCCGCATAGAAGTTCACCGGACCCGGCGCGGCGTCCTCGCTGTAAGGCGCGTGATCGCCGTCGAAGATGGTATCCGTCGAGCAGAACACCAGCTTGACCCCAGACTCGTCACAAAGCGCCGCCAGTGTGCGGGTGTAATCGACATTCACAGCCCGCGCCAGCTCTCGCTGCGCCTGACAGACGTCAATGTCCGCCATGGCCGCCGTGTGGATAACGGCCTGCGGACGGACCTCGCAGAACAGCCGGGCCAACTCGCCGAGGGCCAGCGGATCGCAGTTGTGCCACTGCAAGTTGTTGCGTCCGGCTGGCGCCTCGCCGCGCGAGACTGCGTGAACCTGCCAATCCGCGCCCGCCTGGCTCAGCACGCTCCCGGCCACAAACCCGTGCGCACCGGTTACGACCAGCCTTCGCCGGGAGGGGTCACTTGCAGATGTTGGCATATTTCAAGGTCTTACGCTTTTAGGGCAATTGGATCCAGTGCCCGGCGCGCCCATGCTCAAGTATTGGGCCGTCCGGACGGCGGGAGAATGGGCGTTGAGAGCCCAATTTGTCAACGTGTTTGGCAATACGACTCGCAGAAGGTAAAACAGGGTGACGGGGGCGACGCGAGCCGGGCAGTCCCATGCTGTAATTCATCATTCTACATTCTGCCTTCTTCCTTCGCTCTGAGGTGGCTTTGGTGGAGCCTTGAGGTCGCATTGGGGTAGCTTTGGGGTGGCTTCGCGCCGCCTTCATCATTCATCATTCTTCCTCCTGCATTCGCCTTATGGTCCCTGGCAGCGCCTTAGCACCTCCCAAGCAGTGCCTTAGTTGCAAGCATGTTGCAAGCATGTTCCTAGGATGTTCCTTGCTTGTTCCTGGCTTTCCACTCCTCTCATTTCCCCGGCCCACACCCAACGCTCCTCCCCCGCCACCGGCCATAAGTTTATAGACGCCGGAAGCATTGCCAAGGTTACAACTGCCTTCGAACCGCTTCAGACACCAACAAATGCCGGCGGCTGATTCAAGCCGCTTTGGCCTTCACCCAAGAAGGGCTCCTCTCAAGACTACTACCCCTGCCCGAATCCTCTTGGTCTTCCCTCGGCCGTGCCTATCCTCTGCTGCGGCAAATGGCTGTCGAATCCAAACCGCTCTTCCATCCGGAGGTCCTGCGCCAGCAGGTGCGGTCGTTCAACCTGCCGGAGCAAACGGCGGCCTGGCAGCCCAAACTCCAGCACTGGGCCGGCCTCATCGCCTCCGGCCGCGCCGACGAGTTCAAGGAAACCGCGCTGCTCCCGGACTTCCTCACCGACATCTTCTGCGGCCTGCTCGGCTACACCGGCCCGGCCGAGGCGGCCGACACCTACACCCTTTCCCGCGAACGCCACGTCGAGGTGGACGGCGAGTTCGCCGATGCCGTCCTGGGCCGCTTCCAGAAGGACAAGGAGCAGTTCATCGCCGTCCTGGAAGGCAAGGGCACCCGCGATCCGCTGGACCGCCCGTTTGCCGGGCGGCGCATGTCCGCCGTGGACCAGGCCTACCGCTACGCCATCAACCTCCCGTGCGACTGGATCATCGTCACCTCCATGCGCGAGACGCGGCTCTATTACAAAGGCGCCCACCAGCAGGCCTACGAACGCTTCGAGACCGTCCGCCTGGCCGCCGACGAGGCCCTGCTCAAACGCTTTGTCTTCCTCCTGGGCGCCGAACGCGTCGTCCCCGCGCACCGCGAGTGCCACCTCTACGAACTGCTCCGCGCCTCCGAAACCGTCGGGCGCGCACTCACCAACCAGTTCTACGCCCTCTACGCCGACATCCGCCAGCGCGTCCTCACCCGCCTGTGCCGCGAGAACGCCACCGTCGCCCCGCCCGAAATCCTGCGCTGCACCCAGAAGCTGCTGGACCGCGTCCTGTTCTGCGCCTTTTGCGAAGACCGCGGCCTGCTGCCCGCCGAATCCCTCAAGCACGCCTTCGAGCACCGCGACCCCTACAACCCGCAGCCCGTCTGGCTCAACTTCCGCGGCCTGTTCCGCGCCATTGACGAAGGCAACGCCGGCCTGAACATCCCCGCCTACAACGGCGGCCTCTTCGCCCCCGACCCGGCGCTGGACGCCCTCCAGGTGCCGGACGAGGTCTGCGCCCATTTCAAGGACCTGGGCGATTACGATTACCGCCCCGCGCGCGAGGTGGCGGAAGCCGCCGAGAACACCGCCGTCCGCTCGGTCATTGACGTGGACATCCTCGGCCACATCTTGGGTGAGGTGTTTTGATTTCTTTCGATAATGGCGTTCACAATGAGATCGAGAAGCGATTGCGTTCCCCTGTAGCCCACGTGCAGGACCCTCTGTGCTCCGAATCGGTCGTGAATGGGGAAGCCTACCCGGATGAGGGGAATGCCAAGCTTTCGGGAAAACGTATATCCTTTGCTGTTTCCGATAAGCAAATCGGGTGAAAGCTCCCGGGCCAATTCCTCGATCTGGTGAAAATCCACTCCTTCATGGACGGCGGGCTCGTTTGGCGCTATCCCGGCGCAGACCTGCTCTATGGCGGATTTGAACCTGCCGCTCCTGCCCCCTGATGCGCAAAGCACCGGCGTGACTCCGATCTCGGCTAAAAAAGAAGTGAGCCCGACTACCATGTCCTCTTCGCCGTAAATGACCGCGCGCTTGCCGAAAAGGTATTTGTGGGCATCCACGTAGGAATCGATCAGCCGTCCCTTCTCCAGCACGTACTTTTCAGGACATTCGATACCGCTCACCTGCTCCAGGAGATCGAAAAAAATGTCCGTTTCGCGAATGCCTATGGGGATTCCCATCCGGTGCAGAGGCACCTCGAAGCTTTCATGGAGAAAGTTCCCGGCCGTTTCGCGCTCCGGCAGTGTCCTTCCAAACTCAACGGTACCAGTCGCTCCCCCCATGCGGCGTATGTCTTCTATCGGTGTTCCTCCCCGGGGGATCTTTTCGTAATCCTTCAGGGCCGGGCCGTCGAGGGTCATGGAGAAGTCGGGCAAAATGACCGATGGGTACCGGAAATCATCCATGATTTCCTTGAGGTGGCGAAGGTCGGCCGGCGAAAGAAAACCAGGCAAAAGGTTCAGTATGCGGGCCGGATTGTCGGCCGTGGACACCTGTTCGACTATGGCCCGCACCGCGGCATGGTACCCTTCCATGTGCGTCCCGGAATAACTCGGAGTCGATACGGTCACGAGCACGGGCAACTCGCCCCGGCCGTCGTCGTTCATCTCACTGCGGAACTCCCCGACGATCATCGGTACGTCGTCGCCGATGGTTTCAGTCAGACAGGTCGTGGCTACCCCTATGACTTTTGCTCCGAGCTTGGTCATGACGTTTTGCAGTCCCTGTTTGAGATTGGGGCCTCCGCCATAGATCGCGTGTTTTTCCCCGAGTGCCGAGGAGGCGATATCCATGGGTTCCCTGAAATGGCTTATTATGTAGCGGCGCATGTAGGTCGCGCAGCCTTGAGACCCGTGCAGCATGGGTACGGCGCCCTCGATGCCCCGGAAGGCCAGGCAGGCCCCCAGCGGCTTACAGAGCTTGCACCCGTTGGTGGTCGATTGATATGGCGAGTGTTTCATTTCAATCTCCGGCTTTTCTACGGGGCACAAACCGCCAAACCGGGCTCATGACTGAGGAATGAACTTCCTTTGCGAAGTTGAGCATTCCCGCAAAGCCCTCCAGAGGCTGCTTGCGCTCGTGATTATGGTCACAGAATCCTACGCCCAGCTTATGGGCGATAGGCCTCTCCTTGACGCCCCCTACAAAAATGTCACAATCCTTTTCCTGGAGAAAGCTTGAAAGCTCCAACGGGTTCGAGTCGTCGACTATGATGGTCCCCTCGTCGGTGATATCGTAGAGGTCCCTGTAATCTTCCTCCGTGCCCGTCTGGGATCCTACCAGGACGACCTGCATTCCGAGAAGCCGGAAGGCCTTGACCAGGGAGAAAGCTTTGAAGGCGCCCCCCACGTAGATGGCGGCCTTTTTTCCCGCAAGGTCTTTTCTGAACTTCTGAAGCTCGGGATAGAGGACCGAGAGTTCGTCTTTGACCAGTTGTTGCGTTCGCTCGACAATTCCCGGATCTTTATCCTTGAAGAATTTGGCGACTTCGTAGAGCGCCTCCGCCATGTCTTCCACACCGAAGTAGGAAACCCGCAGAAAGGGGATCCCGAAGGATTCCTGCATCATTTTGGCAAGCTCGATCGTGGCGCCGGAGCACTGGACCAGGTTGAGCGCGGCCCCATGTGCCCGCATGATGTCTCCGACCCGTCCATCCCCGGTTATGTTCGCAACGGTCGCGACGCCCATCTTCCTGAAGTAGTCCCGGATGATCCAGAGTTCACCGGCCAGGTTGAAATCTCCAAGAATATTGACGCTCAGGGCCGGGATGTCCGAGGTGTCCCCCGTTCCGACAAGCCGGAACATGGCCTTGCAGGCGGCGGTGTACCCCTCTCGCTTGTTCCCTTTGAATCCCTCGGATTGAACCGGAAGCACAGGGATGTTCTTTTCCGCCGCGACGCGCCTGCAAACGCCCTCCATGTCGTCTCCGATTATCCCGACGATACAGGTCGAATAGACGAACGCAGCCTTGGGAGCGTGGCGCTCTATCAGTTCGATGAGCGCCCGGTAGAGCTTCTCTTCACCCCCGAAAATGATGTCCCTTTCCTGGAGATCGGTTGAAAAGCTCAGCCGGTGCAGGGCCGGGCCGGAGGAGAGCGCCCCCCGAATATCCCAGGTGTAGGCCGCACAGCCTATGGGGCCGTGAACCAGGTGCAGTGCATCCGCAATCGGGTAGAGCACGACCCTTGAGCCGCAAAACACACAGGCACGCTGACTTACCGCTCCCGCGAGGCTGTCCCGGTTGCAGTCCATATCGAAGCGCCCCTGCCCCTTCCTATGGATCTGGTCCTCACGTTCACTGTAGATTGTTGCGCCGGCGGTTTTCATGTCTATTTCCTTTCAGCTCGACTGGTGACCGGAGGATTGCTCCCCGCTTCCCGCTTCCTACCCTATTAGGTACTCTTCTGCGGGCTTTCCCTCTTCCAGTGCATCGAGTATTTCATCGACGGCCTTTTCACCGGTTACCTTCTGATACCAGTGGCCTTCGGGATAGACGACCATGACAGGGCCCTCCTCGCAAAGCTTCAGGCAGCCTGTGCTGGAGACGACGGCATTTATCCCGCGGTCGACAAGTTCCTCTTCAAGATAGGGTATGAGGGGCAGCGATTCTTTCATGCATTTTCCCTTTGCTTCCGTGCCTCTGAAACTTGCGCAGACTAATATGTGGTGATCGGGCTTTTTCATTTTGGTCATCCTTTCAGGTTTCACGCAAACGGTCCGTTGTCGACTGGGGGCCGGCCAAAAGCCGGCGGCCCTGATACTTCTACATTACGAGTTCGAAGCTCTCCTCGGGTGAATCCCTGTCTTGCCGGTCCAGGAGCGCATTGAGTATTTTTTCGAGCAGGCGCATTCCCCCCTTGTATCCAACCGTTGGAAAATAGCTGTGCCCCACTCGGTCCAGGATTGGGAAGCCAAACCTGATAAAGGGAATGTCCTCGTCCCGGGCGATGTACTTGAGATAGGTGTTGCCCATCATGAGGTCGACCGGGTCGTTTTTTATCCATTGGTGGAAAAGGAACATATCGGCCCCGGCTCCTGCCTTGACGTTTACCTTGTGGGGTATGTCCCTGGTAATTTCCGCGATCTTGGACTCGAAATTCTTCCCCGGAGTACCCGTGACAATGTGTATGGGCCACATATCGAGCGAAACCAGGAATTCCGTAAGAGAGATGAGTTGGTCCGGGTCTCCGACAAGCCCAACCTTCTTATGGTAAAAGTACTGGTGCATGTCCGTGATGATGTCGAGCAATTGTCCCCGCTCTTCATTGATCGAGTCGGGTACGCTTACGCCCCCGAGCGTCCTGAGCGTATCGACGAATGCGTCTGTTGCCGTGAGGCCGATCGGGAGTTCGAGCAGTTCACAGTGAACGCCGCATTTCACATCCAGGGCGCGGGCCGCGGGCCATGAAGCGGTCGCGCCGAGTGCGATGGTCGCCTTGCTCTCACCAGTGCTGATCAACGATCCGACAGTGACCCCACCCTTCGGGTACATTTCGAATTTCCCGGTCTGCGGCCGATTCAAAACATTGGATGTGTCGGGGAAAACAATCGCCCGGACTCCAAGGTTGGCTGCTATCCTTTTGATCTCCTCCATGTCCGAGGGTTCTACATATCCCGGGATGATGTTGATCTGCTCCATGCGTTTGCCATTGGACGCCGAAAAATAATCCACCATGGCTTTGGTCATATTGGCGAAGCCGGTCACGTGTGATCCCACATAGCTCGGCGTATTTGCGTGAATGACGTACTTGCCTTTGGGTATCTTGCCCTCAGCCTCGGATTTCCGCGCTATCTGCGGAATATCGTCTCCGATGGTTTCCGAAAGGCAGGTGGTATGGACGGCTATGACCTCAGGCTCGTAGACCGTGAAAATAGTTTCGATCGCCTGCAAAAGATTGGCCTGTCCCCCGAATACGGATGACCCTTCGGTAAACGAACTGGTGGCGGCCATGACGGGTTCCTTGTAGTGCCGGGTAAGGGCGCTGCGGTGATAGGCGCAGCATCCCTGGGAACCGTGGCTGTGAGGCAGGCAGCGGTGAATGCCAAGGGCGGCGTACATCGCTCCGATCGGTTGGCATGTCTTTGCCGGGTTGACCGTGAGCGCGGTTCGTTCGCTGACCTCTTTTGGGGTATGTCGTAAAAGCATGAGGGTATCCTCTCTTCGTGTTTATTTACCGATCATTCGCATGCATATGTGGCAGCAAGTTCGGGATTTTTCTGCCAGGGGGCTTTCAGGTAAGACCACACTTTGCTGTTCACCATGCGGTCGATCTCTGAGGTAAAAGTTTATTGCCCCCTTAAATCCTGCGTAGGGACCACCGGAATCGTAGCTGTGAAGCTGTTTCATCGGGATGCCCTTTTTCTGGATCGCGTATTTTTCCTTGATTCCGGCGCAGAAGATCGCAGGCTTGTAAATCTCGATCATCCTCTCAGTTTCGTACTGGCTGATATCGTCTATAACCAGTGTTCCCTCGGCCATCTGGGGCATCATGCCTTCGTAGTCCCTGAAGCTGAAGCCCTTCGCGGCAAGCGCTTCGATCTGCTCCGCGCTCTTCCTGGGATGGTACCTTTCCGGATCCGGCTCGATGGTGAGTTCCTCTATGTTTCTGCTGTCCGAGTCGATCTTTACGTTGGGCAACACCCGCCTGCCTTCGTAGTCGTCGCGGTGGGCAAATTCATAGCCTGCGGAAATCGTTCTCATGCCCATCTCCGTAAAAAGGTCCTGGTAGTGGTGGGCTCGGGAGCCTCCGACAAAAAGCATGGCGAGCTTTCCTTCGCATCGCGACCTGACATCGGCCCGGACCTTCTCCACCTCCACCATCTCCTCTGCAATGACCTCTTCGACCTTGGCGGTAAGCTCGGGATCTTCGAAGTACTTCGCAATTTTTCGCAGGGACTTGGCACTGGAGTCCGCCCCGATGAAGTTGAGCTTTATCCAGGGGATTCCGAATTTTTTGTCCATCATCTCGGCGACGTAGTTAATCGACCTGTGGCACATGACCGTGTTGAGGTCCGCCATGTGCGCGTTTGCGAACTGGTCATAGGTTGAGTTGCCGCTGAAGGTCGCAATCGTCGTGATCCCGCACTTTTGCAAGAAACGATCGATCTCGAAGCCATCGCCACCTATGTTGTACTCCCCAAGAAGGTTTATGCGGTACTTGCCTTCCTTGGGCGTATCATCGAGCCCTACGACGTGCTTGAAAATACCGTTGTTGGCTATGTGGTGGCCGGCAGACTGGCTGACCCCCTTGTAGCCCTCGCAACTAAAACCGAAAACGTTGATCCCGAGCTTCTCTTTCATCTCCCTTGCCACGCTGTGAACGTCGTCTCCGATCAACCCGACGGGGCATGTGGAAAAGATACTGATGGCCTTGGGTTTGAAGATGTCGTAGGCCTCCTGGATCGCGGCCTTCAGCTTCTTTTCGCCGCCGAACACGATGTCGTTGTCCTGCAGGTCCGTGGAAAAGCAGTAAGGCATGTAATTAGGATCTGCGTCAGTCGGGGGCTTTGTCTGATTGCGCCGGGTAAGCCAACTGTAGAACCCGCATCCTATCGGACCGTGAGTCAGGTTTACGAAATCCCTGCTCGGTCCGAGCACCACCCCTTTGCAGCCCGCATAAGCGCATCCGCGCTGGGTTATTATGCCGGGTATGGTGCGCGCGTTAGCCCCTATTTCCGGAACCTCCGTGCCTTCGTCTACCTTGTTTACGACGATCTGCTTCGCGCGCTTGCGTGCGACTTTGGTAGGGTACTTTTCAAGCAGTTCCCGTTTTACGGCATTCGGATCGATTGTTTCGGGTTCGAACGCCGCTCCTGTGACAATCTTTTCACTCATCGGTTTCTCCATTGGACAGCTGGGAGTAAAAAGCTTCCAGCGCTCTCTTGTTCGCTTCTTGCTTCCCGCTTCGTCTTGTTCTAGATCTCGTCGAGAACTGTTTCGCCGCACTCTCCGGTCCTGACGCATGTGGAGTCCAGGACGGGGAGCACAAAGATTTTGCCGTCCCCCGATTTCCCGGTGTGGTTGACTTGTATTATCGCTTTGACCGTTGTTTCGACCAGTTTGTCGGGCACAACGATGAGTAAGAGCCTTTTCGGGATCAGGCGCTGAGAATGTCCGAGCTGTGCTATCGCTTCCTCGTAGCCTTTTTCCGCGCCTTCCAGCAGTGAGCAATCGACCAAACCTTTTCCCCTGCCGAGTGCATCCCGGGCGGTCATAGAGGAGATGCCCGCGTCCGAAAGAGCCTTTTTCGTCTTGTTCATCATATTCATGCGGACGATAGCCATGACCTCTTTCATATCTTTACCTCTTCGATCTCGCCCGAGGATGTCTCCTTTATCCCGGAACTGATCGTGTAAACCTCGTCTACCGCGGTGACGAAGATCTTGCCGTCTCCAAACGCGCCCTTGATACCCGTGCGGGCAGCCTTAATCACGGTTTTGATCACGAATTCCCTGTCCTCGTCCTGAACCACGGTGATCAGCAGTTCTTTCGGGATCTCGTCGTAGGTGATCTCTCCTATCTTTATGCCGCGCTGCTTGCCGCGGCCAACCACCGAAATCTTGGTAACTGAAGGAAATCCGGCATCCATCAACGCGGCAAGTACATCGTCGACCTTGTCCGGCCGCACAATCGATCTGATCATTATCATGGTGAGTCTCTCCTTAGAGCTTTGAAAAGTCCTTAACCGGCCAGCCCGTGCTCGATAAGAAGCGCTTCGAGTTGATCCGTATCCATCGGCTTGGGAATGACCTGCATTTTATTTCCCTCGATCTTGCCCGCCAGGGTCCTGTACTCGTCGGCCTGGGAATGCTCCGGGTTGAATTCGATCACGGTCTTTCGGTTGATTTCAGCCTTCTGGACCATGTTGTCCCTCGGTACGAAATGGATCATCTGGGTCCCCAGCTTCTCGGCGAACGCTTCGATCAATTCCTTCTCATAATCAACCTTACGGCTGTTGCAGATAAGGCCGCCCAGCCTCACGCCCCCAGCCTGGGCAAACTTCACGATGCCTTTGCAGATGTTGTTCGCCGCATACATGGCCATCATCTCGCCCGAAACGACGATGTAGATTTCCTGGGCCTTTCCTTCACGAATCGGCATCGCGAAGCCTCCGCACACGACGTCACCCAGAACATCGTAGAACACATAGTCCAGCTTAAGGCTTTCGGAGTAAGCGCCGAGCTGCTCGAGCAGGTTGATCGATGTGATTATCCCGCGGCCTGCACAACCCACGCCCGGTTCAGGTCCTCCGGATTCGACACAGATCGATTCCTTAAACCCGAGTTTCCTGATGTCATCCAGTTCCACGTCCTCACCCTCCGTGCGAAGAGTGTCGAGAACGGTTTTCTGAGACAGTCCTCCCAGGAGCAACCTGGTAGAATCTGCCTTGGGATCGCAGCCCACAACCATCACCTTTCGGCCCATCTCCGCCAGACCGGCTACTGTGTTCTGTGTGGTGGTGGACTTGCCTATCCCGCCTTTTCCGTAAATGGCGATCTTTCTCATTCAAAACCTCCTGTTAGTTAGGGATGGTTGGTCTATAGAGCACGAGGTGTGCCAAGAGGGCTTTGCATAGAGTAACTGTTTGGATTAATTAGAAAATATGGTTTGGCCGCTGTCGCCGGCGAAGAGTCGAAAACCTACAAAAGGGTAGGGTGAACTCACAAAAATGTAAGGTGTTTAAATTGAAGGGATTGAAAGAATTGAGGAATTCAGGAATGCGGGAATTAATTGTTCATAAATCCCTTAGGTCGGTCTTCAATGCGCTTTTAATGCCCTCAATTCCTCTGGGGCAAATCTCGGGTCAGCCATCCCGGCCGCGAAGCGCTCAGCAGCCCCCAGAAAGAAATCCAGGACAGCCCGAACATCCAAAAGAAGGAGTAAGGAATCGACCACCGCCATCCGAGCCAACTCCCGTAGCGCACATGGTAAACCAGCGCAGGCAGTGCGGACGACAACAGGCATCCGAGCGTCAGGGCATGCAACGTTACAAGCGGATGCGCAAATAGATGCAGCAGCAGGCCGACTTTTAACGCCTCGCATCCCACCAGTCTCAACAGCCCCAGTATTCCAAAAAGGCAGACCAACTCCCCGCCGCTGTCTCCCCGCCGAAATCGCCGGAAGATGAATGTGGCCATGACGAGACTTTCGCGCACATTGCTGCGGGCCCAGCGAGTCATCATGCGGCGCAAGCCTTGGAAATTACATGGGATCTTTGTGAACACCACAGCTTCCCTCTGGTAGACGACACGATAACCGCAGCTCAGCACGCAGTTGGTCAGGGCACGGTCTTCGCCGATGGTGGCCGGTATACCCATGAAAGTCTGTTCGGACCATGCGGGCAAGTGTTCGTTTATTACCGATGCACGATATGCCGAGAGCGCTCCCGGAGTGCAGATGACACCTCCGTAGACGCTCTGGCCGGCTCGCGTGAAGTCGAAGGCCATCGTAAAAGAGACCTCCATCATCTTTGGAATAGCTCCGTCGCTGTCGTTTAGCACGCGAATGTTGCCGGCCACAGCTCCGACCCTCGGGTCGGAGACGAAGGGGCTGACAAGATGGCGCAGCGTCGAGGGCAGAACTTCGGAGTCCGAGTCGATCGTCACGTACACGCTGCCGTCCGCATGAGCGAAACCGGCGAGCAGGGCCTGGCGCTTGCCGCGGTTGAGCGGCTGTTTGATCAACCGAAGCTGTCCGGGAAACTCTCGTTCGGCTTGCAGCATCCACTGCCATGTGTCATCGGCCGAGCCGTCATCGACACAAATAACTTGCATTTTACTGGCTGGATAATCGCTTGCCATTATCGAGCGCACGGTGGCAAGGACCTGGCTTCCTTCATTATAGGCCGGAATGACGACCGTTACTCCGGGCAGGGCATTGTCGTCTACGGATTGGTATGCACGGTAACACCTGGCCATCCATACGCGCCAGGCTATGATACCCAAAGCCAGCACCGTCATCCCAAGACCCAGGGTGACAGTTACCTGGCGTGAAATGTCGAGAATCCTGCCCATCTCTTTGTGGGGAAGACTCGCCCACAGTACCGCCGTTGCGGCCAGCACCGTGATGCCGAGCGTTCCTGCGTATAAGTAATCAGTTTTACCGTGAGAAAAATGTGTGGTTTTCTTCATATCCCGCCGTTTGAACCCACTCTCCAATGATGCCACGCAACCCGGGCATCTTTCCGGCCGTTGCGACGCGAGTTTACACCCAAACTATTTTTCCATCCCTATTGATTACTGTAAAGTTGACTTAATTTTTATCAATGGAGCAGCACCCCGAACCATGAAAAGACCCGTAGGATCCGTGGAGCGGAAGCGCAACCCATCAACCTTTTTCGAGCCGGCAGCACCACATGCGCCGTCAGTTTCGAAGAAGGATCACTGAGATGTCCGCCCTGTAATCGCAGGTACAAAAAAACATTGGGAAAGCGCCCAAGGGTATCACGAAATTTTTGGCCGCACTGCGGAATGGGACAATGTGAGAATTCTAAAATTAATCGCGGAAAGACAAGAAAGGATGCGGGATAGAGGCTGAAAACGGAGAGCGGGAAGCGGGAGTGAAAAAATTACTCGCTTCCCGCTTCTCGTTTCTATTACATCAAACCGGCTTCAGAGGCCGATCTGCGCCTCTTTCCATGATGACTTCGTCGATCAGTCCGTATTCCTTTGCCTGGGCCCCGGACATAAAGAAGTCCCTGTCGGTGTCGCGCTCTATCTGATCCAGCTTCCTTCCGCAGTGGTCGACCAGGATCTGGTTCAAATCTTCCCTTAGCCTCAGAATTTCCCTGGCCTGGATGTCGACGTCCGTAGCCTGGCCCTGAAATCCGCCCATTGGCTGGTGCAACATTATGCGGGCATGCGGAAGAGAGAACCTTTTGCCTTTTTGGCCCGCTGTCAGCAGGATTGCAGCCATGCTGGCCGCCTGTCCCATGCAGAGGGTCTCGACTTTAGGCTTTATGTACTGCATCGTATCGTAAATCGCCAATCCGGCTGTGACCAAGCCGCCCGGAGAGTTGATGTAGAAATGGATGTCCTTGTCGGGGTCTTCGGATTCGAGAAAAAGCATCTGCGCGATAATTACGTTCGCAATGTCGTCGGAAATCGCTGTGCCAAGGAAGACGATCCGGTCCCTCAGCAGCCTGGAGTAGATATCCCAAGCCCGCTCACCGCGGCTGCTCTGCTCAATTACGATTGGAATGAGTCCCATTTGAGATAAACCTCCCTTGATTATCAGGCCTGCTCGGATTCTTCGGTCCCTGGCTCTGCTTCAGGCTCTTTTGCCTCTTCGGGCGTGTCTACAAAGACAGCCTCGTTCTCAATGAACTTGAGCACCTTGTCCTCGAGTTTTTTCTCTTTCGCCTTTTCCACGGCCGCGCTTTCACCGAATTCGCTCTTGAACTTGTTCACGTCCATTCGGTAGGCGGCGGCGATATCAACGAAAACCTGTTCCTCCTCGTCGGGATCGAGGACGATTTCCTCGACTTGGGCTATTTTTTCAAGCACCAGCCTGGTTCGGATGTCCTTCTCAGCCTGAAGCCTGGAGACCGTCTTGTATTGTTCCGAGTTCAGCGTAGCAGCGTCAAATTGAAGCCCCTGGCTCTCGAACTGGTGTTTCAGGTTATCGAGCATCCTGGTGGCTTCCTGTTCAACTACCTTGGGCGAAACTTCGAACTGAACCGTACCGAGGATTTTTCCTATGACCTGATCGCGTACGACCTGAGATGCCCTCTGCTCCTCGCGTTCCTCGAGTTTTCTCCGGACTTCGTCCTTCAGGGCGTCCAGGGTATCGAACTGGCCGGAGGCCAGGGATCGGGCAAACTCGTCATTGAGTTCAGGGACTTCCTTTTCCTTCATGTCCTTTATCGTCAGGTCGAAGCGGACCGTTTTGCCGGCCAGTTCCGCTGTCGTGGCATCCTCGGGAAATTCCAGTTCAAACGAGAAACTCTCTCCCGGCGTGTGGCCCATAAGCTGTTCGTCGAAACCGGGGTGAATATTGCCCTTGCCGAGTTCGACCATCAGGTCCTGGGTCTTGCCTTTCTCGAATACCTTGCCGTCTGCGCTAATTGAGAAATCCACAACCGCCACGTCTCCCCAGCCAACAGGACGGCCTCCCTCGACCGTGCGAAGTTGAGCATGGCTCTGGACGAGCTTTTCCATCTCCTCGCCGACCTGGTCGTCGGTGATTGCGATCGCCGGCTTGTAGACTTTCAACCCTTTGTAGTCGGCCAACTCGAAGGGCGGGCAGATATCTATGAGCGCCGTATACGTAAAAGCGCCGTCCTCTTCGAAATGCGACTCGCTTATGTCGGCCTGCGCGAGAGGCTTGAGGTCGGTTTCCTTGAGGGCGTCCTCAAAGGTATCCTGGATGAGTTGGGTCGATGCTTCGTGTTCGACGGCTTTCCCGTAGTAGGATTTGACTATGCTGAGAGGCACTTTCCCCGGCCGGAAACCTTTGACCTTTGTCTTTTTTGCCAGATCGCGATACCTCTTCTGCAACTCTTCGGCAACTTTGGACCCTGGGATTTGCACTTGGATTTTCTTTTGACTTGGGCTGACGTCTGTTAAGGAAACGTTCATTTCCACTCTTCTTCTACCTTTCTGATGAAATGAGTATCCGGGGCCCGCCAAAGGCTTGCCTGGTGCGAGAGGGGGGATTTGAACCCCCAAGGGTTGCCCCGCTGGATCCTAAGTCCAGTGCGTCTGCCATTTTCGCCACTCTCGCGCAAAGACCGTTGCCCGCGCTGACTTTGGCGTGCTTCCAAAATCGCCGGGTGCGGCCGCCTTCGTAACCCCCTCGGCCCCCTGGGAACTCAGATTTTGCTCCTGACTGGAAGCTGCCCTTTTCAGATGTTTATACGCTCGCGGTGCTATGTCGCTAAAGCCCCGATCTTGTCCCGATAAACACTTGTCGTTATGGCTGCGCACCAACTGGGACCCTGCCGCGCAATGTTGCCACGAAGTCATGGAAAGGCCGCTCTCCCCTGGCTTCATAAGACATCGCGGATGCCTAAGGCTCCCTTTAAACTATCTATAATACTTTATTTGTCGTCATGTGTGAAGATAAATGGTATACTTCATCTCTTTTTTCAGCCCTTCCCATTGCTCTTTTCATCTGCGGATGTATTTTCCCCGGGTTCCTCGGCAACGAGTCGCCTCGAATCCGTCAGCTTCGGAAAGGACCTTGAATCCAAACAGGGGACTCAACCGAGCGAAGCTCCTTCCGAAAAGCAATTCCATATTTTGGGCGGGAATCTTAAACGCATCGCTCAGAAACAACCTGAAATGCTCCTCATAGGCAAGCAACTCCAGCACCTCCCGAACGTCTCCTCCATTGCTCAATTTTGCAAACGCTTCCGAAAGGGCCGTGAACCCGCATCGGTTTTCGTGCTCGGCTATCATCTCAAGAAGCAGATCGACGCCTTCAAAAATGTGGCTCCTAAGTAGAAAAGGCATCTCGGCAGCCTCGCGAGCCGGCATAGGGTCCCAGCACGCCTGTGCCCTGCATTGAAGGGGCCGCTCACTGTAGATCGAACACCGGTCGGTCGCGCCATCCAGGAAGACGCAAACTCGGCCACCCGGTTCTTCCCTCACCTTGATTCTTTCTTCGGGAAGAACGAAGGGCCTGCCATCGAAGGGCGAGCGCGCGGGCTCGCCTTTCCTCAAGGTTATGAGCTGGTCCCACGAAATCCTGCCCGATCTGAGGAGCGTCAGGTCCTCCAGGTGAAGGACCGGGCTTCCCATTCGGCAACATTCGCCGCACTGGACGCAGGCGGGCAGGATCGTCCGGCAAGCCTCGTCGGCTGCCTGCAGCAGACGCTTCCAGGCGTCCAGACGATGCTGCCCGTCCATTCCATCCCAATCCGATAATACGTTCTGGAAGGCCGAAGTCTGCTCGATCTGGCAGCGGATGCGCCGGGAAGGGATGAGCGAACTGGCTTCTTCTTTGAGAAGCGATTCAAGGAAAATGAACCAGTTAGCCCTAAACTGCTCGGCGTCCCAGGCTGAGGGGTGGTTTATTGAAAGCTCACTCATGGAGTCGTATCCTTTTGCTATAAAAAATTGCGCCTTGTGAATCTGAAATGATGACAGGTCTGTCTTTAGTCAAAGAAGTTTAGCCGATTCAACCGGATTGATAAACCCTGGCCGTCTCTCTTTCGCCCCTTCCGCCCTGTTCACGCCCCGGTTTTTTCCCAGCACACTATCACGAAAGCCCCCGTATCGAGCCCTCGGGCATTTCCAATCGCTTCCAGTTCGCGCGCACGGTCCGGGTCCTCGTGCTTTCCAAAGTGAATGGCCGTCCGGGTCGAGGCCGGTTGCGGCCCAAGCGCCCCCATTTCGGCCGGGGACCTGAAGCGGGCGTGGGCAAAAATCGGGTGGCTTTCGGCTGCGGCCTTCCTCCGGACCGCCCAGTCGCTAAGGCTGTTCAGGGAGGCAACTATAACCAGGCCGCCATGCCGGGTCACCCTGAACATTTCGGCAACAGCGCCCCGGGCCTCTTCATCGAGAAACTCTATCGCGGTCACCGACACCGTCTTGTCGAATGAACCGTCGGAGAAAGGGAGCCTGCGCATATCGCCAAGAACCATGCGGAAAGGGTGGCCGCCCGCCTTTTTCCCGGCCCGGAGCAGCATTGGAAAAGAGAGTTCGAGTCCCGTCACCGTTGCTCCGGCAGCCAGCAGGCCGGCGGTAAAGATGCCGGTCCCGCATCCCACGTCTAAAATCTTCTCTCCCCGTCCGGGGCGGACCATTTCGAGTAGAAGCCTGCCCTCATACTCTCTGACCAGCTTGCCGGTCGGGGTCTCGAACCATTTATCGTATTTCTCCGGCCACCCGGCAAAAAAATCGAAGTTCTCTGCCATCTCGCGCGATTCCTCACAGGAAACTAAAAACTGTGAAACTCAACGCAGGTGCACCTCTTCCGTCATTTCGATGCCGGTTCGGTGAACTGAAGTATCTCGAAACCGGTCTTCGGGTCCTTCTTGCGCAAACCTCCAATCCCGGCAAGCTCCAGCAAGATGACTTCTCCAATCAGCCAGACATCTAACCCGGCTCTCGTACAGCCGACGGTGGCTGTGCCTTCTCTACCGGTTGCCGCGTGCATGTGCATCTTAGGATGCCCATTCTCGTCGGCAAAGAGTGTCCCCACCGCCAGGGCTTCCTGAATTCCCCCCAATGTGCAGAGTATCGGGACAATGTCATCCCCCGTGTTCTCCTCCGGGCCGACCACAAGACGACTCGTCGCCCCCGCGCCTCCAACGTAAATTACCATCGCGCTCCGGACCTCGTGATCGCGGGCAAAATCCTCGACCGCATCGGGAAGGCGGTCTCCGCCTTCGAGCTTCAGAGCAAAAATGCGTCCGATAGTCCCCTGGCTATACTGCATACCTTTAATTTGCCTCCTTTGGACTTAAATCGCCGATTGCCGTATTCTATTTTCCGGGCCGCTGGATGCTGCAGTGGTACTGGTAACGATACGAAGTGCTTCCCGCGGGGTCAACTCAATTGAAGCGGCGAAGAAGCCGGGGCCGCATACCGCATACACGATTTCACAATGTCTGAATTAATTGGTATTGCATCTCGCGCAGAGAAATGTACATGAAGAAAACCATGCCTCACGCGGAGACGCGGAAGCGCTGAGGAATGAACAGGAACGAAAGACTGTATTTCACGCGGAGAAATGAACATTAAGGACACTATATCTCACGCGGAGACGCGGAAACGCAGAGGAATGAACAGGAACGAAAGACCGGAGATCGATGAGATCACGGGACAGGTGGTGGATGCTGCCGTGAAGTTGAGTAAGGGGCTTGGGCCAGGCTTGCTGGAGTCGGTTTACGAGCTTGTGCCGGCACGCGAACTGGAGCGGTGAGGGGTGACGGTGGAGAGGCAAAAGCCGGTTTCCTTCGAGTTTGAAGGCTTACGGTTCGAAGATGCTTTTCGTATAGATCTGCTGGTGGAAAAATGTGTGGTTGTCGAACTGAAGTCAGTTGAGACTCTTTGTCCTGTTCATTTAAAACAGACTCCTGACCTATATTCGGCTTCTCGATCTGCCCGTGGGATTGCTGATCAACTTTGGCGCCGCCACCATGAAGGAGGGCGTCCGCAGAGTCGTCAATAACTATCGTCCCCTATCTCTTCGCCTTCGCGTCTCTGCGTAAACAAAATATTTCAAGGAGTGAAAAGTGCTTGCGTCGTGGCATATCTGGATCATTCTGGCCGTCGTCCTGCTTATACTCAAGATGGTTATTCCCGCTTTCGTCCTGGCTTCTTTCGGGGTCGGCTGCCTATTATCGTCGATAGGGGCGGCGATGCATCTCGGCATCGAAATGCAGATCGCGGCTTTCTGTGCAGGCACTCTGGCCGCGTTCTTCGGTGTTCGGCCGTTTTTTGCCAGGTATTGCTACAAAGCGTCGGGGGTTAAAACCAATGTGGATGCCCTGGTTGGGAAGAGGGGCACGGTAATCGAGGATATAAATGAGCAGGCCAATTCGGGCCGTGTGCTTGTGGGAGGCGACGACTGGAAGGCAGTCGCGCTGGATGGAAGTGTCATCGAAAAAAATTCAAAAGTCCTGATAGTCGGAGTTGAAGGTGTAAAAGTTTATGTGAAACGTATTCAGGACTGACTGGTTCGAAGGCGCAAACAGGATTTCCCCCCGTTCTTTTAAGGGGCAGGGGGGATTTCAAACGCAACTCGCTGTGATACGGATTCTAGACTGAAAAGGAGCCGCCAATGGGTGTGCTGATCGTCCTCGGAATTGTTGCGGTATTTATCATCGTCTTTGCGGTAAAGGGTTTTGTGATAGTACAGCAAAGTGAAACCATGGTGATAGAGCGACTCGGGCGTTACCACCGCACGCTTTCGTCCGGGGTAAACATCGTCTGGCCCCTTTTTGACAAGCCCCGGCGGATCGAGAAGCGCTATATCCTGATCGACGCGAGCGGCAAGAGAATATACCGAAAGCAGAGCGGGCCGCGAATCGATCTTCGTGAAACGGTCTATGACTTTCCAAACCAGAGCGTTATCACCAGGGATAATGTCGTAATTGAGTTGAATGCCCTCATCTATTATCAGATCAGCGACCCGGTGAGATCTGTCTATGAGATTGCCAACCTGCCGGATGCAATAGAAAAACTGACCCAGACCACCCTGAGAAATGTCATCGGCGAATTGGATCTCGATGCGACGCTGTCCTCAAGAGATACGATCAATAGTAAGCTTCGCGCAATACTTGATGACGCCACGGACAAATGGGGGGTCAAAGTCAACCGCGTCGAACTTCTGGACATCAATCCTCCTTCTGAAATCAGGGGTGCGATGGAAAAACAGATGCGAGCGGAGCGCGACAGGAGGGCCAATATTCTTGAGGCAGAGGGGGTGAAACAGGCCGATATCCTGAAGGCGGAAGGGCTTAAGGCCTCTGAAATCAACAGGGCTGAAGGAAGCAGGCAGGCGCAAATCCTGGTCGCCGAAGGCGAGGCTCAGGCAAGGATCAAGGTTGCCGAAGCGGAAGCTCAAGCTATAAAAATGATTACCGGGGCCATATCGGGAGGCAAAGGGGACCCCACCAGCTATCTTATTGCCTTGAGATATATCGAAGCTTTTAAGGAAATGGTTTCCGGGAAAAATAACAAGGTGGTCTACCTGCCGTTCGAAGCCAGTGCATTAATGAGTTCCATAGGTGGAATCAAGGATTTGCTCGAAGGCCCGGGGCGGGGAAAATTCCCTGAAACGAAGGAATAACAAGGCCTTGTTTTTTAATGTTGTCCGTTCGTTCAACTTGGTTTTCTCTGCGGTGAATGCCTACCCTTCCCTTTGATCAGGGCGAACCAGACAAAAAATCCCGGGCCGAAGCCCGGGATTTTACATTCGATATTCAAGGCAGGATCAATTGTAATTGACAACCCGAACGCCGTCCGCAATCAAGTTGCGCGCGTCGTCAAGCGGCGCTCTCGGCGCTGAATGCGTTTTATCGCCTTTTTCTTCTTAATTCGCCTTCGCTCTCCCTTGGAGAGGTAATAGTTGTGGCGTCGCAAGACGGGCTGTACGTTTTTCTGGAAGTCTTTGCGGAGCTTACGAATCTTTTTCTCTATATTTTCTTTCGGTTCCGACTCAGAGCTTACCAATAAATTTCACCTGCCTTTCAGCGCAGCCTCCAGTTGGAGACAAAAATAATCCGGCTGGCGAATACTTCACCGATCCGGAACATCTGAACTTACAATAATATGTATGTTAAGTCAACGCAATTAGCGTGCGAACCACGGTAAATCCGCCGGTAAAGAAGCCGGTAGCGCCGTCTCCCACGGCGGCGTTAATTCGAAGCAACATCGTAGTGCGAAAAGCGCATAGTAAAAGTCGCCCGCCCCTGGGTGGACGACCTGAGGGCCGTGGAGTAGCCAAACATCCTGGATAGCGGCACGATCGCTGTGATTACCTGTATGGCCTTTCGAGCCGTTATGTTTTCGATCCTTCCTTTTCTCATGTTTACATCACCCACCACCTCGCCGATAAATTCGTCGGGCACAAGGATTTCCACAGACATGCAGGGTTCGAGCAGTACAGGGTCGCCTTGTTCGAAACCGTTTCTGAAAGCCATCGTTGAGGCCACCCGGAAGGCAAGCTCGCTCGAAACGCCCTCCTGGAAAGTCCCTGTGAAAACGGTCGTCTCAACGTCGACGACCGGATAGCCTGAGATAGCCCCACTGCTGAGAGCATCCTGCACGCCCTGCTGGATTGCCGGGTAAAAAAGCTCAGGAATGGATTCGTCGCGCACCCTGTTTACAATGGTATCGCCATGTCCTCTTGTCCTCGGGGAAAGATGCAGTTTGACCTGCGCGAAATGCCTCGTTCCGCCTATCTCCCGGTCGAAGGTCGCAGTCCCCTCCGACTCACGTGTGATGGTTTCGCGATAGACAACCTGCGGTTTCCCTGCGTTCACGCCCACATGGTAATCGCGCTCGAGTCTGTTGAGGACAATCTCGAGGTGAAGCTCGCCCATTCCACTGACGATTATCTGACCCGTGTCGGCGTTTTCGGCGAACCGAAAGGTGGGGTCCTCTTCGGAAAGCTTGCCAAGGCTATCCATGAGTTTGTCCTGGTCCGCCCTGGTCTCAGTTTCCACTGATATCGAGATCACCGGCTCATCGACTTCCACCGGTTCTAACAGCACGGGACGGGCGGGATCGCAGATGGAGTTGCCGGTTACGGCCGATTTGAGTCCGAGTACCGCGACCAGGTTGCCGGCCCCCGATCTTTCGATCCGCTCCCGCTTGTTTGCGTGCATCTGAAATATGCGGGACACTTTCTCGCGGACGCCCTTTGACACGTTCAGCACGTCGGCCCCAACCTGGAGGACCCCGGAGTAAATCCTGAGATAGGTAAGCTTTCGCCCCTCGTCCATGAATATCTTGAACGCCAGCGCCGCCAGAGGTTCCTTCTCGCTGGCCCGGATCTGCTCAACGGCGCCCGTTTGGGGGTTGGCAGCCTCGATTGCGGGTACATCGAGCGGAGAAGGCAGGAAATCGACAACCGCGTCCAGAAGCGGCTGTACGCCCTTGTTTTTCAGGGCGCTTCCGCAAAGCACCGGAACGACCCTGAGCTCGAGCGTCAGACGCCTCAGCGCCGTAACGAGCGGAGGGGCGGCAATCTCCTCCCCTCCAAGATAGCGCTCCATCAGTTCATCGTCGAGTTCGCCAAGTTTGGCCACAAGCTCTTCCCGGGCCGCGTTTGCTTCGGGCAGCAGCTCGGAGTCTATCTCCGAAACTATGAATTCGGCGCCCAAAGTCTCATCCAGCCAGAGTATCTGTTTCATAGACAGCAGGTCGATTACGCCTCTGAAGTCCGATTCGGCGCCGATCGGCATCTGGATGGGCAGCGGTATGGTTTTGAACTTCGCGGCAATCTGGCTTACCGTGTTATCGAAATCCGCCCCTATTCGATCCATTTTGTTGACGAAAGCTATTTTGGGTACATGGTGGCGGTCGGCCTGGTGCCAAACGGTCTCAGACTGCGGCTCGACACCGTCTACTCCGGAAAATACGGCTATCGCCCCGTCCAGGACTCTGAGCGAGCGTTCGACTTCCATGGTGAAATCGACGTGCCCCGGTGTGTCTATCAGGTGGATTTCATGGCTGCGCCATTCGCAGGTCGTAACGGCGGAGGTGATGGTGATCCCGCGCTCCTGCTCCTGCTCCATCCAGTCCATGACGGCGGTTCCGTCGTGGACTTCGCCCATCCTGTGGGAGCGGCCGGTATAGAAAAGTATGCGCTCGGTCACCGTGGTCTTGCCCGCGTCTATGTGCGCTATGATTCCGATATTTCTGTAAAGTCTCAAACGCTTTTGGTCGGCCATAAATCCCACTTTCCGGCGGATTCGAAAATATTCGGTCTAATTGTAAACAAACATACGAACTTTAGGGAATTGCGGCAGACATGTCAAGCGTACTACCGGCACAGGCCAGGGGTATTCTGTTCCGACGTGATCCTACCGTAAGATCGTCCGGTTAGGATTGGTTCTGATCAAACATTCGATGGCAATCATCTCTGCTGGCTCAGCATCCTCTGCGTGTCCCCGAATCACCACGAAGACAGGTAAGGCAAAAGGAAAAAGCTTTCACCACAGAGATCACAGAGACCACAGAGACATTCGATAACTCGAAAAATCCTGCGATGCGTTTCGTAGGACCGGAGTCGATTTCTAGAGATCGCAGAGAGAGCGGTTCAATATTCTTTCTCTGCGCCCTCTGCGCCTCGCCGTGGGATCTTTTCTGAAGGCAGAACAATTTACCCTGCCGGCACAGGCCGGGGGTATTCTGTTCCGACGTGATCCTACCGTAAGATCGTCCGGTTAGGATTGGTTCCGATCAAACATTGGATGGTGATCATCTCAGCAGCCTCAGCGGTAGAACAAATTCACCGTGCCGGCACAGGGTCGAAAGGGCAGTGAACTTGAAGGGGAGGTGGAGCGAAGCGCAGCCCATCACGCAGTGCCGGCGAGGGAGGACCACCCCGCGAGTTGCGGCCTCACGGGGTGGTTGTGGAATGGTGCATCGCGTTGAGAAGAGGAAATGTCAAAACCTGCTGCAAACCGGCCGGTAACAGGCGCTTTTCCCGGCCCAATACAAAAAAATCCCTGAAGCAACAGCTCCAAGGATTGCACCCTGATTCATTAATCCTTTTAATCCGGCAAAACGGCATTGCCTCGTACCGTTTCCCCACGCGCATCAGGCTGGTGTTCTGGCTTCGGATCCTCCTACTCTCCACCCCTTCCCGGTTTCCCAGTGGTTCCTGGTGGATTTCGTCCCCGTTACAGCGGCGGGACCGCTCCCGATTTCAACGGGATTCCCTTTTGAGCTTTCGCACCTGATCGCACACAAATTGTTTGTTCGACGATTCTTCTACCAGCCGCGCCCGAACATGTCAACCGTGGTGCATTGCTAAAACGCTCGGGCGGATAAAATATCGCGGCTCCAAAGGAGCTGCGGGATAAGGCCCCCCGAGCAGAAAAAACCTCGGAATAAAAAATAGAAGGAGGGATTTCCTCTGAAATACAATGTTTCCCCCATTGAAGATTGCTTAACCCGATATAGAGTTGCTGCATGCAGCTTTTCTTTAGGGAATTATATCTTTCCCGTGGTACTATCTGAAGGAATTCAATAACCGGCAATTATTAGTTCTGCGATGAATAACGTGATAACTTGAATTCCCTGTTCCAGGGAAAGCAAATTAACAGCATTAAAATAATGATAAAGTAGAGTTACTCTATCTCCGATAGAGCAATCACTAAATGAGACGTCTTTACTGCCGACGTCTGCCTCGCAGGGGGGACAATGAAACGGTTTCCCGGGATTTTGGGCAGGATATTCAAAGTGTTCGCGGCAGCGGCCGTGTTCGTCCCGGCCCTGGCTACCAGCGTCATGGCATCTTACATAATCACCGACCTGGGGACCCTCAGCGGCGTAAACAGCTATGGTTACGCCGTAAATGACTCGGGAGAGGTAACGGGGTACTCCCAAACTGCGGCGGGCGCCTACCACGCCTTCGTCTACAGTTCGGGGGTGATGCAGGACCTGGGGACCCTCGGCGGCATAAAGAGCTACGGTTACGGCATAAACGCCTCGGGAGAGGTCACGGGGAACTCCCAAACTGCGGCGGGCGCCTACCACGCCTTCGTCTACAGTTCGGGGGCGATGCAGGACCTGGGGACCCTCGGCGGCGTAAACAGCTATGGTTACGGCATAAACGCCTCGGGAGAGGTTACGGGGAACTCCCAAACTGCGGCAGGCGCCTATCACGCCTTCGTCTACAGTTCGGGGGCGATGCAGGACCTGGGGACCCTCGGCGGCGTAAACAGCTATGGTTACGGCATAAACGCCTCGGGAGAGGTCACGGGGGACTCCCAAACTGCGGCAGGCGCCTACCACGCCTTCGTCTACAGTTCGGGGGTGATGCAGGACGTGGGGACCCTCGGGGGCACAACCAGCTATGGTACCGGCATAAACGACTCGGGAGAGATCACGGGATACGCCCTTACCCCTTCTGGCGCCATACACGCCTTTGTCTACAGTTCCGGGACCGGGATGCAGGACCTGGGGACCCTCGGCGGCACGACCAGCTACGGTTACTCTGGTTTTTTCGTTATTACTGTTTTCCCGTTAATTGTTTCACGGATTCTTTCATTTTGAATTAATTGTAGCATACTGCATTTCGTCTCCTTCCTAGTAAACTGTTTCCTTGTAGATGAAGCCAGTATCCAGTGGACGTAACGCTGGCTGAATTGCTTCGATTTGCTCAAATAGTTCAGATTTAATGTCATCGTACGCATCTTCACCTTGCTCAAAATACATATCAATCGCTTGACGGTAAAGTTTTGTAACTGTCACCGTATAATCAAATGTTTGAAGGACACCATCGATTTTAAATGAATTGATGCCCGCTTCAAATAATTCATTTAACTCCTCGATAATGCACATATCATTCGGTGAGAAAATATGTGTGCCATTCATATCCTCATAGATCGGATATTTATTTTTGCGCTCTTTATCGTGAAGGAACATATTTTGTTCTCTTTTCGATTTTCAATTTCCATCGCTTCGTCACGGTAAAGGAAATAGTTCCCTAAAAGTGCGCGCTTAGATTGGAACATACAAGTCATGCCATGGACTTGCACTTCGATTTCATGCTTTGTATTTTCTTTAATTTCAATAACTTCATCCACTGAAAGTTCACGTGCCAGTACAGCACGCTTACTTCCGCGTTCACCCCAATAGTTCACTTGGAAGAAGTTTGTTGCTGTCGTTTCCGGATTCCAATGTAACGGAATGGTTACATTGTTTTCACGCACAGCGATAATTACGGCTAGCAATA
>CAWGZP010000065.1:0-16467 GCA_963826655.1 uncultured delta proteobacterium
ATTTTAGAGACACGCAAGCAGTCGTGTCACCGAGGCGCTTCACTCTTCGCCGTTTATTTCAGGCAGGCACTCGGGGTCGTGCGGCAGGCTGCCCTTGCTCGAGCGCAGGAACGCATACGGGGTCACGTGCAGGAAATTTGAAACACGCGCTGTATAAATATCGGCATAGTTTTCAATTTGTCTTGCCAGATGGCTCTTGTCTACGCCGGTACGCATGAGCAATCCCCAGTTTTTATTTACAAGCTGCCCGGAAGCCTGGGCGACGGGCGAGATCCTGGAATCGATTTCGATCAGCCTGTTATGTAACTCGGACATGTGGCGCTGGAGGGCCGGGATCGTCGCGTGCTCATGCGAAGCATACCCCTGCTGAATGCGCTGCGCGGAAAGCCTGAGCGAGCAGTACTGCGATTCCATCCGCTCCTTTTCCTCCATCAACGCTTCAATCTCCGCCTGCCTTGGCAGGAATTGGTCTACGGCGGCGATTTCCTCCTCCAGCTCCCGGATCACCAGGGCGGTCCGCCACCTCGAAATGTTCTTCGAAATATTTACATCCGTAAATATGTGATCCCCGACGTACATGATCTCTTCGCCGGAAAGCCCAAGACTTGTTTCAACCAGGCGGGCGTTTGCGCCCAGGTATACATGGCCCGGACTCAAGTGGCCGCGGTGCTCGCGAAGGAAGCCCTCGACGTTCACGATTTCGAAGGCCGGCATCGAGAGGGAGAAAAAATCGGGCTTCCTGGCCCCAACGATTATTATATCGAAAAGGTCCCGCCACCTGAGGGATTTTGGCAGGAAGGGATCGAAGGCGTAGCTCATCATCGGTTCGGCGTAAGACCATTCGGAATTGCTTATCAGGATCAGTTTCTTGCCGGATTTTTTCTGGTCTAAAAGAGCCGGCGGCGCTTCCTTGTCTATTTCGACAAACTCATCGGGGTCTGCCAGGATTTCAGCCTTGAGCCGGCCCTCCATGTGGGCCTCGTCTGCCGCGCGGCGCACCGTTGTATGGAGGTTTTCATAGTCCATGCATCCGGGTAGGCTTCCCGAGTCCAGCAAATCGACAAGTTGCATGAACATACATGCCTCGGAGATGGAAAAAAGGGTATTCAGAAAATGCCATCTGTGCTCGCTGAGGTCGACCAGCGTGCGCTGGTACATCTTGCGCAGCCCTTCGAATCCGACCGGTTTTGTTCCGTGGAACGCACGTTTTATGTACCCGAACCGGTTCGCCTTGACGATGTTTCCCAGTTCCTTATCGATCACGAGTCCGCGCACCACAAGATCGGGATCGAACACCAGGGCGTCCAGCGGCCAGCCTACCGGGCGAATCCAATCTTTTATATAATTATAGGCGCGCTGCTCCCAGGACCTCATGCGGTAGTGGACGAGGGTGTAGTCCAGATCGTAGCCGATGGCGCGGATTGCGTTCAGATTGAGCGTGCGGTTGCAGAAGATGCCGCGAATATTGAGCTTGCGATTCATCCGTACATTATATCAGAGAAATGTGTTCATTATGTTACGGGAAAGGATGAAAACGATTGGCAACAGGCAATCCACGTAAATGCACACGGTAAATCTTCTAGAGGCATCGTAAATGACCGCGCTGGAAAAGGCGGGCTCGGCGGGATAGAATTGTAAATTGCGGCGAGAGACCCGGAATTGGTTTGAGACCGGTTTCGCTTGGGATTTATCGTACCCCCGGTCCATTCGGGGCAGAAAACAGGGACTAGATGAACGATCCGTCTGAAAAAAAATATGTTTGTATTCACGGGCATTTCTACCAGCCTCCGCGCGAGAACCCCTGGATCGAGGAAATCGAGCGCGAGGATTCCGCCAGCCCGTATCATGACTGGAACGAGCGCATCAACCTGGAATGCTACCGGGCAAATACGGCGGCGCGCCTGGTCGATCAACAGAATCGAATAGTCGACCTGTTGAACAACTATTCCTATTTCAGCTTCAACTTCGGTCCCACGCTGCTGAGTTGGCTCGAACGCCACGATCCCTGGGTTTATCAAACGATTCTGGATACCGACCGCAAGAGCCTGGACACCCGGGAGGGGCATGGCAACGCCATAGCACAGATTTACAACCACGTCATAATGCCCCTGGCAAACCAGAGGGACAAGCTGACGCAGATCCGCTGGGGGATTAGTGATTTCGAACACCGATTCGGGAGAAAACCCGAGGGGATGTGGCTATCCGAAACGGCCGTCGACCGGGATTCCCTTTTGCTCATGGCGGAGGAAGGGATAAAATTCACCATCCTTTCTCCATACCAGGCTGCCCGGTGGCGCTTTCTAAAAGGCGACACCCAATGGTGTGACGCCGGCGGCGGAACGATTCCCAACGGGCGTGCCTATCGTTATTCCCTGGACGGCGGGAAATATATCCATATTTTTTTCTACGACCCCGGCCTGGCTCGCGGAGTGGCTTTCGACCGGGTGCTGGAACATAGCAGCAAGCTGCTCGATCAGATCGACAGGACCTGGGCATTGCGTGGTCCCTTCAGAGGGGAACCATGGCTGGTCAACACGGCCACGGACGGGGAGTCCTACGGGCATCACTTCAAATTCGGAGACATGGCTCTCGCAGCCGCCTTTGAGGGGCTTGAGCGCGACCCCTCGGCCCAGGTGGTCAATTACGGGTGGTTTTTGTCTTCTTTTCCGGTTGTGGCTGAAGTCGAAATTTTCGAACGAACCGCCTGGAGTTGCGCTCATGGACTTGGACGGTGGAGCGATGACTGCGGCTGCCATGTGGGAGGCGGACCGGGCTGGACTCAAAAGTGGAGAGCGCCCCTGCGCAAGGCGCTCGAATATGTTCGGGACAGCCTTGCCGTTCATTTCGAAACTCAGATGAAAAGCCTGGGCGCAGACCCCTGGGCCGCCAGGGACGAATATATCGAGGTAATCCTGGATAGAAAGAATCACCTTGCCGGTTTTTTGGAAAAAAACCTCGGCAGACGGGCCGGGCTCGGCAAATGTCACTCGATTCCTGGATTTACTCGAGATGCAGCGGTTTGCAATGCTGATGTTCACCTCGTGCGGCTGGTTTTTCGATGAAATCAGCCAGCTCGAAGCGGTACTGGTGCTCAAGTACGCAGCCCGGGCCATCGAGCTGGGCGAAAAGACGGGCTCACCCGGCCTGGAGCCACAGTTTCTCAAGTTGTTGGAACAGGCGCCCAGCAACCTGCCGGAATTTGCAAACGGCGCGGACGTTTTTCTAAAAAAAGTCAAACCCGAGGCGTTCAGCCGGGCAAGGGTCGCGGCAAATTATGCCATACAATCGCTCGCCCGGTCCGCTCAGCGGGAATTCCAGATCTATGCCTACAGCATCCTGCCCCAGAAGGAGGCGGATTTAGGGTCTAACCCGGTGAGGTGCATCTACGGCCTTGTTTCCGTGAGAGACGACAGGACGCTGGGCAAAGAAGATTTTCTATACGCGGTTACGCATTTCGGAGGCCTGGATTTTCGCTGTTCGGTGAAGCCCGCTCCCCGCGAAGGCGAGTATGAGTGCATTCTCGTTGCCCTCGAAGAGGCCATCGAAGAGCAAAATACGATCAAAATGGTGCGTGTGCTGGATGAAAAGTTCGGGACCAATTACTTCGGACTCGAAGACGTCCTGAAAGACCTGAGGGGTGCGATTGCCTCGGACACCAGCCGCAAAATACTCGATAATTTCGCCGATCTTCACCGAAACCTGTTCAATGCCTATAAGCCTCTTTTGCTTTCGCTGCGGCACGGTGGAATAAAGATCCCCGGCGATCTGCGGGTCTCTGTCCGGCGCGTCTTGAGCGATGAGGCCGAGCACCTGGTGGAAGACATCCTGGTGCACGAGATGCAGCAGGTTTCTTTGGACACGCCCTGGGACACGACCGATTTTTTTTACAGGGTCCATATTGCCAGGCTGAACTCTTTGCAGGAAGAGGCAAAATCGTGGGGTGTTTCGCTCAACTTGCAGGAAATCTCGGAAAAGTTGGGGCGGTTCCTGGTGAGGCTCTTTCTCAAGTTGCTCAGGACCTTCGACCAAGGTGACGCAGGACGATTCCACCGGCTGCTTTCGCTATGCGGCCACATGGCGGTCCGGCCCGAAACCTGGAAGCTGCAGACGCTCTACTTCCAGTTCGTGAGCAAGGGGGTCAAGAACCCGGAGCTGTTCGCGGGCATCGAAAGGGTTGAAGACTTTATCGAGGAAATCGACACAATGCTAAACTGCCGCTTTGCGTTGCTTTTGCGAGGAGGCGCCCTGCCGCTCCACGGCGGCCCGGCGCCCTGAAAAAGGAGAGCGGGTGGGAACGCGTGATACCGGAAACGCCGCCATGGGAGACGGCGCTACCGTAGTGAAGGCAGGGCAAATTAGTTCTACCGCAGAGGCACAGAGGACGCTGAGAAATGACTCCGGATTATTTTCTCTGCGCTCTCAGCCCTCTCTGCAGCTAACGTTGTGAACTCTCCAGCAGAATTTGAGGCACATTTCTTCACTTCTTCCTTTTCATCCCTATTGCTCTTCTCTGCGATCTCTGCGTCTCTGCGGTGGATTAAGGGGGTACAGAGGATGCTGAGGCTGCAGAGATGATCACCATCGAATGTTTGATCGGAACCGATCCTTACCGGACGATCTTACGGTAGGATCACGTCGAAACAGAATACCCCTGGTGGGGAAGGATTCACCGTGGATAACGCACCCAACTGTATTAGAATAGGGAACTCGAACCCGGCGGCAGATTGAACTCAATTTACATGGAGTCAGACTATGTGTGAAGCAAATGCTTACCTGGTAAAGGACGGCAAAGAGGAACTCATCCTGGAGGCAGTTGACAAGGTCGACAATGAAGGCAACCAGCTCAGGATCGAGAATATTTTCGGGGAGCAGAAAGTGGTCCGGGGACGGATTCGCAGCATGTCCCTGGTAAATCATAAGATAGTGATCGAAGAGTAGGGCCTCGGTTTCTCGATGCGGCATCAAGAGCCCGTACTATCCGTATAGAACGCTACTTCCGTTCTTACGGGGCCTCGTATGGGAGGTTACTCCTTTTCTTTAGGGCTCTTGTCCTTGCGTTTGAAACAGTACCAGTCGATCTGTCTGCAAATGCCCCGAATCAACTGAACATCACGCCCTCTCAGCTTCATTCTGCTGAAGAACCGCCTGATGCTCCTCATCCAGTAATCCGGGTTCTCCGGGTTTATAAAATTAATCGCTGTCAAAGTATCTTTCAGATCAAGGTACATGGCTTCCAATTCGCCATGGGCGGCAAGACGCGGCGTGAACTCTTCCTTTTTCTCCGACGCGGCGGTGAAAATCTCGTAGACCATTATCATGACTGCCTGCGCCAGGTTTATGGAGGAGAATCCGGCAGTCGGTATGGTAACCAGTACATCGCAATACCTCAGGTGTTCATTCGCCAGGCCGCTTGCCTCGGGACCAAAGAGAAGCGCGACGTTATTGTTTTGACTGATGGGGATCAGTTCCCGGGCAAGCTGCCGTGGGCCTATCACGAACCGGCGCTGCGAACCCGTTCGCGCGCTGGTGCCAACCACGTACTGAAAGGGTTTGAGCGCATCCTCGACCCGCTCGAAGACCTCGATTCCCAAAACGAGGTCTTCGGCATGGTAGGTGGCCATTTTCATGATCCTCGCCAGGTCGTGGTCAGCCGGATTTACCACCAGGAACCGTGAGATCCCCATATTTTTGGCCGCTCGAACAGCAGCGCCTATATTTTCCGGATAATGGGGCTCATTGAGCACGATGGCTATATTGTCGAGGTTTATTCTCATTGAGATCGTTTTTTTCTCAAGTTTACCGCAGAGGCCACAGCGCAAGGGCGAAAATCATTCTACCACAGAGGCACGGAGAACACGGAGAACACAAAGGCATAGCCTGAAAAGGCTTGCCAATATTTCAAGGGCCTGCATGTTAGCATCAGGTCCCTGTTCGCTTTCGGTTCTTCATCAATAGTCGTTTTCTTTTCTCTGTGCTCTCTGTGTCTCTGTGGTGAATAGCTCTTTTCACCTACCGATAATATTTCCGAGAATATTCCAGCACCATCCGGTGGCTATTGAACTGAGGGGTTATGTCCGAGATGGACCGCCTCATTATCGAGAGCCACTGCTTCGGCTTGGCGTAGTAGGTGGCAACCATGTCGTCGAGGTCCCTGTAGAAGTCGGCAGCCGCCGCATCGTCATCCTGGTCTTCATCGTCACCGATCGCCCATCCGTTTACCCGGTTTTTGCACGCCTCCCGCCACCATCCGTCCAGGACGCTCATATTGACCCCGCCGTTGAAGCAAACCTTCATGCCGCTCGTACCGCTCGCCTCCCTGGGCCGGCGCGGAGTATTGAGCCAGACGTCGGCCCCTGAAGTCATCAGGCCCGCCACCCAAATATCGTAATTTGGAACGAAGACCAGCCGAAGCTGTTTTTCATATTGTTTCCCAATATTGACTATCTCCCTGATCAGTTCCTTTCCCGGTTGGTCCTGCGGATGGGATTTCCCCGCAAATACGAACTGCACGCGGTCAAAGGAAAGATTGAAAAGGAACTCCAGGTCCTTGAAAACGAGGGTTGCGCGCTTGTATGCGGCCGCGCGCCGCGCAAAGCAGATAGTCAGCAATTCGTCGGTAAACCCCGCGGCGGAGACGGAATTTATGTATCTTATGAGCTGCTTCTTGGCCTTTCTTTTCGCTTCGATAATGTCACTGTCGGGAATGATCGAAATATCGCCGAGGAGCCTGGGATCCTGGCGCCAGCCCGGGACATATCTATCGTATAATTCGCTGAATTCGGGGCCGGTCCAACTGAGATGGTGCACCCCGTTTGTGACGTACCCGATATCGAATCCGGGAAACATGAGCCGGGATATTTCCCCGTGAAGCTGGCTCACGCCATTTGCGGTGCGGGAGAGGTTGAGGGCTAGAACGGTCGTGTTCAAGATATCTTCACCCGCCAGCTGCTTTATGTTCGAGGGCAGATATTCCCCGATCAACTTCCATGCCAGACTGTAGCCGAATTTATCGTGACCGGCGGGAACCGGCGTATGCGTCGTGAATGTGCACCTGGACTTTACCTGCCCTTCGTCTCCTCCCAGATCCTTGAGCATGGCGAGGGTCAGGAAAACCGCGTGCCCTTCGTTCATATGGTACGTGGTGATCTTCGGCTCCAGGCGCTTCAACGCGAGGTAGCCGCCGATGCCGAGAACCGCCTCCTGGGCTATCCGTGTGTGCTGGTCTCCGCCGTATAGGTATTGAGTTATCAGCCGGTCTTCGGGGGCGTTTCCCGGAAGGTCGGTGTCTAGCAAGTAGACAGGCACCCGCCCCTGCCCGGCGCCGTTAGGCGTCCCAACCACGTTGTGCTTCCAGACGCCCACCTGCACGTCTCGACCATCGAGCTTTATGCTCACTTTGAGCGGCAGAGGTTCCATAAACGCGCGCGGATCGAAGTAGGGATAGATTTCTTCCTGCTGCCCAAAAGGGTTTATATGCTGGATAAAATAGCCGCGTTTATACAGGAGCGTTACGGCAACCAGAGGTATGCTCAGGTCGGCTGCGGATTTGATATGATCGCCTGCCAGGATGCCAAGACCGCCGCTATAGGTGGGAATATTTTCATTGAGCCCGATTTCCATGCTGAAGTAAGCAACTTTCATTCTCGCTCCTGTGAACTTTTTCGATTTGAAAAACAGGATTTATAGCACACCGGCGCCTGCAATTTTCAAAAAAACATCCCGTACCCCGAACCGTACATGGCTGCGATCTTTGCTGAAAAAATTCCGAAAAATGTTACATTGACAGCGTGAAGCATAACCAAACAGGGAAAGCATTATGCGCACGCTCCTGATTTCGGCAAATACCGAGCAACTCCAGATGCCTGTCCTGCCGATGGGCCTGGCCTGTGTGGCGGAGGCTGCCAGGCTCGCCGGGCACGAGACCGAGCTATTGAACCTGATGGCAAAAGACGATCTTTCGGCCCTGAAACTCGAAAACGCCGTCTTGAGTTTCAACCCGGAAATCGTAGGCATTTCGGTCAGAAACATCGACGACCAGTGCATGAGATCCCCTAAATTTCTTCTGAAGGCCGTCAAAAGCTTCGTGACTTCCTGCCGCAGCCTCACGCCGGCCCCTATCGTCCTGGGAGGGGCCGGATACAGCATTTTCCCTCGAAGCGCGCTTACCTTCCTCGGGGCGGACATGGGGATAAGCGGAGAGGGGGAAGCCGCTTTTGTGATGCTGCTGGAAAGACTTTCCCGAAAAAAAAGCCTGGACGGCGTTCCCAACCTGATCTTGCCCGACCCTGCCGGTGGAACCCGTGGAAACAGGGGCGAGGTCCGGCTTTCGGCGATTGAAACATGCACACAAGCGGGAGTGCGCGGAAAAAGGCTGGATAACTTTCCGCTGCCCCTCCCCGGCAGTTTATCGGCATTTCCCACTGAATTCAAAAATGAGAAAGTCTGGCTCCCCTTTCAGACCCGTCGGGGCTGCCCGATGGAGTGCAGCTACTGCTCTACGGCAACGATAGAGGGCCGGCTTTTGCGGAAAAGGTCCCCGAAAATTGTTATAGATTCAATCTCCCGGTTCGCTGAAGCTGGATTCAAAAATTTCTTTTTTGTGGACAATACCTTTAATTTCCCCCCCTCCTATGCTCGCGAGCTTTGCCGGAGGATGATCGAGAGCAATCCCGGCATCCAGTGGCGCTGCATACTGTACCCCCGGAATATAGATGAAGATCTTATTGAAATGATGGCCAGGGCCGGGTGTGTCGAAGTGGCCCTCGGGTTCGAGAGCGGCTCGCGGGAAATATTGCGCTCGCTAAACAAGAAGTTTCAACCTGAAGAGGTGCGCAGGATCTCGGGAATTTTGAAAAAACATGGTATCGGGCGAACCGGGTTTGTGCTGCTCGGCGGGCCCGGGGAAACGAGGGAAACGGTTGAGCAGAGCCTGGAGTTTGCGGACTCTCTCGAACTCGAATCCGTGAAGGCTACGGTTGGAATCCGGATTTATCCCCATACGGCCCTGGCTTCCGCGGCAATAGCCGAGGGAGTCGTTGCGCCAGGGGACGATCTCCTGTTTCCGAAATTCTATCTTGCCCGGGGGCTCGAAGGTTGGATTGAAGACAGGATTTCCGATTGGCTCAAGGACCGCCCGGGCCGGTTCAGATGATGGAGGGGCGGAAGCAGGGAGCAAGAGGCTAAGGCAGCTACTAAAAACTGGAAACTCTAAGTGGAGATACGGGTATGTCGAAAGTAATGATACACCCCGCGGGCTATGGAAATGTTCGTGAAGCCGTTGACCGGGCATTCGAACTCTTCCCGCTTGAAATCAGGGGCAGCAAAGTTTTGATAAAACCGAATGTGCTCAGGGCCTCGGAGGCAAATGAGGGCATTGTCACCCATCCCGCCGTGCTTCGCGCTGTGGTCGAAAAGGTTGAATCGCTTGCCCCCGCGTCGATAGTAGTGGGAGACAATCCGGGGATGGCCAGCTACGGCGCCAACGAGGAGAGTTTCGAGAAAACGGGCCTCATGGAAGCGGCCGGAGGCTACTATCGAAACATTGGGACCGATTCAGTCAATGTCGATTTCAATCCTGATTTCATGCCGATGGTGAGTGTCTCCCGGGCTGTAATGGAAGCCGACATCGTCATAAGCCTTCCGAAATTCAAGACGCACGGACTGACGGTTATGTCAGGGGCAATCAAGAACTGCTACGGATATCTGCCCGGCGCCCAGAAAGCAGTGCTCCACAAACTTGCAGGCAGTCCCGAACGATTTCATGAACTGATAGTCGATGTCTTTCGCCTTCGGATCCCGGACCTCTCCCTGGTAGACGCAGTAGTAGGCATGGAGGGAAACGGTCCGGCCTCGCCGGAGCTTAGGGCGATAGGCCTGATCCTGGCTTCCGATAACGCCACGGCCCTGGATGCAGTGATCGCGAAGATGATGGGTTGCGAGCCGGGAAGACTGCGATTTCTGCAAAGAGCCAGGGAAGCCGGGCTGGGGGACTACGATATCGGAAGCATCGAAGTCCTTGGTGAGCTGAAACAGATACCTGGTTTCAAACTGCCCCCGCTTGGAGGCGAAGCGAATATCGATAACGAGGCCATACAGACACTGATACACAGTCGCACGATCCTCAGCCCCCAGGCGGATCCGGACTTATGCACAGGCTGCGGCGCCTGTATCGGACAGTGCCCGGTTTCGGCCCTCTCCATGGGAGCGCGCGTCCCGGAAGTGAATTCCGATATATGCATCATGTGTTTTTGTTGCCAGGAAATATGCCCGGAGAAAGCCATCATGCTTAAATAAGGAGGGCTGTCTCACGCGGAGGCGCGGAGGCGCAGAGATGAAAGAATAAGAATGAGTGCGGCGGCTGATGAGATCCGAGGTCGGGTGGTGGATGCGGCCGTCAAATCGGGTATGCGGCCTGGACCTGGTTTACTGGAGATAGAGTCGTCAACAACTATCGGCCCTCTTCTCAGCGCCTCCGCGTCTCTGCGTGAACGATTCATTTTAAACAGGAGGGAAATCCTTGAACGGTACTTTGGTAAGGTGGCTGCTTCTCACGGTTTCAATAATAATTACGTCCTATCTGGTCGACGGCATATATGTGGCTGGTTTCTTTTCGGCATTTTTCGCCGCTGCCGTTCTGGGCATTCTGAATGCTCTTTTCAGACCGATACTTATCATCATCACCCTTCCGATCAATATCCTGACCCTGGGGCTCTTTACATTCGTTATAAACGCCCTGCTTTTAAAAATGGTTTCGGGGTTAGTGCCGGGCTTCTACGTCCATGGTTTCTGGGCGGCAATTTTTGGCTCGCTCATAATAAGCCTGGTGAGTTGGTTGCTAAATTCTTTCGTAAATGAAAGGGGCAGAATCGGCTACATCGAGATTAAGAGATAGTATCTCACGTCCCTCGGGGACACCCTGAAACCATGAGAAGATCAGGATGGGTGGAGCGGAGCGCAACCCATCAAATCTTTTCGTAACAGTATCTCACGTCCCCTCGGGACACCCTGAAACCATGAAAAGACGCGGCACCCACCTCCCCCTTTTGTAAAGGGGGGCAGGGGGGATTTCGCACCTCGCTTGAATCTTTTCGTAACAGGACTTCAGGGGAGTCCTGGCGAGAAGAAAACCGGCGCTTGACGGGAATTTTCACTGCAACCTAAAGTGGACCCCACCGTTTTAGTGAATCCCTATAACTATTTTTTCACTCTTTTTTCATCGTCGAGAATTCCTCTAATAACTCCGACCTAACTGTAAGTGCCCGGTCGAAATCACTTTGCATCGTCGGTATAGAATCCGGGGCATCTTGTTTGGATCCAGTCTGTGGCCTTTAACCTTATTTAACCAAAGGGAACCCGGATGAAGAAACTCACCCTCACGAGCAGATTGGTGTTCGGTGGAGTAATCGCAGTATTAATCTCTATCGCCTCCATGGGCATTTTTTCAACAATCAGGCACACGTCCGACCTCGAAACCGGCGCAAAAGAACAGTTGCAAAGAACTGCACAGAACCTGGTTGAGCTGATCCAACTTGCGCTCGTGCAGGAGATGAATTTGACCAAGGAGATTTCGGTCGGAAACAGTGTGGTCGATGCAGCCACAAAGGTAGCAAAAGAGGGTGAAGAGAGTTCAGCCGCCCTGGTTGCAGGCCTTAAACGCAAACTCATGAATGCACAGACCCACGTAGGAGAAAACTATGAGGCGATTGTCGTCGCGGATCTGAATGGGGTGGTTTTAGCAGATAGCCTGGATGGCAAGTTCAAGGGATTGGAAATCGGGGAAAGAGAGTATTTCAAGCTGGCAAAACAGGGCAAATACAACACCGGCGAAGTGTCCAAATCCAAGGCCACGGGGACCCCGGTCATACCGATTGCCGCCCCCATACTCTCTGAGCAAAATGAAGTGGTAGGGGTCCTGGCAGTCATCCTGAAGGTTGATTACCTACTCGACAGAGTGGCCAAAGTTAAGGTGGGGAAATCGGGATATGCCTTCATGGTGGATCAAAATGGCATCGTGAACGCCCACCCGAACCGGGATCTAATCTTTAAGCTGGACATAACGAAAGAGCGTGGAATGCAGGACCTTTTCAAGGCGCTCATTTCGGGAGAGTCCGGGGCCGGCTATTACACGTTCGGGGGTAATGAGAAAGTCGCGGGATATGCCCCGATCCCGATGGCAAAATGGTACGTGGTCGTAACAGAATCAGTGGAGGAGCTAAGGGCGCCGATCAGAGCTATGCAAGGGCAGATGGCCGTCTTGGGAGCGATCCTCCTTCTCGTCATCGCGGGGGCGGTATTCTTCATGGGCAGGAAAATCTCCCGCCCCATCGCCGTGGCTGTCGATGGTCTTTTCGATGCTTCCGATCAGATCGCCTCGTCAGCCGGTCATCTTTCGACCTCGAGCGAGCAGGTTGCGGAAGGAGCATCGGAGCAGGCGGCAGCCATAGAGGAGACATCCTCGTCACTCGAGGAAATGTCTTCCATGACAAAACAGAATGCAGATAACGCTAACCAGGCAAACGACCTGATGTCGGGGACCAAGGGAACCGTAGCACGGGCCAGTCAGTCGATGGAAAAGCTTACCGCCTCGATGGAGCAGATCTCCAGGGCCAGCGAAGAGACATCCAAGATTATCAAGACAATCGACGAAATCGCCTTTCAAACGAATTTGCTCGCCCTAAACGCGGCGGTCGAGGCAGCGCGCGCAGGAGAGGCCGGAGCGGGTTTTGCCGTGGTTGCGGATGAAGTGCGGAATCTGGCGATGAGGGCTGCCGAAGCGGCTAAGAACACCTCCAATCTTATTGAGGGTACGGTTAAAAAAATAAGGGAGGGCTCGGAGTTGGTGGTGAAGACCGATACCGAGTTTCAGGAAGTGGCGAAGAGTGTTGGAAGATCCAGCGAATTAGTCGGCGAGATAGCGGCGGCATCCCGTGAACAATCCTTGGGCATAGAGCAGGTAAACAAGGCAGTGAGCGAGATGGACAAGGTGGTCCAGCAAAATGCCGCCAATGCGGAGGAAACGGCTTCGGCCTCTGAGGAAATGAATGCCCAGGCCGAGCGGATGAAAGATTTCGTAGCGGAATTGGTCGCAATGGTCGAAGGCGCAAATGGTAAGAGGAATAAAACAAGCGGTCCATCGGCACACGGCAAGGGAAAAGTCGTCAAAGATACACCCGGGAGCTTGGTCAGCCTTAGCAAGAAAAGCAATGCAGAGACCCAAAACGGCAACGGAAAGGGGCCGGCCCACTTCTTCAAACGTGAACTCAGTCCAGATCGGGTGATCCCCTTTGACGACGACGGGCTCTCGGACTTTTAGGGATTGCGCGGCGTGGCCGACCGGGGTGCGATCGGCGCGTACATCGGACAGGTACATTATGTGCCGCGACGGTGGATGGGAGAGGGCCGAAAAAGGCGCCCCGCAAGAGCCCACTGCAAGTGGTAGACTCTACGGTCGCAACGCAGGCCGCAGCAAACGGGCGCTTAGGGAGTTGGGCGGAGGGCCAATGCAAGGCTATCGTTCGTTTGTAGCCTTCTCCCCTTCGCCGATTGACGAGAAGTCCGCTATCTTAACTGCGCCATCGGGGAAACGAGCCACAATTTCGAGCGTACCCCCCATCGCCTCGATTGTCGCGCGCAGAGTGGAGATGTAGATATCAGTGCGTTTTTCCAGCTTGGATACGTTAGGCTGTTTAATATGCAGAAGCTTCGCAAGCGTTTCCTGAGACACTCCCCGCGCACGGCGCAATTCATGCCAGGGCATTTCCGCAACCATTTCCCGATACCGCGCGTCGGAGCGAGAGATTGCTTCCTCTGACATTTTGACTTCAAGTTCAGCAAATTTACGAGTCATCTTTTAGGCCCTCCTGCGCAATGTTTCCAGATGTTCATCATAGAGTCGATCCGCAATGGGCACATATTCGTCGTACCCGCGATCCCTCCCGGTTTTTTCTCCACCGATCAGCAAAATTGCGCAACGGCGGGGATCGAAGGCATAGAGCACTCGATAAGGCTGGCCGGCGTGCTGAATGCGCAACTCCCTCATGTTGGCATGACAGGGCACAGAATGATTCCCGCATGCTTGGTCACGGCAAGGTCGGATCGAAATAGCCGACAGGTAATTCACCTAATTCAGCATCATAACCGCCGAACAAGAATGCGCGGCTAAGATTCAGGTTGAAAAACCGACAACTTGTTTCGGCCAAATGAGTGCAGGCATGACAGTTGCCAGTCCTGTCACGACACACCGGATCGTAGACACAGCGCCTAGTTTCCCGCACCGCATTAAGCCACTCAGCCAGCGATTGTTCGAATAACGCGGTCAGTGCACCGATGGTTGCACCAAAACGGTGATTACAATATAGAGCAAATGAAAGTGCAAGAGGCAGCATATATTCAGAAAGACTGGTGCGATCTAAGCCGCAGAGGAGAGCCGCTTGGCGGACCGCAAGGTGACTTAACGTGTGCAACAGGCCAAAAACCATTCTGGCTTCAGGGTGATCGGCACGCAATGTCTCGCGCAAGGGTGCCTCACTTAAAAGCTGAACGAAATACGCCCTTCTGGCTAGATATCGATCTGTGCCAGGAGGAATAGCTGGGTGATATCCATTTCTTTCAAGCCACACAATAACGCGCTCCGGGTTCAGGCTTAGCAATAGAGCGTCGGCTTGCACTTGGTCAACAAATATCGGGAATTTGCCTCCATGATCCCTGTGCGCTGGAAAGGGATTCAACCGGCACTGATTTGGCGAATATTCGGCCCGGCTGAAACCATACGTTGCTGTAATTATTGGATAGTCAGATACCAAAACCAGCCGAGAAAATCCCATCTGCCGCGCAACAATAGAACTCGGTTCTGTTGCACTTTGCATATCGAGTTCCGTTGGTCGGCCAGTTTCCATCGGCATAATAGCTTCCAGCATTTCCTGACCGGCTCTTTGCCAGATTGACCAAGGGACACCGGTGCGCTCAGACAGACTTCGAACTATGCCACTTGGCGAACTTGCTTGTTGTTCTCGTTGCCGCCTCTCGCGGAGGGTTTGCATTTCATGAACAAATTGCTCAGGCGTGAGTTCACCACTGACCTGCCTACGCATGAGTTCATCCAAGTCAGCACCCGAAAGTCCTGCACTTTGAGTATCTTGCGAAGCTTGAGCCCTTGTTCCATACTCTGTGAGAGTGTGACCGGCGACTTCTTGCATTTCTAGTAACTTAGCCGAAGCTATCGCTTGCCATTCTGGCAATGCAAAAAACGAGTCAAACCTTCGATGGGGGATATTAAGCAGGACGGTTGTATGAGCATAGAATGTGCGCCCAGCACGATGTACTTCGATGTCCATGCCGCGGAGATTTGTGTCTGGCCACTGGCATTCGGCACAGTACCCACCATAAAGAGCCAGCGCAGTATTGCAGCGGCGGCAGACCCACCGAAAGTTATATTCGCTCGCTACCGCGCGTATCTAATGCCATATGGTTTGCGGTATGGCACTGCCGGCATTGTGGTGGAAGCAGTGGCTGTAAAGTGCCACAGCGGTGGATCTTCACAAAACGCAGTTGCACTAATCGTCCCTGACGACATGAAGGACATTGCTGAGGTAAGAAATCTTTATGGCGGTAATCGAAAATCCGACCACACCGGCGATCCTGACACCAAAGGACTTTTGGGAATAGCTCCGATTGAATGCTTCGAGGGTCGAGGAGAACAAAGCGATCCGTCTGTCGAAACACCTCATCGCGAAGCACAGGTCTAAAGTCCTCCTGCCAAGCACTAGCTTCCTCTGCAATCCTGCGAAGAAGGACGGAGGCATTTAAATCAGTTCGCGGATCGCCACGAATTTCGACAACACGAGCAATGGCCGCAACTCGCTCGAAATCAAAAGTACGGTTGGGCAGGTAATTAAATAGGACTTGTTGTTTTCCACGATGCATTGTCCTTGCCATAATTTCCTCCGCTATTGGCCACCCGCGCGCCCAGTCCACTGTGTCCCGAGAGAATCCAGCTCGATTGGAATAGCCTCGTCCACATCACGAAGACTTCGCATTGGTTTTGGGATCAAAACGTCCGAAACAAAAGTTAGCCCTGCCGCTGGACTCAATATCCAATCCAGATACTGCCGCACGCGAAGGTGAATCTCATCGCGGAATGCAATTTCCCCCGGCGTTGTCGGAGTTTGGACGAGGTAAGCTTGCTCCAGTAAAGGTATGAAATCCTCCGGTCGCAAGCTGCCATCGCTGATCTTACCTCTAACGAAATCGAGCATGTAATACCGATTGGGATTGGCTTCCCCCGAACGATTTGCCACAAGCTGAAGGAGTACGGCCATGAATAAACCTGGCAAAGTGCGATTTATACTAAACTTGGACCATCGATTAATGGCTACCGGTCTCCACCAACTGCCCCAGAAACTCATGAAATTTGAGAAAGTAGGAATAATGACTCTGGTCTCGTTCTCGTACGGGGTGCAAGCAGGTGAA
>CAWGZP010000066.1:0-11034 GCA_963826655.1 uncultured delta proteobacterium
CACACCCTACAATCCATTTTCTCGCCTCGACCTATACTCCCACAACTCGTGCCTCGAACTTGCGGCAAGAAAACCCACATTTCCTACACATTGGCATGGTAAATAACCCCTGGCATTGTCGATGTGGGGAGGACTATTTGCTCGAGAAATTTGCTGGGAACGGAGGAGGAAGCCTACTGAAGGATAATCTTGCGCGCTCTGCCATAGGGCATCCCGGGATAGAGTGCTGCCCCAGGCCGTCTCACGACCTCGCGCGCCGGGGGGGGGCGCAAGGCGTCTTAAAACCGAGGAACTTCGGTTTAAATGAAAGACATTCCCCCGCTCTCTTTTCAATTACTTCCATCTTGAGCACAACGTCGTGCGAGGCAGGCCTCACTCGCCGTTATGCTCATTTTTTTTAATCCCCAGCGCTTTGATCTTTTTGTGCAGGTGAGGCCGTTCCAGCCCGACCCTTGCGGCTGTCAGCGAGATATTCCAGCCGTTTTCCTCGAGCTTTTTGAGCAGGTAGTCACGCTCGAAACAATAGCGCGCTTCTTTCAAGGTCGAATAATGGAACCAGTCGGTCTGGCCGTTTTCTTTTTGACAGTCGTTTCTGAAATCCGCGGGCAGGTCGTCCGGTCCTATCACCTGGGCCGGGGTCATGATGATGAGTCTTTCGATGAAATTCCTCAGCTCGCGAATGTTTCCGGGCCAGGAATAATTCTGGAGAACGGGATAGATGCGCTGATCGATCTTCTTTTTGCCGAGCGCGCTCTCGCTTGCGATCTCGACGGCAAAATTTTCGATCAGGAGCGGAATGTCATCGAGCCTGTCCCTGAGCGGCGGAACAAATATCGGAATAACGTTTAGCCGGTAGTAGAGGTCCTGGCGGAACCTCCCCAGCTCTATTTCCTTCTGGAGGTCCTTGTTGGTGGCGGCCACGATGCGCACGTCCACCTCAACCGGGTGAGACCCTCCAACTCGCTCGAAAACCTGCTCCTGGATGATTCGAAGAATCTTGGCCTGCGTCCGGTGGCTCATGTCGCCGATCTCGTCGAGAAAGAGCGTGCCCCCGTTTGCCGAGTCGAATTTTCCCTTGCGCCTGTCGAAAGCGCCGGTAAAGGCGCCTTTCTCATGGCCGAAAAGTTCGCTTTCGATCAGTTCCTCCGGGATCGCTGCGCAGTTCACCTCTACCATCGGACGCGTACTTCGGCGGCTTAACAGATGTATCATCCTGGCGGCCAGTTCCTTACCCGTCCCGTTTTCTCCCGTGATCAGCACGGTAGCGTTGGTGGGGGCGGCGCGCTTAATCTGGTCCCGAAGATTGAGGACGGCCTGGCTTTCGCCGATTATTCTGCGGTGTGATTTCTTGCGCAGCAGACGATTTTCTTCTTCCAGGCGTGAAAACTCGATGGCGTTTTGAATCGAGACCAGGACGCGTTCGATCGAGAGCGGTTTTTCTATGAAGTCGAAAGCCCCCATACGGGTGGATTTAACGGCAGTCTCTATGGTCCCGTGGCCGGAGATGATTATTACCGGAATGAGAGGATAGAGCTTTTTGACCTCCTCGAGCACAGTCAGGCCGTCGGTCCCCGGCATCCATATGTCCAGGAGGATGAGGTCCGGCTGGTCCTTCTTTGCCTTGTCCAGCGCTTCCTCTCCGCAGGATGCGAGGACCACCGCGTAGCCCTCGTCATCCAGAATGGCGTTTAGGGACTGCCGGATGCTTGCCTCATCATCCACGATCAGTATTTTCTGTTTCATCAGTTTCCCCGCTAACCGGGCAATTCCACCGTGAACAAGGTCCCGTGTGGTTGGTTTCCACGCACCCGTATAAAGCCGTTATGGTCGGCTATAATGCTCGAGACTATTGCCAGCCCCAAGCCGGTGCCTTTTTCCTTGGTCGAATAATATGGTTCGAAAACCCTGGGCCTTATTTCGGGAGGAATCCCGTGCCCGGTGTCCGCGCACTCCAGCCGTGCGATCTTCAGGGCCGGATCGTATGAGAGCCGGATCGTGATCTCTCCTTTATCCTGCCCTATGGCGTGCACGGAGTTTTCGAGCAGATTGATGATTACCTCCCTGAACTGATCGCGGTCGAGTCGAAGGAGCGGCATATTATTATCTTTTTCGAGACGAAACGAAATGCTGCTGAAATTATGCCTGTAAAGGCTAAGCCCTTCTTCTACAATCTCGGCCAGGCTGGCAGGCTCCAGCTTCGCCCTGGGCAGCCGCGCGAACCTCGAGAACTCGTTTACAAGGGTCTTCATGTGGTCGACTTGCTGGATAATGGTGCGAGTGCACTCGTCGAATGCGGACTTGTCGCCCTCGACCAGCTCGGGATATTTCCGCCTCAGTCTCTGGGCGGAAAGCTGAATGGGGGTCAACGGGTTCTTGATCTCGTGGGCGATGCGACGGGCCACTTCTCGCCAGGCGGCCATCCGCTGCGCTTTTTCCAGTTCCGTGAAATCGTCCAGGACGACGACTATGCCCATGAACTGGTCCAGGTCGTCACGCAGCACGGACACCTTTATGAGCAAAGACATTGGAGACCCGGCCACCTTGACCTGGGCCGGCTTTTCCAGATATGCATGACGGCCGTTCCTGTAAGAGGAAACGAAAGATTGCACGATCTCGTTGTGGGAATGGTCCAGAAAGGCGCTATAGTGCTTGCCCCTTGCCTCCTCTGCCCTCACCCCGAAAATCAGCTCGGCCGAATTATTCATGGTCGTGATTTTGCCGTCGGAATCCACGCTGACCACGCCGGCTGCGATATTCTTGAGCACTATCTCCATGTAGCGCCGGCGGTCTTCGAGTTCGATATTCGTGCTCTTGAGCGCGTTGTAGGCCCGGTCCAGTTTCTTGCGGCCCTGGCTAAGGTCCTCGGTCATGGTGTTAAACGAGGTCATGAGCATCCCGATTTCATCCTGCCTGTCGGGGTCCAGGCGCACGTCGAGGTCCCCGTCGGCAATTCGCTGAGTTGCCGTAAGAAGCTTTTGAATGGGACCGGTGAGGTTTTTAGCAATATAGAAGCCGAACCAGACTGCGGCAAATATCGCCAGCATGGTGACAATCGAGAAGGTGATGAAGTGGCTTCTCTTCAAAGGTTGATGAAGCATCTTGAGCTGAAGATAATTTTCATAGCCCGCCGTAATCGATTCCAGTTCGAGGGCAACCTTTGCCGGAAGAAACCGCAGGGCTATCAGGACCGACCCGTCACCCGTCAAGGGCTGCAAGGGCACGCGCGCAGCTATCGCCTTCTGTGTTCCGCCGGGAAAACTGATAATCTTGGATGCCGTCCCGCTCTCTTTCGGGAAACTGCCTGCGAGAAGCGAGGTATCGATCTGATGAGAGGCATTCTGCCTGAAGCTCCATTTCAGATCTCCCGAAGGGGTAAAGACATAGGCGGCATCGATTCTGGAGGCGAAAAGGAAGCCGATTCCCGGGTCGAAATTCCCCGATCCTTTTTCCTGCGTCATGATCCGCACGGCTTCCGGCAACAAAGCGCGGCACTCTGAAACAAGGCTTGTTCTTTCCCGCTCGATGTATTCCTTTGCGAGCAGGACGGCATTTTCCAGTGAGTTTTCGACCCTGGTGCTGAACCAGTGGTCAAGACTCGAGAAGATGAAGTGGCTGGCAAACCAGAAAAGAGGGACTGCGGGGATGAGCGTCAGGGCCACGGAGGACGCAACCAGCCTGGTTTTAAGTTTGGACCCGAGGATATTTCTTTTTCGTTCGAAAATGAGCTTTACGAAATTGCGCAGGACAAGATAGGCCAGCAACAGCAGAAGCAGGACGTTCAGATTGATAAAAACGACGAGCAGGATGTTGCTGAACAGGGGCGCCTTTGATGTCGGCCTGATAAACCACCCTTGGAGCAACCCGAGCGCAAGGATCAGGATGAAAGCCGAACCGGCCAGGATTCGTTCCCAGAAGCGGCGTCTTTCAACAGATTTGGTGTCAGGAGAGTTCATCGCTTGCTTCAATAGACAAATACGACTGTGTACCAGTCAGTCTCGAAATCCCAAAGCGATACCCAGAAAAGAATATACCTGAAAAACAGTGGAAGCTCCACTTTTGAGAGTTCGGCCCTTACCTTCAGATGATATTCCTGGTCCTTCTTAAGCCGGCACGTCGCTATTACGGGAAGATCCTGCACCGTGCTCATCCACTGTTTTGCTTCATCGAAATCCCTGGTAATCAGGATTTTTTGCGGATGCTCCGGCAGTTCCACCTGGAATTCGTTATTCAGGCGATTGTACGTGATAGTATGCTGGAGAGTAAAATCGGCGACCTTGGATTTAACGAGAACAGTAGGGCTTTTCGACGGCAATCAGGATCCTGAAGGTGGTTGGAACCCCATTGAAAATCGCCTCTTCCATATCGGAATTAAAACAGTCGGTCAGGATAAAACTGGCTTCAAGATCCTTTCCGGTTTTACGGATTTCAATGTTTGAAATCTCCGCCTTATTAGGGGAGGCCATACAAATGGGAAGGCATGCGGTCAGGACCGCAAGAAAGAGAAGGATCAAAGATTTCCTGATGGCCCGAGATTTCACAATATTTTCCATTACATGCCCGGCAGTCCCTCCGTGGAGGGCGCAAGCCGTTGTTCGATTAGGCGCTCAATCGAGCGCAACGGGAATCTTAACGGACGCACCGGACGAATACAAGCGAAATGAGATAGGGGGCGATTCCGGCTGGGCGGGAGGCATGGCAGGCGGGAAGAAATTGCGCACGTGCCCGTGAGGCGAAAGCGCGCCGTCATGGGAGACGGCACTACCTAAGCTAAGAGGAGAGAACCGTGAAAGCGACCTTAAACCAAATCCCGATCAACTACGTCGATTCCGGCCCCGGGCAAGGCCTGCCCGTTGTTTTAATTCACGGAATGGCTTTAGATCACCAGATGTGGCTGCCGCAAATCCAGGCACTGGAGACCGGCTTCCGCGTCGTTGCTTCGGACCTGCGCGGACATGGCCGGAGCGGCGCCGGGGATGGCCAGTTTACTTACAGACAATTGGCCGAGGACGTCCTTGGACTGCTCGACTTGCTGGAGATAGATAAGGCCGTCCTGTGCGGGCTTTCAATGGGAGGGGCCGTATGCATGCGGATTTTCGAACTCCATCCGGAACGGGTGCTGGCGCTTGTCCTTTGCGACACTACCTGCGATCCGGATACCGAAGAGTCCAAAAAGCGTCGAGAGCTTGCAATCAAATCGATCAAAAAGGAGGGGCTCGCGCCTTTTGCCGACCTATTTCTCAAATCGGTATTCGCACCGTCGAGCTTCAAAAAACACAAAGACTCTGTCGAGGGGATGCGCGACACAATCCTTTCATCTTCTCCTCTTGGAATATGCGGAGCGCTCCTGGCCCAGGCTGCGCGGACCGACATCTGTCCGATATTGCAGGAAATAAATGTACCGGTCCTTTTAATGGCAGGGGCCGATGATTCCCTGACCCCTCCCGGCATGATGAAAAAAATGGCCGGCCGTATTCCAGGCGCCCGCTTCAAAGAAATCTCCAACGCTGCGCATATGGCTAACCTCGAAAACGTGGAGGAGTTCAATAGTGAGCTTTTGGCTTTTCTTGGAGGGCTGCGCTCCATGCCCGTATAACAATCGCAAATCCGGTCGATCTGACTGGAGCGCACAGCAATCCGTCAGGTCTTTTCGAAACATGGGTGGCTGGAACAAAACTATTGACAGGCGAAGCGTTACGTGCGATTTAATTACACTAATTCAATTGAAATTGTGGTTTATCGGGAGACCTCTAATGAAATTGTCAACCAAAGGCCGGTATGGCGTTCGCCTCATGCTCGATCTTGCTCTCCATGAAGGCACGGAACCGGTGGTATTGAAGGATATTGCGGCACGGCAGGAGATCTCGGAAAAGTATCTCTCCAACATTATTCCCCTCCTCAGGAACGCGGGGCTCGTTCATGCGGTCCGAGGCTCCCAGGGCGGGTATACGTTGGCGAGACCGCCACGGGAGATCACCCTGAAAGAGATCCTGCTCGTGCTGGAGGGCTCGATGTGCATAGTCGAATGCATCGAACAGCCCGCGCTTTGTCAGCGTTCCGAAGACTGCTACGTGCGTGACGTCTGGGGCGAGGTGACCGGGAAAATGATGGAGGTGCTGGAATCCTTTACCCTGCAGAGCATGATGGAGAGGCGCAGCATCAAGCATAAAGTGCCCCGTTACAGTATTTAGCAGTCTCCGGTAAGGATCAAATGGGAACCTCCGAAACACACCCCAGGGTTGTTCGAGTTGTCGGTCGTAATCTCCATCGGGTAACTCGATATGACTTCCACATTTTAGAGGATATTTCGACATGGGCGAGAGAAAACTGCTCAATGACGCCATAATAAAGGACCTTGCCGAAAAGGTACAGGGCATTGAGCTTGGGACCATTACCATCTCGATATATGATTCCAGAATTGTTCAGGTGGACATAACTACGTCAAAAAAGCAGCGCTATGATGAGGTCTGGCTTTTAGACGGCGCGGGGATTTAGCGGTTCTGGACCTCGATAGCTCAGGTCGATTGTGAGGACCCGGATTAATGCCGGGTGCAGATGTTTCGCGCCACCCCGAACGCGACTTTTTTAAGGTTTTCGTTGCCGGGATGATTATATAAGATCTCATTTTCTTGACGCATTTCAAATCCAGGGAGAAAACGATGGGGCAAAGTAAGGAAGGCGGATGGGGACTGGAGACGATAGCATTGCACGGCGGGCAGGTCCCCGACCCGACAACCGGGGCACGGGCAGTCCCGATCTACCAGACTACTTCTTATGTATTCAAGGATTCGGATCATGCCGCAAATCTTTTCGGCCTGAAAGAATTCGGCAACATATACACCCGGATCATGAATCCGACCAACGATGTTCTGGAAAAGCGCATTGCGCTGATCGAGGGTGGAAGCGGAGGGCTGGCCGTCGCGAGCGGGTCGGCCGCAATTACCCTGGCGCTTCTGAATACTACACAACCCGGAGATGAAATTGTCTCCGCCGACAATCTCTACGGCGGAACCTATGAGCTTTTTCACTACACTTTCCCCAAACTCGGGAGAAAAGTAAAATTTGTCAATTCGACAGATCCCGACAGTTTCAAGAAAGCCATCACGGAGAAGACACGGGTCGTTTATGCCGAAACCGTCGGCAATCCCAAGCTCGATGTACCCGACTTCGAGGTAATCGCAAGGCTTGCTCATGATGCGGAAGTCCCTTTCGTTGTCGACAACACGGTGGGAGTGGGCTTGTTCCGTCCGTTTGATTTTGGCGCTGACATAAGCGTTATGTCGGCCACAAAATACGTGGGCGGCCATGGGACCTCCATTGGCGGACTGATCGTCGATGGCGGGACATTCAATTGGGGAAACGGCAAGTTCCCTGAATTCACCGAGCCGGACCCAAGCTATAACGGGCTGAAATTCTGGGAAGTCTTCGGCAACTTTCCCGGGCTGGGCAATGTCGCTTTCATAATCAGGGCGCGGGTTCTGTGGCTTCGCGATACAGGGCCGGCTTTGAGCCCATTTAACGCTTTTCTTTTCCTTCAGGGGCTCGAGACATTACCCCTCAGGCAGGAGAAGCATTCCAGCAACGCCATGGAAGTGGCGAAGTTTCTAAAAGGACACCCGCTGGTAAACTGGGTCGTATACCCCGGCCTCGAGGACAATCCGAATCATCCGCTGGCAAAAAAGTATCTTAAGGGACATTATGGATCGATCGTCGGTTTCGGAGTAAAGGGTGGCATCGAGGCCGGAAAAAAATTTATCAATTCCGTGAAGCTGCTCTCGCACCTTGCCAACATCGGGGATGCGAAAAGCCTGGTCATCCATCCCGCTTCGACCACACACGGGCAGCTTACCAGGGAAGAGCAGGAAACCGCGGGGGTTACGGAAGATTATATCCGGCTCTCGATAGGCCTGGAGGACGTTCGGGACATCATAAACGACATAACCCAGGCGCTCGAAAAGACGACCGAGAGAAATTGAAAGAAGTTCATGGAGTTAATTGAAGTGGGTCAAAAAGGTAGTATCGGCATCGTTGAGACCAAATCCCTGACGGTTTCTCCACCGGGAGGTTTTTTGCTGGAGTGCGGCAGGAAACTCGAAACTGTCACGATTGCTTATGAGACATACGGCGAACTCAACCGCGAAGGCACCAACGCGATCCTCGTTGACCACGCCCTCTCGGGAAATGCTAACGCGGCGGGTTTTCACAGGGGCGCCAGGAAGCCGGGATGGTGGGACGGCATGATTGGTCCTGGTAAAGGTTTCGATACCAACAAGTATTTCGTCATCTGCTCAAACGTCCTGGGGGGCTGCACGGGGACGACGGGACCTTCGAGCATCGACCCCGCCACGGGAAAACCTTACGGCCTCAGTTTTCCGCTCATATCGATCCATGACATGGTAAACTGCCAGAGACTGCTTGTCGATCATCTCGGGATAGAAAAGCTTTTGTGCGTCTCGGGCGGGTCGATGGGCGGGATGCAGGTGCTCTCATGGCTTACCCGGTACCCGGAGCGGGTGCGCAGCGCAATCCCCATTTCCACTGCGATTAAGCATTCGCCCCAACAAATTGCCTTTAATGAAGTGGGCAGACAGGCAATAATGGCTGACGTTGACTGGAAGTCGGGCGACTATTACGATGGGCCGCCTCCTGCCAGGGGACTGTCGGTCGCCCGGATGGTCGGCCACATCACTTATATGAGCGATGCCTCGATGCGCGACAAGTTCGGCAGGCATCGCAAAGACTGCATCGCGCCCTTCAAGTTCAGCCCCGACTTCGAGGTGGAAGGATATCTCCAATACCACGGTGAAAGCTTCGTCCAGAGGTTCGATGCGAACTCTTACCTCTACATCACCAAGGCGATGGATAATTTCGACGCGGCCGATGGGGGGTCCCTTCACAAGTTGTTCAGAGGGGTCGGAGCGAAGGTCCTTGTGCTTGCCTTCAAATCCGACTGGCTCTATCCGCCTTACCAGACCAAGGATATCGTCAAGGCCTGCAAACTTGCCGGTATCGAGACCACCTACTGTGAAATCGATTCGACATTATGGGCATGATGCTTTCCTGCTCGAAATAGAGGAAGAGACACACATGGTCGCCCATTTTCTCAAAAAAGTTTACAACGGCTACGAGGTTATGAGCGAATATGCCATCTGATTCGAATCGGATGGACCACCGGCTTATTGCGGAACTGATCGCCCCGGGCTCCTCGGTCCTCGATCTCGGGTGCGGCACAGGAGAGCTGCTCTGCACGCTGATAAAGGAGAGAGGCGCACACGGCCAGGGCATCGAGATCGACGAACACGCCATCTACACATGCGTGGCCCGGGGCCTGAACGTATTGCACGGCGATATCGACTCGGGGCTATCCGAATATCCGGACCGTTCTTTCGATTATGTCATCCTTAACCAGAGCCTGCAGCAGGTCCTGCACGTCGAAACAATGCTCGCGGACTGTCTCAGGGTGGGGAGAAAGGTAATCGTGGGGTTTCCCAACTTTGCCCATTACAACTCAAGACTCCAATTGTTCTTCAAGGGCAGGGCCCCTGTCACACCCTCTTTGCCTTACCAATGGTACGAAACTCCAAACATTCACTTTCTGAGCATCTCCGACTTTTTCGCTTTCTGCCGAAGTAAGCATATTACTATCGAACATTGCGATTACATTGGAAACAGGGGGCGTCTGTCTGTGCTCCCGAATTTATTTGCGCAAACGGGCATTTTTGTGATTTCCAAATCGAAAAGTTGAACTCAATTGAGGAGAATGAGCATGGGAAGGGTATTTGAGGATAACAGCCTGACTATCGGCCACTCGCCGCTGGTGCGCATCAATCGAATCACGGCAGGGTTGCCGGGGATTGTATTGGGAAAGATCGAAGGACGCAATCCTTCCTATTCGGTGAAGTGCCGGATTGGGGCCTCCATGATCTGGGCCGCCGAAGAGCAGGGGAAGCTGCAAAGAGGTCAAAGAGGCGTAACCGTTATCGAACCGACCAGCGGCAATACGGGGATCGCCCTGGCGTTTGTCTGCGCAGCCAGGCAATATCCGCTGGTTCTAACCATGCCTGAAACCATGTCTCTCGAACGCCGGCGCATGTTGAAAGCGTTTGGCGCGGAATTGATTTTGACCGAGGGCGCCAAAGGCATGCCTGGCGCCATAGCCAAGGCCGAAGAGATAATAGCAGGCGATCCCAAAAGATACTACATGCCTCAGCAATTCAAAAATCCGGCTAATCCGGATATCCATTCCAAGACCACGGGCCCCGAGATTTGGGAAGATACCGATGGCGGCGTCGATTTCGTGGTATCGGGGATAGGGACAGGCGGCACCATTACCGGAATAACCCGGTATATCAAAGGAACGAAGGGGAAACCTATCCAGGCCGTCGCTGTTGAGCCGGTCCATTCACCGGTGCTGACCGCCATTCGCAATGGCCAAACGCCAAAGCCCGGACCACACAAAATCCAGGGCATCGGGGCCGGGTTCAAACCTGATGTCCTGGACCTGAATTTAATAGACGAAATTGCCACGGTGTCAAACGATGAATCCGTGGAAATGGCGCGGCGTCTGCACAAGGAAGAAGGCATAACGTGCGGAATTTCCAGCGGCGCGGCGATGGCCGCTGCCGTTCGAATTGCGGCTCGGCCGGAAAATAAGGACAAAATAATCGTCGCCATCCTGCCCGATGCGGGTGAACGCTATCTGTCGAGCATTCTGTTCGAAGGCATCAACTCGTGACTATTGCCCAAGAAGAAAACGAAAAGCTTTCAGGCGATTCGGACCGGCAGGCTCGAGTCGTTGCCGGCCGGGAGATCCACTTCGACGGGGAGGGTTTCTTCCGGGATGCCACTGATTGGAGCGAGGAAGTTGCAAGGACCCTGGCCATGGAGAGCGGCATCGAGGATCTGAGCAATCTCCAGTGGAAAGTGATCCTCTTTTTCAGGGAATACTATGTGGATCATGGACACGCCCCGATGAATCGCCCTTTGAAAGAAGGCACCGGCTTAAGTCTTGCTCAAATAGAGTCTCTTTTCCCCGGA
>CAWGZP010000067.1:0-33491 GCA_963826655.1 uncultured delta proteobacterium
TGTTTTGCCTGACGGCCGTGGGTGCTTCTCGGGGTATGAGTGAAGATTTCCCCATTGAACCGACCCGCTCTTTCAGTTCCGAACCGGCAAAGAATGGAGCGGATGCTTCCGGTTTTTCCTTCGCGGAGTCGGCTTTTTTCCCCAACGATCCCTATTTTTCCTATGACTTGAGCAAACCGCTTTACCCCGGACAATGGAATATCAAAAACAAGGCTCCTGCCAGTATTCATTATCCGGACAGCATTGCACCTAACGGTCATGCGACCAAAGAAGTCACCATCAGGAATGCGGGGCTGGACGCGAACATCCTCGGGGCCTGGCAAAAGGGATACACCGGAAAAGGAATCGTAATCGGTATTCTCGATGACGGCGTCCAACTGGATCATCCCGACCTGAACGTGCGGAATGACCTGAGTGCCGGTGTCGATGCGAGAGGGCTCGTTTCAGGACAAACCGGAGGGCCGCTCTCATCGGGCGACTCTCATGGAACTTGCGTGGCCGGAATGGCTGCCGCCATCGGAGGTAACGGAATCGGCGTATGCGGACTCGCCCCTCATGCCCAGGTCGCCTCCATCAGGGTTAAGAACTTCACTACTATCGATGACTGGTATGTCCGTCCCTCAGGCTACTATTGGCAGGCTGGACTCGACTGGGTGAGCGGAATGGATCCTCAGGGTCTGGCAACTCTCACCCACCTGACATCGGCCCCTTCAATCCAGGTCAAGAATTCGAGCACGCGGAGTATCCCTTTCTCCTACCCAGACGGCTATGGAGACATTTACAGCTCCATTTCACGGATGGCTGCAAACGGGGTGCTCCATACCGTGGCCGCGGGAAACAACCGGCGTACTCGCCAGCAGGATGCGAGCGTTCTGGCCGAGGCCGGCAGCCCGTACGCCATCGCCGTTGCAGCCCTGGGAAGCAATGGACGGTACGCGCTCTACAGCAACTTCGGGTCTTGCGTATTTACAGCCACTTTGAGCGAAAGTGCGTATTGGAATCCCGCAAATATCCCAGGCGATAATGCTTATGCCAACGGGTTCGGCGTATCGACAACCGACCTGCCGGGCGTTGATGGAGCGAATTACGAAGCCAATACCAGCTCGGTATTCCTTCCCGATATCGATGATCTCGATTACACGTCGCAGTTCGACGGCACATCGGCTGCCGCGCCCAGCCTGGCGGGAATGCTTGCGGTCGCCAAACAGGCCAATCCCAACATGGACACCCGGATGGCAAAACATCTCCTTGCCCGCACAAGCCGCAAGGTCGATCCCGGAGACAGGTCTTCGAGCGCCACATGGACAGCGAACGAAAAGACCTGCTCGGGTTGGAAGGTCAATGGCTCGGGGCTCCACTTTAATCCCAACTACGGCTTCGGACTTCCGGATGTCACCGCCCTGGTGAATCGTGCACTCAATACGTCGTACGTCACCGGAGAAACCGTTTATTCCACCTCGATCCAGGCCGTTGCACCAGCGAACCAAAGCATTCCACCCGCATTGCCCGCCGGCAGGACGGAAAGGATGACCGTTACCGTTCCTTCGGACCTGATGCAGCATCTGGAGTCCGTTGAGGTATATATCGATTTGAACGGAGGAGATCGCAGCGAATGGCAGTTGGTGATAGAAAAGGATCGAATGAGCAGTCGCTTATGGACGCCGGCCAATGATTTGCCCAATACCGGCATCTCCATGTTCACCGACCCCGACCCCGGAGCGGGACTGGACCGAATTTTCCTTACCAATGCGTTTTGGGGAGAAAATCCCAACGGGACATGGTCTTTGAATGTTTCAAATCCTTCGGGAACTCACCTGTCCACGTGGAGTAAATGGGGCCTGATTTTTCACATGGGAGAGATTGTGTTCGAGACCCCGGGGCCTACGACACTGACGGGCGACCTGGAAGCGCGCGGAGTCAGCCTGAATAAAAGCCACTCACACTTGACCGTGCCGGCCGGGTACACGCTGCAAAGCAGCGGGGACGTGCTGATTAACCAGGGAGAGATCGAAGTCAATGGAACGCTCAAAAACGGGGACACCCTAACCGTATCAAAATTCGACAGGACTTTGAGCGATACTAAAGAGACCCTGTTTTTCGATCGTGGAGTTCGAGTAAGCGTCAATGGCGGTGTTTTGAGCGGAACCGGGAGCGTCTTTGCACCCGCCGGTTCGGATGGGAGCGGGGGTGTGTTCAACACGGGAGGGATCGTTCGACCGGGAGGCGTCGGACATGAAGGTTTTCTCACACTGGGCGGTTCCAGCGGTCAGGAGACGAGTTATATTCAGGGATCGAAAGGCACGCTGGAATTTGTTGTGGACAGACAATCCCGCCCCGGCAGACTCGCGATCAACGGCACTGCGACATTGGGAGGTAAACTCAAAATAACCACTGCGAAGGGACTCCCGGTCACCAGCGGTCTTTTTCTAGAGAATGTGATCGTCGCAAACAGCATCAGCGGGGACTTCGACGATCTCGATGTTTCCCTTCCCGCGGGTAATCCGCCGCTCTTCTGGCAGCCGATCCGGAATGTAAATGGCATCAGCCTGCTTGCAACCCCGTACAGTCTCATGCGCGTGCGACAGAATGTCCGGGCACAGATTCAACAGTCCGGCCAGGATGTGTGGTACGGATTTATCGGAGAGGCGGGGCACTCTTACAGGATTCAGCTCTCCGGGGTTGTTGCCGCCGCCGATCTGTTCGCAGGGACCATGTCTACGGGCACCGCCACCAGCGGCTATCCTCTGGTCTGGGCCTGCCCGGCACGGGCGATGTACTTTATCCGCGTAAGCACACAGGGCGCCTCGGGGGCTTACGGTCTCCGTATCGACCGGCTCAGCGACGGGGCTACACCACTTGAAGACCCTGCCTAATCTCAGGAAGTCTGCGCCGTTTCGACGGTTGTATGACTGCAGCCGCCTCGCCGTTGCCATTTGTCCGGAGAGGAAGCAGGCACGGTCGACCGCTGGTCAGTTGGACGAATCCAGCCAATAAGTCATTCAACCCATTTTTTTGAAGCCCAGCAAAACCCGGTACGGACCGGGCGCCCCCTGCGGCAATAAAGCCACCCTGTCGCCGCTGGTCAATATCGTCAGATCGGGAGTGAAGGCTTTTCCGTTGACAAAAATAACCTCGACCTTTTCCGGTGGAATATCCAGCATTTCCAGAAGCTTAGCCCCTGTCGTTTCTCCCTGGATATCAACTTCCATAGGATTCGGCCAGTTTCGTTGGCGAAAAAGAAAGGCGAGATCCATAAACGCGCGCAGTTCGATCATAGTATCACACTCGCGATCTAGCGGTTTAAGTAGGCTGTAACCAAGTGACCGGCGCAATGCCGCCCTGTCATGCCGGCAAAATCACACTCTGTGCGGCCGGTTACATGACTGTCAAGGAAACAGATTCGAAAGAAACGCCCGCAATCAAGGTGGTTGATAGTACCACGGTTCACGCCCGCAAGGCAATGCCGCGTTAAGGGTCCGATTCACGAAGGCAAAAGGAGAGAGGAATGTTTTTTTCAGTTTAAAGATGCCCGGCGCACTCGCGGATTTCATGAAGGCGGGGGGCGGCGAAAAAGGAGTGTGGGGAGCATTGCTCCCCACACTTTTGGCATCTTGAACGAACTCGTTTTACGCCTCATGGTTGAACCGGATCGAAAGCCGGCTCAACCATCCTTATTCGTGATGTATGTCGCGGGTGGGACGCAACACTAGAAGTTCATTACTTCGTCGATTTCCGCGTCCGTGAAGTCCCAGGTGGTGTTGTGAGGCGGACATTCTTCCTCGAAAAACTCGGGCAAGCGATCGTCTGCGTTGGTAAAGCCGGCCCTTTGATTGAATCCGCGCTCAACCTTGAGGACAGATTTGCCGAGAGCGGTAACATCGTCCCCGGTAAGGGCGTAACCGTACTGGGCGTTAATCATATCAACCAGCGCGTTGAAGCCATCGGGAATGTCCAGAATGGCGAAAGCGATAAAGAGGCACATACCGGTACTGTCAACAGCGGCAGTGGCGATTTGCAGGTTTCGGGACAGTTCGATCTGGCCTTCCTTCTTAAGGGGATCAACGAAGCCGCCGATCTTCAGGATGTTGGTGGCAACCGCGTAGCCGGCTGTGTGGTCCGCGCCCATCGGTGTCGTGGCGTAGGTCAGACCAACGCCCTTTACCGAACGCGGATCGTAGGCCGGAATTGCCTGGCCTTTTACTACAGGAACCCTGGTAAGACCGTAGATGCGGCCAACGGCAGCGGCGCCGCAGCCAAGAATCCGGCCCAGGGGGGTTCCTTTGCGGATTTCTTTAATAAGCGCCAGGGCAGCGTCGCCGTCGCCCCAAGGAAGAATACCGGCCTCCATGGCAACGCCGACGGCCACGGTGACATCGATGGAATCTACGCCAACATCATCGCATTCACGGTCGGCATAGGCAATTAAGTCAAGGTTATTAATTTTGGCGTTGGCGCCAAGAGCCCAAATAGTCTCGTACTCGAAACCGCTGGTAATATATTTGCCCTGCTTGTCGACATAGTGCTGGGAACAACGGATAACGCAGCCCGTATGGCAGCCGTGGGTAGGCTTGCCGCCGCGGGCTTCCATGGTTGCGGTCATTGTCTCGCCGCCGATCTCATTGGCCCATTCGTTGCGGCCGCGGCGGAAGTTTTCAGTGGGAAGGCCGCCGGCTTCGTTCAGGATATTGACGAGTATGTTGGTGCCGAACCTGGCCAAGCCCTGACCGGTGACCGGATGAGTTGTAAGGGCTTTGGCAAAACGTTTTGCAGCGCCCTTGAAGGCGTCGGGGTTGGTAATGGTAACGCCGGGAGCTCCGGCATCATCGATGACGACTGCTTTTATCTTCTTGGAGCCCATGACCGCGCCCAGACCGCCACGGCCGGCACTACGGATGTTGCTTTCGGGGTCGGCAAAGGAAATGTTAGCGGCCGTGAGCCTCATCTCTCCTGCCGGACCAATGACGGCTACGCCCACTTTGGCGCCGTATTTTTCCTGCAGCAATTTAACGGCGTCATAGTTACCCATACCCACGGTTTGAGCGGGAGCGTCTTCGATGGTCACACCGTCCATTGCAATTTTGACGACGTAATATTTGTCTTCCGCCGGGATTCCCTCGAACACGATTGCCTTAATGCCCATTTGGGCCATCTTCTGGCTAAAGGTGCCGCCGGTGTTACTTTCCTTGATACCGCCGGTCAGAGGGCTCTTGGCGCCGCACGAAAGCCGGCCGGAGTTGCAGGCCTTGGTACCGGAAAGGTAGCCGGGCGCAAAAATCAGCTTGTTGTTTTTACCCAGGGGATGACAGGTCGGCTTCACTTCGTCGGCGACGAAATTGGAGGTAAGCGCACGGCCTGCGAGGCCTACATACTTCTCGGGACACTCGTCGATCTTCACTTCTTTCGATGCCATGTCTACTCGGATAAATTTACCCATAAAAAACACCTTCCTTTGAGTTGAGTTCTGTCCATCGCCAAACACCGTGACAACCACACAGTGCGTCTTCAAGGGGCTGATTCAAACCAAGAGCGACTCTTCTGCAAGCTACGGCTGCAACCATTACTTACAAACCCGGGCCGACAAGATCTTTTATTCACAAATAATACAACCAGGCGTGACGGATGCGAAACGCGCTTTGAACATGGGGCGCGTTCGACAAAGGTCGTGAGAAGCCGAGAAGTACGGTGCAATAATGGTATCTACAGATCAAAAAGTCAAGAATTATATCAATAAAGTTGGTCTCGCCAGTGGCAGGTAGAAGGTCAACACGCGGAGGAGAAGTTTGCAGACCTTCAAGCGCGGAGCGGTAAGCGGGCGGGGGACACGCCACAGGCAAGCCGGCCCGGATATGTTATTTCACTTGATGGGATCGAGAGCTATTTACAAACTCTCGCAGACAGCGCACTTGCGGTTCCAGGGAAGCTTTATCTCCATGAAGGACATTGCAAGCGCATCGAAAGTGAGCAACCTTCCGGTGAGAAGACCGCCGATATTCAGAAGATATTTTATGGCCTCGGTCGATTGGATCGTCCCGATCACGCCGGCGACGCTTCCCAGTACTCCGGCCTCGGAGGTTGTCTCATAAGTCCCGGCTTTCGGCTCGTCCTGAAAAACGCAGCGAAAGCAAGGACCGCGGCCAGGGACGATAGTCATCGTCTGGCCGTATGCTCCAAGTATCGCGCCATGGGAAAAGGGCTTTCCAAGCCTCACGCACGCATCGTTTATTAGAAACTTGGATTGGAAGTTGTCGGTGGCCTCGACCACAAAATCATAGGAAGCGATAGTTTCGGCGATGTTGTCCTCGGAAATTGCACTGTACGTTTCAAGCCGAATATCCGGGTTCAACCGTGAAATCGTCTCGGCCGCCGAATCGGTCTTGTTGCGGCCGATGTCCTGCCTGCCATGAAGTATCTGGCGCTGAAGGTTCGAAAAATCGACGACATCGCAGTCGGCCGCTCCGATAGTGCCGACCCCGGCCGCAGCAAGGTATAAGAGCGCCGGACTGCCGAGTCCTCCCAGGCCGATTACCAGTACTCGGCTTTCAAGCAGCTTCAATTGGCCCGATTCTCCGATTTCGGGGAGAAGGATGTTTCGGATATAAATCTTCCGTTCGATTTGACTCAGCGTGCGCATCGTTCAGCCCGGACCTCATGGCGGGCGATAATCCATTCGCCCATGGTAAAATGAAAAAAATGAAATGAACAGGTTGTCCAGATGGGGCAGTAACTGTTCTTCCAGTTGGGCGCCCAGCCAGGCGCTGCCAACGGCTTTCAGTGATAAAAATGATATCGCCGGTCTACGGTATTGTCAAACAACATGTTGCAGCGATCTCCTGGGATGAATGCCGGCCTTGAGAACTGGAACAACCGACGGAGTTCAATACTTCACTTTGCCGGATGGCCGGAGCACAAATTTTGGGACTTCGTGCTGCCGTTGATCCTCGAAGAGCACCACGGGAAGCCTCGGTGATCCACTGACCGGCATAACGCCAGCCGGGCTCGAAATGTTTCGCGATACCACATTTGTGCCTTCGGATCCGAGGGGTTTCATTATAAGAGACTTGCCGGTAAGGAGTTCGATAATTTCAGGGAGAGTTGACAACTTCGGTCTTCCAGGGTACGTTCGCTTGGCTTTACGTAATTGTCACCATATGTTGTTTAATTTATTGCATGGAGGTTCCAAGATGGCAGATCAAAACAGCAGCGATACAAAAGAAATCACGCGGAACGATGGCGATACTTTCGGTGTGCGTATAGATGAACCGGTAATCGATGAAGCAGTCCAATTTATTAATTCGACTATCCAGGAGACGCTCTACACCGGAGCCATAAAAATCGGCTCTTACGTGCTGGAAAGATTTTTCAACAACGACCCGGAGCTGGCGTCTTCCCGAAATCCCAGGAAACCGGCAAGTTTTCAGCGTCTTTGCGATCGGGCGGATTTGAAAGTCGATCCGACAACCTTGGGCAGAATGGTCAGGGTGGCCGTTCAGGAAAACTACCTGGCCATCAACAATATCAATCTCGAAAAGCTTGGTTATACACACAGGATCACATTGCTCAGAGTGGATGCTGGAGAGAAGAAGATCGAACTTGCTAATAAATGCGTTGATGAATCGCTTTCCACGCGACAGTTTGAGGACCTGGTCGACGAGGAACTCGAGCCCGGCTCGGGTGAGTCCGCTGATGAGGCTCCCACAAACCCGGTGAAGTTTGTTGCCCAACTGGATAAATTCTTAAAGAGTTCGAAAAAAATTGGGTTAATCAAGGATTCGGAGAAACTAAAAAAGCTCCGGCCATCTTCAAAAGCGGCACTCAAGAACCAGGCGGAGAACCTGGTCGCTCACATGCAGGAGATAACCAAAGAATGCACTACACTTATCAATTCGCTTAAGGGCGCCCCCGGCGAAAAGGTCAACAAACCAGGGGGGCGGATAAAATAATCCCAACTCCTGCAGCGCCGCCGGAGTGACTGGCTGAATATATAAGGTATGGACATTACTAGAATATTGGTTGCACCGTTTCGTGGGGTGGAGTTTCATGAGGGGAACCCGTCCGGATCATTTTCAGCAGGGGTTATCCGCATTCCCCTCGTCTCCCCGTTCGGGCGCATGATCCTTGCCGGTTATGTCCCTGATGCTTTTCTCCATATCGACGCAGCCGGCAGTTTTGATTTTACAGGCGAGTTGCACGGTTTTTTGAACTTCTTCGGCACTGATTCCCGCCGCGGCAGCTTTCCTGAAATAATAGTCAAAGCAGCCAATGGAGTTGGCCGCGGCCGCTGCGCCCAGGCACACAAGGATCTCTTCCTTTTGGACCATAATATCGTCCGTTCCGCCTGATTTACCGGAAGCGGAGAAATCCCCGAAAAATCTGTCCATGGCGGTTTCCCGCTGCATTTTCAGCCGATTATACAGGTCGATGATCTGCCTTGCAAAGGGGGTAAGCACGGACCCGCCGCCCTTAATTCCACCGGTTTTGCGCAGAAGCAGGGGACGGCCGAGGCGGCCTTCAGCTTTCCGGATCTTTTCCCATACGGCTCGGTAGCTCATATGAAGTTCCTGGGCCGCTTCATGAATGGAGCCATGTTTTTCTATAGCATCCAGAATTCGCAGGCGTCCTTCGCCGAATACGACCTCACCCTTTTCGTTCTCGAGCCAGAGCTTTGATTTTGCGACAAGGCCTTTCAGACTCCCACCCAGGGAATGTTTCATTTCGTCCAATGAATTGTCCATGGAAAACCTCAACCTTTCAAATCAGTCGTAATACCGCCTGGCGCGAGTGGCAACGCTGTACATACTCCAAGCGTTCCCGGAAACCTTGAAACCTGCCGGGAACCAGGCCGGTTTGCAGCGCGATGCCGGCTTATTCCATCCCGAGAATTCCGATGAACTCCTCGACCCCACATCGCGCCCTGTTTGTAGAAGTTTTCCTCTTCGGGTCCTGGTTCTTTCAGGAGCCGCAGGAATCCCCCGGCATGGACGAGTTGCTCCTCTGAAATATCGCGCAAGACCGCACTTGCCAATTCATTGTCCTAGATTCAGCGAGCTGCATATAGAGTTGGACCGCCTCGTACCCGGCGGTAATTATCCCATACCCATCGCAAGCGCGCAAGTGGCAGGTTTTGACCTATAATCGAGCTCTGCCGCATACCCATTAGATGAGCCGGGATGCAGCACGTGGCATGGAAAGGAGGGTATATATTCAGGGAATGCAAGGAATCGGCGGTACGAGGAAACATGGTGGACCTGCAGCAGGCATAATCGTCAGCGGCGCATCGGGAATCATGGTGAAAGGTTTGATGGTTTAGTTTAGTCAAGAATATGCAGATCGAACCCGGAGCCTGCTAATGTTCATCGATAGCTATCCCTGCGGGCATCGACAGCCAGCATGTAGACGATGCTCTCTTTTTTGTCGATTTCGTAAAAGAAACGATAACTACCGATTCTATACCTCCACGTCTCAGGTTGGTAATTCTTCAGTTTCTTGATGTTCTTTCCGAGATGAGGATTGTCCCTGAGTTGAGGATAGACGTAATCTTTGAGTTTTTGGGCAATCCTTTCGCCCTGTCCCTTGAGATCCTGCGACAGGTCCTGGAGAAATTGATCGGTCTCAAATATCTTGAATTTACCCAACCATCCTGCCTTTTTTCATGATTACATCACCATGGCCCTTTTCGAGCTTCTTAAGTAGTTGGGCGTTTGAGAATATTTCCTGCATTTCAAAATCGTCGGCGAGGATTTCCTCGTCGAGCTTTCTGAGAGCAAGGGTCTCTATCAGGTTGGCGATACTTCGATTGTCCTCGGCGGCAACGCGATTGAATTTTTCGTAGATCTCGTCGCTCAGCCGCAAAGTGATTGTTTTGGACATCTAGATGCTCCTTCGTTCATATTGCTTCTAAATAATTCTAATATATTCAAATGACTTTTCAAGCTCCTCTTACAAAATGAGCCTGTGGTAAATGCCTGCCGGGTGATGAATCGCCGATATCAGTACGTTAGCTCTTCACCAACCGCAGCGTCAGTTGTTCGGCCTGCGAAAAGGCCCGCGAACGAACGAACAGCGTGCAGAGCAGGGCGGTTATCCCGGCCGTGGCGAACAGCATAGCGACGACGACAAACTGGTAGATGGCGGCTGCTATCGGGTCACTGCCGGCGAGGACCATGCCTGCCATCAATCCCGGAATCCACACAATTCCCAGAGATCGCAAATTGTTGAGGCTGGGGATCAGGCTGGCTTGCACCGCCGCTTGAACATAAGGCGAGACGACGACCGCCGGAGCGGCGCCCAGCGCCAGTCCTGCCTCAATTTGCCCGGTGTGCGCCTCAATCTCCGCCCGGAAACGATCCAGCGCCAGGGCCGTCGTATTCATCGCGTTGGCGATGATCATACTGCCCACCGGGATCAGGGTTGCAGGCGCTTTATCAATGACACCCAGGCCGACCATGATGCCGATGACCAGCCCCGCGCCCAGCAGAATCGAGCGCATCGTCACCTGCAGGATGCCGGGGATATGCCTGGTCCGTTGTGAAGCGATAACCGCCCCGGTCAGCATCATGCCCAAAAGCACAAATGCACTGAGCCATTGTGCGCTACCCAAAACCAGCGTCAGCAATAAGCCGACGATGACGATCTGGCTGACGCCGCGCACCATTGCAATGATTGATTCTTTCAGAAGACGAATACCTGCCCGGCGCGCCAGGTAGGCAACGATCAGCGCAACAATGCCCGCGCTGACGGCTTGCGCCGCGCGCAACGCAATGGGGTCAGGGAAGAGCCGATTCAACATGGAGCACCTCCTGGACTGTGCCATCCAGAATAAGCCGGCCTGCGTCGATCAGGATGGCGCGATTGGTAATGCGTCCTGCTTGCGCCCCGTCATGTGTCACCATCAGTGCAGCCAGGTGCTGCTCGCGAAGGACCCGTGTCAGCAGTGCCTCGATCTCGCGTCCAGCCCGCTCATCGAGCGCCGAAGTCGGTTCATCCAGCAGCAACACCTCCGGTTTGTTCGCAAGTGTCCGCGCCAGCGATACGCGCTGTGCTTCGCCGCCGGACAGATTTAACACATCCCGGCGGGCAAACCCCTCCAACCCGACTTCTTCAAGAAGGTTGTCAATCTCCGAGGCAAGCAAGTCTTCGCCATGCTGGCGCGGCCCGAAGCACAGATTCTCCGCTACTGTGCCAGGAAACAGGTAGGCCGACTGCATCATCATGCCCACCCTGCGTCGCAGTTCGCGCGGGGCAAGCCGGTGATAGTCCTCGCCGGAAAGATACACAGTACCGCCGGTCGGTTCGTCGAGCCGATTAATCAGGCGAAGAAATGACGATTTGCCGGCCCCGCTCGGCCCGACCACCGCCAGTATCTCGCCCTGCTGCACCTGTACGCTTATATCGCTTACCAGTACCTTTCCAGGGATTGCCCGGGACAGATTCCTGGTTTCGAGGACTCGATCTTCGCCTGATCGCATACCGGAACCGGGGGGCGCGCCTTGATTGCTCGTGCCCTCCCTGCGGCCATTGGCTGTCATGCGTGACTCCAGGTTTGCAGCCATCCGCTCCATCACCACAAAGTGTGGCCCCCCCGACGGGAGGTCCACTTATCAACTTGCCACCTTAAAATAATTGTGCAGGTCAGGATGAGTTCCGGGGGGATAGAATCAATCATCCCCGGCGCCATCGGATCCGTGGGCGGGCAGGGGTGATAGCGTTCCAATGAGTTTGTCTTTTTCATCCCAGAGCTTATCCAGCCAATCCTTGAACCGTCGGCGGAATACACGGTCTGTAAGATAATCTCCGAGCAACTCCGGGGTAACCGGTATCTGTTTTACCCGCACCTTGATTTCAACGGAGTTGCTACACAAAAATTTCCATAGCCCGGGAGTTCCTCCCGGATATACGATTGTCACATCGAGTATGGAATGAATGCGCTCACCCAGAGTGCAAAGTACAACGGCCAAGACGCCGGGCTTGGGTTTTAGCAGGTAGGTAAAGGGTGAATGCTCGCTATCCCGTTTTGCAGTGGTGAAACGGGTTCCCTCTACGAAGTTCATGATGGTAACAGGGAGCAATCTGAATTTGTCACAGGCGATGCGGGTAGTTTCGATGTCCTTGCGGGCCGATAACGTTCGCTTCATAAAGGGGAAATCCAGGATTCGCCAGACGAGCCCAAGGAACGGCACCCAAATCAACTCTTTTTTGAGGAAGAATTTCAGAACCGGGATCTTGCGGTTGAAGATAGTCTGCAAGACGACAATATCGACCATTGACTGGTGATTGGACACAAGCAGGTACCATGCATCGGATTGTAGCGCATCGACGCCCTGGACGTCCCAGCGGATATTTTTGGCCAGTTTCAATCCCAGACTGTTGAATCCCACCCAACCCTGAGCGATTGCGTTGGCCAGTTTACTAAAGAGTATGCGCCAACTGCGAATTGGAACAAGCAGCTTGACCAGCGCCACCACGTAGAGCAGCAGCGAACAGAAGATGGTACTGAAGGCGAGCGCGGTATACAGGATAAAACCTTGCAGCGGGGCGGGCAAAAATTCCAGCATGGTCCGGGGATTTTCCTTTCAAGGCGTTTCACGATGCGCGGCGCGCCACGGGTTGAATCCATTTTGGCAGGGACGAACTTACAAAGTGCGGGCAAAGTGCGAAATAGCCTTCTCATCGAAGGCGAAGGCCCACAAACCATATCACTCCAGCGACTTCCCCTGCGCGGATTTCGTATTGTGCCTCATTTTCTTCTGATGATCAATTATGTATCGAATCTTGGACTCGATCAACGGGCCATGACCCATTGACTCCTGTTCGTCCAAAGTAAAATCGAGGCTGGTGGAGCTGTGAATCGAGAGAAGCGCAAGCCCGGTAGCCAGCGCCTCGCGAACCCACGCTACCCATGAATCGAGTGCATCCGAAATCCCCCCGAGCAATTGTCCGACTGTGACGTTGGTTGTCTGCCCAGCCATTGCCCGGTCCCCGTTAATTTCGGAAGCCAGTGCTTCGTCCATTCTCGGTCGCCTCACAAGGACCGACTCTACTACCACCTCCAGGTAGACCGCAAAAGGATCCGGACCGCCAATGCCGGGATTGCAGACCGCACATCGTTCTGAGTCATGCGGAATCTTACTGTTCTCGGCGAAAAGGTTTTTTCGGGCTAAGTCCTTGAAATGCGAAACGGTGTAAAGGAGGGGATCATCCCCAGAAAGAGGCGGAAGGTCGGGAAGATTGAACGCCATTGCCTGCGCCTTTCCATTAAATTAATTTTGAACCTAAATATAGTTAAATGTAAGCTTAAATTAAGGAGTTTCCGGGTGGAGTAAACAAAGCGCTGAGTGGACGCCGAAGGGAAGGAGCTATCAGTGTGGGAATGCTTATAGTTCCAGATAAAATATTCAAGGGCGTAGAAAGCTACCCCTCTCACAATGTCTTAATCCCGTCAAGAGGAGGAAGTCGAATGAGCGTAGACCCGAGAGCATTAGAATCCAAACTTCGGGAACTGTACCCCGAGATCGCAAAGCATGGTCTTTTACTGTCATTGAGTTTTGACCGTGAGAAAGATGCCTGGATCGTCAAGTTAGCTAAAGGAAAGCACGAATTGAAAACTCACCTCGATAGGAAAGATGCCGATGCCTGTTTCGAGGGGGTTCAGTGCATCTATCTGGGAGTTCAAATATCGCAATTTCTGGAAAACTTCGAATCCAGCGAATAAGGCATGTGTTCACCAAGGTTATAAGCGTTCACCGCAGAGACGCAGAGAAAATTTAAGGATTTAGAAATTTTTAATCTGCGTCATCTGCGGAGAATTCCTCCACGTGGTTTACAACGGGTTGCCCGCCTTGATCGCGTCCCACTTCCAGTTACGGATTTCCGGCAGGTCTTCGCCGTATTTCTCGATGTATTGCTTGTGCTCGACCAACTTGTCCTTGAGTTGCTGTTTCAGGTAGATGCCTTTGTCGCCCGTCTGGGGCACGCGATCGATGGTGTCCATCACGAGGTGGAAGCGATCGACCTCGTTTAGCACCGTCATGTCGAAGGGTGTGGTGATGGTGCCCTCTTCCTTGTAGCCGCGGACGTGGATGTTGTGGTGGTTGGCGCGGCGGTATGTCAGACGGTGGATCAGCCACGGGTAAGCGTGGAAGGCGAAAATGACAGGCTTGTCCCTGGTGAATATCCCGTCGAAATCAATATCGCTCAATCCGTGTGGGTGCTCGGTTTGGGGCTGCAGCTTCATGAGGTCCACGACATTGACAACCCTGAGCTTCAATTCGGGCAGTTGCTCGCGCATGATTGAGACGGCGGCCAGCGTTTCCAGCGTGGGCACGTCGCCACAGCAGGCCATAACCACATCGGGTGCAACGTCCTGGTCGTTGCCGGCCCATGGCCAGATGCCGATGCCCCTGGTGCAGTGCTTCACGGCGGCGTCCATCGTCAGCCACTGCGGCGCCGGGTGTTTGCCCGCGATCACGACGTTTACGTAATGGCGGCTGCGCAGGCAGTGGTCCATCACCGACAGCAGACAGTTTGCATCCGGCGGGAGGTAAACACGCACGACCTCAGCCTTCTTGTTAACGACGTGGTCTATGAAACCGGGATCCTGGTGCGTAAAGCCGTTGTGATCCTGGCGCCAGACATGCGAGGCCAGCAGGTAGTTCAATGAGGCGATCTTGGGCCGCCAGGGCAGGTGCGAAGTGACCTTCAACCATTTGGCGTGCTGATTGAACATCGAATCGACGATGTGGATAAACGCCTCATAGCAGTTGAAGAGCCCATGCCGACCGGTGAGCAGGTAGCCTTCGAGCCAGCCCTCGCACTGGTGCTCGCTGAGCATTTCCATCACGCGTCCGGCGGGCGCCAGGAATTCGTCGTTTGCCAGGGTCGCGGCGTCCCATTGGCGGTTCGTTACGTCAAAGAGGGCTTCCAGGCCGTTGGAGAGCGTCTCGTCAGGGCCAAAGACCCGGAAATTCCGTTGTTCGCTATTCTTTTGGGCCACATCACGAAGGAAAGGCCCCAACACGTGCGTGTCTCCGATGCCGCGCCCCCCCGGCGAGGGGACATCGACTGCGTAGTCGCGGAAATCCGGCATTCGCAGGTCGCGCAGCAAAACGCCGCCGTTGGCGTGCGGGTTTGCGCCCATCCTCCGTTCACCCTTGGGCGCAAGCTCGGCCAGTTCCGGCATGAGCCGGCCCTGTTTATCGAAGAGTTCTTCGGGCCGGTAGCTCCTCAGCCAGTCTTCCAAAAGCTTTAGGTGTTCGGGATGGGTTGCCGGGTCTGAGAGCGGTACCTGGTGCGCTCGGAAGGTGCCCTCGATCTGGCGGCCGTCGACCATCTCGGGTCCTGTCCAGCCCTTGGGTGAATTGAGGACGATCATCGGCCAGCGTGGACGCGTGAAGTTGCCGTTGGCGCGTGCGTCCCGCCGGATCTTTTCAATCTGTTCGACCGCCGTGTCGAGCGTTGCGGCCATAGCCTCATGCATTGGCCCGGGTTCGTGGCCCTCGACGAAGTAGGGCGTCCACCCGTAGCCACGGAGCAACTGTTCCAATTCCTCGCGAGTGATTCGCGCCAGGACGGTCGGGTTGGAAATCTTGTAGCCATTGAGGTGCAGGATCGGTAGCACCGCGCCGTCGGTTACCGGGTTGAGGAACTTGTTCGAATGCCAGGCAGTGGCCAGCGGACCCGTCTCCGCCTCGCCGTCGCCGACGACGCAGGCGACTATCAGGTCGGGATTGTCGAACACCGCCCCGAACGAATGGCTGAGCGAATAGCCAAGCTCGCCGCCTTCGTGGATCGAACCCGGGCACTCGGGTGAAACGTGGCTTGGAATTCCACCGGGAAACGAAAACTGAAGAAAGAGTTTCCGAAGTCCGGCCTCATCCTGGCTGATGTCCGGATAAATCTCGCTGTATGTGCCCTCGAGGTAAGTGTTGCCCACGACGGCCGGGCCGCCGTGTCCCGGACCGGAGACATAAATCATGTCGAGGTCATATTTTTTGATGACCCTGTTCAAGTGCACGTAAATGAAATTCTGCCCCGGAGTCGTGCCCCAATGTCCCAGCAGCATGTGCTTTACGTCCGCGAGCGTTAGCGGCCGCTTCAGCAGCGGATTGTCGTACAGATAAATCTGGCCGACAGAAAGATAATTGGCGGCGCGCCAGTACGCATCCATCTTGTGGAGTAGTTCCGGGGAAAGAGTTTTTGTCTTCATCGTTCAATCCTCCTTTTGCCGGCCGAGGCCAAGAACCTCGCAGACCGTTTCCGCGATCATCCATTCCTCATCGGTACGAATGACGCGGACAGGGACCCGGCCGGCCGCCGCGGAAATTACGCCCGCATTGGCCATGTTTTGTTTTTCTTCGAGTTCTATTCCAAGAAATCCCAGTCCATCGCAGATCCGGGTTCGGACAGTGGGCGCATTTTCTCCTATGCCGCCCGCGAACACAAGCGTGTCCAGCCCCCCCAGGGCCGCCGCGAAGGCGCCGATCCATTTCTTGACCTGGTAGCAAAAGAGCGCGACCGCCTCGGCTGCGCGCTCGTCGCGCGTTTCACGGTCGAGCAAGTCAGACATGTCGGAACTGGTCTCCGACACGCCGAGCAGCCCGGACTGGAAATTGACCATCTCGTTGAAGCGTCTTGCGTTGAAGCCCTCGGTACGCGCCAGGTACCAAAGCAGTCCGGGATCGAGGTCGCCTGAACGGGTACTCATCGGTACCCCTGCCGTCGGGGTAAAGCCCATGCTTGTGTCCACGGGTTTGCCATCACGTACCGCCGCCAGACTCGCGCCATTGCCGAGGTGGGCAAGAACGACCCGGCCCCGCGCCTCGCCCGGTCCGGCCAGGCGGGCCAGTTCTCTCATTAGAAACGCATACGACAAGCCGTGGAATCCGTAGCGCCGCACCCCTTTCGCTTCGTAGCGGCGCGGGATTGGAAGCAACTGGGCCACGCGCGGCAGGTCATGGTGAAAAGCCGTGTCGAAACAAGCCACCTGGGGCAAGCTGGGAAATTCCCGATGAAATGCCTCTGTCAAAAGGATCTCCTCGGGCAGATGCTCGGGGTCGAACGGACTGAGCCGGCGCAACTCCTCAACTATTTGCGCGGTGATTCGCTGCGGCTTGCTATACATCGGCCCGCCATGCACCACGCGATGCCCCACCGCAGCCAATGCGTCACGCCCACCGCGTTCCTCGATCCAATCCATGAGAGCTTTCACCGCCGCCGTGTGATCCGGCGCCGTCACCGACCGCGAAAGGTTGTCCGCCTGGTTCCGGCCTTTGACCCGCAGAATGGGCCCCGGAAGTCCAATGCGTTCAATCGCGCCGCTCAGGATCCGTTCGAGCGAGTCGCAGGCTTCGAACAGGGCGAACTTGATGCTCGACGAGCCGCCATTGATCGTCAGGATGCGCGCACCAGCCCGTTCCCTGGAAAGCTTATTCGTCATTGCGCAATCCGTTCTCTTTCAGCTTGGGCCAGCATCGGCATCGCTCGGCCGGGGCACAGGGAAATAAGAAGCGTGCATCCGCTTCCTCTAAAAATAACATTAATGCCCCATGTCCCGGTGCGCTCATTAATTATCTTCATTAGTACCTCGCCAGAGCCTTTTGAAGTCTCCTGGCCCCCGCCGGCGCCTTGACCCTTCCGGACAGGATCTCCCCCGGTGCGACCGGCCGGCCGTAATATATTGTGTTTGCATCGTCTCTTGTCGCAATGACTGTGCCCTCAAGTGAGATGCCGCCGAAAAGTCCCTGGCTTCGGCTATAGGCATAGACCGCGGCAACTGGTGTGACGGCCGCCTCGGCCGTGCGCCCTATGGGACCGGCAGCCACGCTTATATCGCCTCCCAATTGCAAATTCCCTCCCTGCGAGAATGCCCTTACGGCCTCGGGAGTATTAAGGATGAATACGAAATCGGTTTGCTCTGCTCCGATCTGAAACCCGAATCCCGCTCCACCCGTACCGATCGCGGAAGGCCCGCTCCAGCCTTTGCGCGTTCGTGCCACTACCACACCGGAGCCGCCGCGTCCGCTGAAAATGAAGCCGGCCTTGATGACCGTCATGATGGCCACTCCCCTGGCGTTTCTCAGCACTTCCGGGGGGATGGATTTCTCCGGCATATTCCGGAATGCCTGGATTATCGCCACGGCCCGATCGACGTCATCCTGCTCGTCCGCGTATGTCACGGGCACGTTGAAGGTTGTGACCAGGGCCAAAAACAGCGAAAAAAACAGGACTCGCTTTACCATCTCATCTCCTTTGCGTGCAAACCGGTTCGGGGTTATGCGCCGGCACGACCGGAGCCGGAGCTTTCAGGGTATCTCTGCGCAGATTATACAAATAGCGCAGATAGCAGATAAAACAATGAGTTACAAGAACATCTCGATAAAATTTGTAGAAACTCGGTGTTGGCTGCTGAAGAGTTCACAGGAGACCACAGTTAACAATAACTTTCAGTAGAATTCCAGGCAAAAGAGCAACGGCAATGGAAAACCTGAGCTTCTTCGGATACGGATGAAGAGGCCGATTTTTGGGTCCGTGAAGTTCTTGATTTCAGGGTTGAGGACCGGCGCATGCGAAACCGCTAAAACGCGATGAAAGATAAAACCAGACGGGTAACCTGGTTTGGGTCGTCGATTGTCCGCGAGTTGACTTACGCCTCCCCAAGTTTAGCATAGATTGAAGAACACGTTCTCTTAACGATTTCTGCATCGAAAAGAGGTGCCGGGATCATGCCGCCAGTTACCCTCACCACATCAAAAGACACGCCGGCTCCGATTGTTGACGGGCTGCTTGGCGCAACGCATAGTGCGCCGATTAGTATAGGTGTGCCGCCCGGAGATCGTTTCGGCGGCCGAGGATCCCGGCATGCCAGGTGAGTACGTGAACCTTTGGACCCCAGCCCAGTTAAATTGAATGGAGTCTTGAGATGGGCATGGCCGTACCGGAAAAAATGGTGGCTGTCCAATTGGAGAGCAACGGCGGTCCTTTATCTGTTAGACAGGTTCCCGTGCGGCGGGCCGGGCCGGGGGACGTCCTCGTTAGAATGGCTGCTTCTCCCATCAATCCCTCAGACCTCGCATTCCTGGCAGGCGACTACGCTATAAAAAAACCTTTTCCCGTGGTCCCGGGGCTGGAGCGAAGCGGAATGGTGGTGGACGCTGGAAGAGGCCTGATTCCCCGGATGTGGGACACCCAGAGGATAAATCGGTTCACAACAACGGCTTTGCAGACAACTGTGCAAAAAAGGCTGCCTTTATCCGCGGTGCAGGAGGCGCTGGAAATTTACCGGCGTAATATGACTGCAGGGAAGGTGCTTCTCGTGGCAAATCCAGCGGAAGTTCCGCTGGGCTGAGGCAACCCGGATAAACAAGTCTCCAGGTGACCATGGCGATGCCTTTGCACTTTCTAACCGCTCTTTGAGTTTCGCAACGATCTCAGGAAAAGGCCGATGCCGCCCACGAAGAGGAACAGAATTGTAAGCAATTCGAAGGCGCTCATGTTGTGAAGGTGAAAACGAGTCTGGGCAATGACGCCAAACCCCAGCATCGCGAGGGACGCGACCGTCAGTAGCCAGCCCAGGATGTTCGATGCGTTGTAAAAGATCATGCCTACGCCGAACAGAAGAGGGATGAGTACGATCCCACTCGTGATTCCCGTTCCCCAGACGCTGAAATATTGATAGCCGGCGCCGAACCCGAGACTCACCTGGATGTTGTTGAAAAAGAGATACCCTCCCGCCGCCATCATAAAGAGACCCATAAAGAAATGTCCAGTCCCGCCATCGGTACCGCCGGCGCCGCGCATAACCCCCTCCTTTGTAAGCCGCTTCCATTTCTACTGACGCTAATCAAGAACAAATCGGCTGCCGGTCGCAGGAGCTTGAGATCGGAATTCGCATAAGAAATTCTATGCCCGTCCTAGCGTCCATCCCCGAACAGTACCACCGGCGCCCAGAAAAACGGATAGCGGTAGGTCTCATTTTCTTCGCCGTGGATCATGCGCAGCTTTATCTCGCGCAGCGCTTCGGCCCGTCCCTTTCCCGCCTGGAGGTTCTCATAGAGACCGGTGCTCAGTTTTTTCGCCGATATGGATTCGACGGACCACAGCGTAACCGATATGGCGGAAGTCCCGGCATACATGAAGGTGCGGGTCAGCCCCATTACGCCCTCGCCCCTGACCTCCCGCCCCCTTCCGGTGTTGCATGCGGAAAGTGTCACCAAGTCTGCATTGAGCCTGAGGCCGAAGGTATCGGCCATAGTGAGAAACCCGGCGCCTCCCCCGGGATCGGGCTGTGAGAGCACAAGGGCCGGCTGGCTGACCCTGTTGGTCACTTCCGGCACGACCCCGTGGCATGAGAAGACGACGTACCGGTAGTCCGCCAGCTTTTGAGCTTCATTAAGTTTCAACACGTTGCTCCTCGAAGCATCCTGCCTCAACTGTAAAGGCGCACTTGAATCGGGAGCCGTCAGGATGGTCTTGATCTCCCTCGCCTCATCCTCCGTTTCGGGAAGCTCAAGGAAAGTTCCTCCCATCTGATCCAGATAAGCGCGCGCCCTGAGGTCGCCAACCGGGGATTCTCCCCTGGTTTCGCCGGACGTTTGGCTTTTACCATATATGGGATTTGCAAAAGCAAGCAGTGGAAACCGGGCCTTCGTCGATTTTCTTGCTTCTGTTTCGCGAAGAGTTTTGAGAAGCGATGCCGAAGATAGATACGCAATGGGATAATCTTCCACCAGGTAGCGGGGGGATTGGGATACATCCCTGGGTGGGGCAGCCGCTCCGTGAGCCCGGGGGGAGTCTACGTCGACACGGGAAACCAGGGCCTCGAAGGGCAGGCCGTACAGTGGGCCTGAAGGGACGATGTAAAGCGTCCCGGCATCCGAGAGGGCTTCCCTCGCATCCTCTGGAATCAGCAATTCATAAAGTTCCTGTCCCTCAAGGTTTACTACCCTCATGCCGGCCTGAACCTGTTCTTCTATTTGCTGCCGTGAGCCTCTCGATCCGGCCAGGGTCTTAAGAATCGACTGAATGTCCTTTCGGAAAGAGCTTATCTTTTGGCCCAGGTCATCTTCACTAATGTCAACGTGGTAGAAGCCGAACCGCTTTTTTCCGATCACCCAGAGGCAGGCGCTTTCTTTCATTACGCCGTATACGAGCATCAATTCATCGGGGCCGAGCACCTTCCCCTGGATATCTTCGAGGCCGGCAGGCTCCGGATACTTAAGAGCATAGTAATCCGGATATTTTCTCTCGATCTCTTCCTGAAGATTATGAGAGGCAGCCCGGCTCTGCTCAAGATGGGCTTCCAGGCCTTGCAGACGCGCCGTATCGCGCTCACTCGCCGCCTTGGAGCGTTCCTCCACAATGTCGGCCTTAGCTTTTTCCACCTGGTTTTCTAAATCGGTCTCCTTCTCCCTCACCGTGTCCGGAAGGCCGGCAAAATTTCTCGCCCCGCTTTTCCCCATTTCTTCCAGGAACACCCGCCCTTGCTTGCGCTCTAGAATTTCCAGGGCCTTTTTGTCATAGCCTTTGGACGGGTTTTTCGCATGCATCTTTTGATAAAGCTCGATCAGTTCATCGTAGACAAAAATCTTTCCGCTCATGAAACTGATTTTTGCCTCTTTTTCTGAAAGTCCCGCCCGCATGGTCTCAATTGTATCGAGTGCCTTTTCAAAATAAGAGACGGCTTCGATGTCTTTTCCCAATTTTGCGCTTGTTCGACCAAGCTTGTACAGCGCTCCCCAAATAACCTCGGGGGACCGGATTTCAGTGCCGATATCAAGGCCTTCCTTGAGGGACTCATACGCCTTTTCCTGTTGGCCGAGAGCTGAATGGACCGTGCCGATTCCGGTAAGATCAGTTGCTACCCCCTCCATGTCCCCGACCTCCTTATCGATTGCCAGCGACTCTTTATAATAGCCGAGAGCCGATTCATTCCGGCCGAGGTTCAAATATAATGTTCCAATGTTTCCAAGGGACTTTCCAACGCCGTTCCTGTCCCCGATTTCCTTAAAGATCGCCAGCGTTTCCTCATAGTATTCAAGCGCCTTTTCATATTGGCCGAGATTCTCATGCACCATCCCAATCTCGGCGAGATCCCCTCCTATGTCTTTGCGGGCGCCGATCTCTTTATGCATTGCCAGCGCCTCATCGTAGTAACTGAGCGCTTTTTCATACTGGCCGAGATACGAATACACGATTCCAATCTCGGCAAGGTCCCCGGCAACATCTTTCTTTGCGCCCGTCTCTTTATGAATTGCCAGCGCCTCATCAAAGGAGCTAAGGGCTTTCTCATAGCGGCCGAGATACGAGTACACTATTCCGATTTCGGCAAGGTCCGAGGCGGCGCCATTGCGATTTCCGGTTTCTTTGTCGATTCCCAGTGCTTCGTCAAAGCAACCGAGCGCTTTTTCATACCGGCCTAGGCTCGAATAGACTATCCCGATCTCGGTAAGAGCGGCCCCGATGCCGATTTTGTTCCCGGCCTCTTTTTGAATTGCAAACGCCTCCTCTAGATTCTTTAGAGCCTCTTCATACCGTCCGAGATCGGAATAAACTTCTCCAAGAAACGTGAGACCAGCTCCAATAGCCTGTTTGTTGCCCGACTTTCTTGCAAGCTCAAGAGCCTCCCGACCTTTCTCGATGGCCTTTGCATAGTCGGATGCATCGTAGGCCTGGAGTGCTTCCCTTGAAACGCTCTCCAAATCGCCCGCCAGGGCCTGAGAGCCGCAAAACAAGGTTGCGAAAAGAAACAGGCCCGCAGCAGCGGCTACTGCAGTTTTTAGTTTTAAGTTTTTAGTTTTCAGTGTTGCGCCCCAAAAGTTCCGAGCCAAAGTTTTCCTTTTCCGGTGTTCCCGGGCGACTCAACGGGTCACTGTGCCGATCACCCTACGACTCCCGTCATCCGTCTCCGGATGTCCAGGTTCACTTTCCCGGTTTGAGTGGCCCCGGGTCACCCTGCGAGATGAATGCGCCCCAGTAAAGCGGCTCGGCCGCGACTGCCTTGACCTCCAACTGCGCTTCGCGCAAGGCCTCGGCCCTTGGCATGCCTTCCAATATGCGCTTGTAGAAACCTTCCATGAGCATCCGGGTTTCTTCATCGGGAATTTTCCATAAGCTCATCACGAGCGTTTTCGCTCCAGCCAGGAGGAACGCCCGGCGCAACCCGAAAACCCCTTCACCCACCTTTATGTCGCCAAGCCCGGTCTGACAGGCCGATAACACCACCAGGCCGGTGGAGAGCAACTCCAGGCCTGAAGCGTCCTGCGCTGTCAGGATGCCATCTTCAAACTCCCGGGAAAGCACCTTTCCCTGAAGCCAGGTGTTGGCGCCCGCCAGCACGAGGCCTGAGCGCAGCAACGGGTTTTCCATACCTCGTGAGAGCGGGTTGGCCAAATCCGGCATCACGATCATTCCCCGGCCGGTTTGGAACTCTTTGCCCATTGGGGGGCGCTGCTGGTCCGGCAGAAAAAAGCCGTGAGTCGCTATGTGCAGGATGCGGGGCGAGCGCGCATCTTCAACCGTCCGTTTGGTGGCCGATCCTCCTTCGAGGGCTTTGACACCGAGCATGGCCGCAATACTTTCACCTTCGACACGAGTGCCGGGCAAACGCGGGAAGTGCGAAGCATAGCGAGCCATATCCCGTGACTGTCTTTCCTGCGAGGCCCCTTCACCTGCTTGAACGTTGGCGCCGGCTTCCAGATCGTAGTCCGGGTCCGCAATCACCAAAGGGGCGGCGCCTTCCGGGGCCGAACCCGCGCCAAAACGCAAGATGTCACGTCCGGCGCCGACATAGCTGATATGGTAGTCGTCGATGATGTAGCGCCCTTTGTCCGTCGGCAGCACACCGAAGGGCAAACGATATATGTCGCCGTCAGGGGCCAGGATAAGCCGTTTACGGTCGCCCAGGACTTTTGTGAGAGGGTCGAAGAGGGCTTCGCGAAGTTTTGGCCCGACATCCACAAAAGCGCCCTGCCGGTCCTTCGCCGCATCCGCATGACCGCTCGCCTTTTCGGTTGTCCCGGTGATCGCGCTCCTGAAATCGGAGATCATGGCGTCGATGGGGTCCGCCTCGCCCAAATCGATCATCCGGACGTTGTCCGGCTGGTCCGGGAGCAAGACAAAAGCCAGGTAGCGAGCCGGCTTCCAAATCGACTGTCCCTGCGCGGGTATGGCTTTGAAGTCGAACAGATTGAACCGGACAAACTCGACAAGAGCCGTGCCCTCGGGAAGCGATCCGGCAATTTTGGCCCGATCTGCCTCCGTGAGTTTTCTTTCAAGATCGATCTCCGGGATTCGTCCGGCCAGGAAGACTTCAAGGCTCTCCTTTTCGGCCGACCACTTTTCGATCAACTGCCGATGGGCCTCAGGGCCTTCCGGACCGGGACCAGACATGATTTTTTGAGCTATCTGAACATTGAGGGTCTTCAGCCTGCGAAGGGCAGGCGCCAGGTCGGGATATCGCCCGCCAAGGATGGCTTCCCGCTGTTCCGCCAGTGCTTCAGCCACGACCGCCTTGCGTTTGAGCACCATGTCCAGCCCATCCCGTACCGCCGCGGGCGAGTTTGACAGGTACTGGGAAATCAATGATAGAAAGCTGTCCATGTCCCCGCGAAGGACCGCGATGTATCCCATGCGCTGGGTTTCGGAGGCGAAAGAAAAGACCTGCCGGATCGAATGGTCATTGATACTTTGCGCCTGCTTCATAAGCTCCAGGCCTTCGCCTTCGCGGGAAGTCGCGGCACAAAGCGCTGCCAGGTTGTTTAGAGTGGTGGCGACATCGGGGTGGTCCCTTCCCAGGACCGCAATCTTTATTTCCAGGGCCTTCCGGTAGAGCGGTTCGGCCTCCCCATACCTGCCCATCGCGTTATGGTAGAGAGAGGCCAGGTTGTGCAGGGCAAGGGCTACGTTTGGGTGCCTGTTTCCCAGCGCCTGCTCCCATATATCGAGCGCCTGTCGATACAGAGGCTCGGCTTCCCGGTACCTGCCCATTTTTATGTAGAGCACAGCGAGGTTCTGCAGGCTCAAGGCCACATCAGGGTGCTTTTCCCCGAGGCTCGATCTCTGGATTTGGAGCACCTTCAGATATAGTTGCTCAGCCGCATCAAGCTTGCCCGTCGAATAATAGAGGTCCGCCAGGTTGTTCAGGCCTGCAGCGAACTCCGGGTGTTTTTCTCCCACGGCGGTTTGCCAGATGTCATTGGACCGATGGTAAAACGACTCTGCTTTGCCGTAGTCCCCAATGGTTTTGTAAAGGCCCCCGAGATTATTCAGGGCAGCGGCGACATTGGGGCTATCATTTCCCGAAGTTGAGGAAAATATCTGCAGCGCCTGCTGGTAAAGCATCTCGGCTTTGGAGTAATTGCCCGTGGCTTCATAGACGGAACCAAGGTTACTCAGGGTTCGTGCATAGACGGGATGCTTTTCACCAAGGGCCTTCCCTGCAATGTCCAGTGACTTTTGATAGGTGGATACAGCCTCCGGGTATCTCCCAGCGAGGTAGTAGTATTGGGCGAGGTTGTTTATGACGACGGCATAGTCAGGCTGGTCTTCCCCGGACATCTTCAGCAGAATTTCCGCCGCTTTTTTGTAGAGCGGCTCCACTTCGACATAGTTGCCCATCCACTTGTAAAGCGAAGCAAGGTTGTTGAGGCTTTTGACAAAGAACGCATTGTCCTCACCCGCGCCTGCGCGAATGATTTCCAGGGCACGAAGGTAAAGTGGTTCGGCCTCGGCATATCTACCCGTTTCCGAGTACAGGTTTGCAAGGTTATTGAGGCTTACAGCGAAATCAGGATCGTTTTCTCCATGGACTTTTTTCGATATCTCCAGGGACTGTTTCAAAAGAGGTTCTGCCTGGCTGTATTCGCCTTTGGCTTCGTAAATCGATGCCAGATTGTTGATGCAACTGCCAAACTCCGGGTGTTCCTCGCCCAATTCACGCCGCGCAAGCTCGCACGTCTCGGTGCAACGAAGGAGCGCCCCTTCATAATTGCCCTGCCTGTAGAGGCTGATAACTTCCCTGTTGAGCTGGATAACCCTGTCGGCCGGGGCGGGGGCGGGGGGACCGCCGGTTGGGATAGGGGCGGCCTGGGCGGGTTCTCTTGCCGAGTCTGCCAGAGCGGCAGGCGGCATATCGGGCAAGATGGTTGAAAGGCAGGGGCTTAACAGGAGTATGCACGACAAGGCCAGACAAGACTTGGGCAGGAATCGAAAAAATCGCAGGGACATTTCGTTGCCATCCTATCGGATCTTTGTCGGTGGGCACGGTGTAGCCTGTGCCCACCCTACAAATCGTGCTCCCTTAGTCACTTGTGTTTTTCCGCTTCTTGCTTCTTGCTTCCGACTTCGTCACGTAAGTTTCTGCAGCTCCCACAGGTCCCTGTAAACACCGGGCCGGGCAAGCAGATTTTCGTGTGTGCCTGCCTGGGCGATGGTTCCTTTATCCAGGACCACGATATGATCGGCGCCCTTGATCGTGTATAACTGGTGCGTGATAATGATGCGTGTACGTTCGGAGAATTCGCTCCGCATCACCTCGTGAATCAGCCCGGCTGTTTTTACATCTATATTGGCCGTATATTCATCGCAAATGATGATTTCGGGATCCTGCACGATCAAACGGGCCAGGGCAAGCCGCTGTTTTTCACCGGCGGAAAGGTTTCTGCCCATATGCCCTGCGACGAAATCCAGACCCCCTTCACGGGCTTCGACGAATTCACGCAGTTGCGCCAGGTCTATGGCCCTGTTAAGCAAATCGTCGTCCACCCCATCGGCTGAAGCCATGAGAAGGTTATCTCGAAGCGAGCAGTTGAATATAAATGGGTCCTGGGGAATAAGTCCCATCAATTTCTTGAGCCGCTTTTCATCGACTGCTTCCAGATGCTGGCCGTTAATAAGGATTCTCCCGTTTGTCGGGTCGAGTAGGCGCAGCAGCAGGTTGAATATCGTCGTTTTCCCCGATCCGCTTTGACCCACAATGGCGGAGATCTTTCCCCCGGAATCGAGAACTCCAGACCGTCGAATAGAGGACGACCGTTAAAGCCCATCGAGACGCCTTCAAACTGGATGGATCGAACGGGAGACAACAGTGCGGGAGTGCCCTCGGCCCTTGCGGGAGCGGTCTGCGCGGTCTGCGCAATTTGGGCGGGGAACCTCCCCGGTTCGGGCGTCAGCATCATCCGGAGGCTTTGGAAGCTCGGCGCAGTCAGGGCGGCCTGCTGAAGAAACTGGTAGATAACGGCATATATCTGCAGAAATTGCTGAAGAAACAGCACGTATGAGATCGTGGCGCCGATAAGGCTGGAAACGGCCGCGGGTTGTCCCGCAACATGTGCACTCATCAGTTGGGGAATCGCCACGATGATCGGGACTGCAGTGAACAGGCTCATCAGAGAGGTTGTCGTTATGCCCCCGACCTGCCCCCACCAGGCAATGCTGACCGCGCTGCCCTGCGATGTTTTGAGAATATTGTCGAACCGTGCCGCAAACCGGTCGAAGCGCCCTCCGGCCACAATGTCCCGGAACCCTCCTATTGTCTCGATCAACTGATCCGACATCTCGGTAAAGGCGTTCCGGAGGTACCCTGCAAGCTGGTTTACATACCTGTTGCAGATGGTGAAAATCGGAAAGAGCACGAAGCCGCCCGCGAACAATCCCAGGGTCATAACCCAATTGATGTTGATCAAAACCGCGAAGGCGACCCCGGCGAATATAATCTGAGGCAGGGTCCTGTTAAAGAGTTCACTGAACAATTGGTCCACCGCGTAAACGTCCCGGTGAATGCCCTGCACGTAATCCCCTGCACCTCTTCTGTTCACCGATTGCATGTTGAGATGCTCGAGACTTTTATAGACATCAAGTCTGAGGTTCCTCAACATGAACTCTCGAACGTAACTGCCATAATAATGTGATATGAGAGTAACAATGCCTGAAACGACTATGAGCAACGCTGCAAAAAAAACGTAAAGATATATGGCATGCTGCGGTGTTGTAAAGAAACCGATGAAAGTCCATACGACCGACTCTCTTTTCCCGAAGTAATCAGTCAATATTCTTCCAAAATCCATGATAGGTATTAAACTTGAAGCCGATATCAAGTTTATTAAGACGAGAAATATTACGATCCCTAAAACGGGCTTCAAGTAGCGAACAAAAAACAGGGCGTTCGAAACTTTCTGCCCTGTAGATAACTGGTAACCACCTGGTATACCTTGTGGATTTTGCATTTCCATATACAAGAATCCTTCATTCACCGATCTTCGGGAAACGGAACAAAAGGCGGATTTCGACCCGATGCCCGCCTCTTGTCCCGGATAGAAGCACTGCAAAGAGAAGCGGCAATCGCCTGGTTCTCATTCAAAGGCGATTAGTACCAGTTATACCAGTTTGCCCAGTTTGCCCAGTTTACCCAGTACCACTGAGGTTCGACTTTTTCCTCTTCACCTTCCGCCTGCGGCCTTTGAGCCTGCTGCTGCTGCGGGGGAGCGCCGCCGGGGGCCTGCGTTATGAACTGGACAAGGATCTGAGGCTGCGATCCACCGGCTCCGCTGCCCTGACCCTGGCCACACGGTTGCTGGCTCCCTCCACCCGGTTGCTGCCCCTGCCTGGGGCCCTGCGGCATTTTCTGACCGGCCGCATCCATCAAACCCTTCACTTGATCGGCGGGAACTTTGTATTGTTCAAGCTCACTGTCGGGGATGTCATAAAATGTTCCTTCAAGACTTCTAACAACGGCCATAACCTCCTCCTTTTGTGAAATTGTTAAGCCACCAGTTGAAACACCTAGAACACCCTGAAAAGCTACGCATAATGTGCTTTGCGGCCACTTATTATTCCATTGATATGATTTGCCTTATATGGATGTTCGCATAAATGTGTCCATACCATTCGAGTATATTGGCACATATTTTCCCGGTAGTCGGCCGACTTGTTGCACGCAGTCGTGCACCCATGACTGCAAATCCGCCTGGCGGCACAGTCAAAGCAGCGTATAACCCATCTTCCCTTGTCATGAAAGCGATTCAGCACATCTTTATACTGAGCCTCATCTATATCGCTATCGATTTGACCGATCAGGTAATCAGAAGTGTCGGCGCTTCCACAAGTCGTAATGCTTCCATCCATGTCGACGGCAATCATGCGCCGGCCCGCATGGCATTCTATATTAGGACAGGCGAGGGCGTCGGCATTCTTTCGGCCTTGTACGAACCAGGCAACTTTGCGCAACATATCGTCATTGGCGACCGAAATATCTGTTTCGCACATGTGATCCAGGATCTGAACTCCACTTTCAAACATTTCCTGCGGGCTCAAAAGATGATTGTTGATGCCGCGTCCCTGCGCTTCGACGAAATTTGACAGAAAGGAGCGAATTCCCTGCTCGCGGTACCAATCCATGACCTGTTTCATCTTGTCATAATTGCCCCTGCTGATAACCGCCATGATCCCGCACCGGATCTTATGCTTCCTGAATAATTGCCGGGTCTTGTAAACAGTTGCCCCACGTCCGCGCATGATATTATGTATTTTCGGAGGGCCGTCGCAGCTCATCGAAAAATCGATCCCCAGCTTGTGGAGTTTGAGGAGGCGCTCCTCGGGCAGAAGAGTTCCGTTAGTCGCTATGGGAAACCTGATTTCCTTTGAATGCCTGCCGGCGAGGTCCCGCGCATAGGAAACCACCTCTTCGATCCAATCGTCGGGCATGAGCAAAGGCTCCCCGCCATGCATATTGAACCACAGGGAGGAAAAGCTGGAGTTCTCGATCAGAAGACGCGCTGCGCTTTTGGCGGTTTCCAGCGACATCTTCATGGAGCTGCCGGGCAGAGAATCCACCTTGCAATACTTGCATTTTTGGTTGCAGCCGTGTGTGACTTTCGCCGTCACATACACAAAAGGCTCAAAGAAAGATTCAATTCGCATCGAAACCACCCCGTGGAACTCTCGCGGAGCGTCCGGAGCGCTCCACGCAGTGAATGTTTACTGTGAAATCAGCGCTTGAGACAGAGGCGTACCGGCGCAACCCGTTGTGGTCCGATCTGCTGCGGATTGATTCCGGGCGGCGGTTTTACACCGGAGGCCTCCATCTTATCCACAAGGTCTTCAGGCGCGATTTCGTATTGATCGAGTTCCGCGCCGGGAACATCGTATAACGTCCCATCCGGGCCCCTCAAAAGGGTCATGGCCTCTCCTTCATCACGTTAATCAACCCATGTTGGCCAGAGCGCCAATGAGCTGCCTGCACAGAGGAAGCATTTCGGGTGACCGGCGCCCCATCGTGACTACGTTTTTGATTATCTCCAAAAGGTCCGCGTCGCTTGTGAGGTTCTTTACCCCCGCAAGCTCCCTGGGAACTTTAGCTGCGTCGCCCTCGATGATCTGCTTGAGGTTGTATTCACGAATGCGCTGCCGGATGATATGAGCAGCCAGTTCGGCAAAGCCCGTATAATTCTCGATGTCCTCCGGAGTGAAGTGGTCTTCCGTTATTTTGTTAACGGCGGATACCGTACCGATGGCTTCGTCGTTGATGAGAAGAGGTGCTATCAAGACGTTTCTATAGGTTATTCCCGTTGCCTTATCAATCGCCCTGTTCATTGGAGTCGATGAAATGACCTGGCGCATTCTGAAGGCAATGCCGTGCTGTGAATTAGTAAGGGGCACTTCCCAGCCGACGGTTTTATCGGCGGCAACCCCCGTGGCGGCGCGAAAGACGAGCAGGTCTTTTTTATCATCGTAGAGGGTCAACCCGGCGCCTTCGGCTCTCACCACCTGCTGGGCACAGGTCAACAAGGTATTGAGCAATTCATCCTGTTCCATGCCGGGGCTCAGAGCGAGATAGCCGACGATCATCTTGAGCTGATCGTCGGGCTCCGCCCGTCCGGCCTGCACCGAATAAGGCCCTGACGGCAAAGCATCGGAAGCCAGAAGCTTCAATTCATTGACTTCATTGGACAGCGTTTCGATTGCCTTGCTCACCCTTTCTATTCCATGAAGGATGTCCATATAGTCTCCTATGCCTTCTGACCGTTAGATCTGGCCGCCATCAACAGCGTTTTCATTTGAAAGGGCGTAAGTCCGGGTAACATGGAGAGAAGGCGCGCCACCGCGCCTGTAACATGCGGGCAGGCAATGCTTGTACAGGTGGTCGAAATGTATGCGTTCCCGGGATAAGGCGCCTCCACATAGACACCCTTGGCTTCCATTTCAACCGCTTTGCCGGAATAGTAGTTAAACGATCTGAAATCCGTAAAATGTTGAAAATCAACGGCTATAACCGACGAATAATCACCCGGGAATCCCCGTTTTTGCTTGTTGTCCGTGGCAGCAACCAGGATCATTCCATTATAGTAGGCCTTCTCCACCCAGTAGAGCATATCTACAATGGTATTTCGGGACATGTTGAGGGAGACCAGGCTGAGGTTCAACACATGGAGACCCTGGGCAATGGCGCATTGGATCCCGCAGATGACTTTGGCGGGCGAATTCTGCCCCCGCTCATCGAGGGTCTTGATGTTATAGAGTTCGGCCCTGGGCGCGATCTGGTGAATCACGCCGGCGCACATCGTGCCGTGACCGAGAACGTCCGTTCCGGGTCCCTCAAACGCTGCAAAATCACCCTTGGATTCTCGCACCTCGAAGGATCGATGCACAGAATCTGCGATGGCGGAATGGGTGAAATCGACACCGCTGTCCAGGATGCCCACCTTGACACCCTCGCCGGTGCCCGATTCCATCAATTCCAGGACCTTGTCCCGGTCAATCAGCTGATCAAACGTCAAGACCTGTCTCCACTGGCTGAAAACTCGCCAACGTTCACCACGAAGAATTAAAGTAGCACACTGCAATCCAACCCTTCTCATTCTTCGTGCATTCTTCGCGCACTTCGTGATTATGGCGGGCCTTGTCAACACGAAGGGCACGAAGGAGTCACGAAGAGCCCGAAGAAAGGGACCAAAAGAACAATAGAAGGAATGGAGAAAGCCTCGATTCCCGGGCCGGGGACCGGTCTGGAAATAAGAAGAGCACGAAGAGGGGACCCCTTCCCTCAGCAGTTTTGTTATGAAAACTCCGGCAAACCCCCGCGAGATTTACCACCCGCTCAGCTTTTCCGCAAGTATTACCGTAAGGGGAGTTACAGAAAACTCTTACTTGCCTGCCGCCGGCTTCCCTTCGAAGATATCAGCAACGCCTGCGACAAACACAGAGTCCGGCGCGCGCCGTTTCAGCACTTCGTAGAACGGTCTGGCCTTTTCTGTGTCATGCTCGCTCAGGGCATGGAGAATAATGAGGTTAATCAGCGCTGCATTCGATTCCGATCCGGCCTCCGAGAGTTCATCCTCAACCGATCCCCCTCTTTCGATTATGCCCCCGATTCTCTGCGCTTTGCCCATTGAAAATCCGGCAGGGTTGAAGCAGACCGCCAGGCGTTGATTTGGTGGAACCTTACCGCCTTCGGGACTGTTCAGGATCTCATGCTCCGTGAAAGTATACTGCCCGGCCCCTTTGAGTTCCCACACCTCGCATGTTCCGGTGAACACCAGTTCAATCCAGGCCCCATCCTTGATCGTCATCGCGTCTCCCGAAGCGATATCCGATCCGATGGCTGCTGTAATCCGGTCATTGCCGCGGCTAAAGGTTACATCACCCGACAGGTCGCTGACCTTCCACGTGTTGAGCGCGAAGGCAAAAGAGGACCACACGAGTACGACTCCCAATCCAGCCAATATGCCCTTTAGCACGCTTTGCCGCATATCTTCCTCCTTTTGCTTCACCGCGATCATCCGCGGTTCACCTGTTTTAACGCTATAACCTCGTAGAGATTAACGGTCTCTTTCCTCCCCTTTACCTGGGTGCTGTCGACAAATCTGGCCTCGATTCGATCCTTTACCCTCATGTAGGTCTCCTCGCTGATCAGTAGGGGAACTTTATAGACCTTCGTCATTCCTTCGATGCGGGATGCCAGGTTAGGCGTATCTCCGGTTATGGCGTAGTCCATTTTTTGATGACACCCGATATTGCCCACAATAGCTTCGCCCGTATGAATGCCGATTCCTATCCTGATCTCGGGGATGCCGGGAAATATTTCGGACACATTGAGCCGCTCCAGGCGATCGAGCATCTCCAACCCGCACTGTACCGCGCCCCAGGCGCCATCATCGGGCAGAGGATTCGGCGCGCCAAAAATCGCCAGGATACCGTCCCCGACAAACCGGTTCATATAACCGTTCACTTTAATAACCGCCTCGGTCATTTCGGCCAGATACCGGTTAAGTCCCGATACGACCTGTTGCGGATCCAGCGCCTCGGACAGAGTGGAGAAATTCCTGATATCCGTAAACATAACGCTCACGGTGACCCGCCGGCCCTCGAACAAAGCGGACTTGGGGTCGTCCAGGATTTGCTGCAGGACATGGGGATTGACGTAGCTCCTGAAAAGTCTTTGTACCAGGCGGAATTGCCGATATTGAACGCCGTAACGGTAACTCCCCGTAATTGCACCCGGAATA
>CAWGZP010000068.1:0-13843 GCA_963826655.1 uncultured delta proteobacterium
TTGATTACCCCTTTCTTGTTGGTGGACTCAGGCATGGCCCTTTCAGCTCGTGGTGAGACTCGCCTCTGAGCGATCCTGATTGTCATACTCTCATGGCACAAGTATGTCTTGTCAACAGGCCACCGATATTGTCTATCGTCCGACTATAGAAATGGACCGCTTGAACCCTCAGGTGGTCCCGATCAGCACAGCTGACAGCGACCGCGGGATTTATTTCCGGAGTTCTCGGTGGCAAGGCCGGTTACGAGAGTCCAACAGCGTGTCAAACTACGGCATTGGGTCAAACCAAACGAAGCACTTGAATTATGGCAACAAGATTAAAATGATGGACTATTTTTAGGCTCAGAAGGTCTATTTGGCCGGTGAAATTGATACTCTAAGCCACGAGTCGGCCATCGACAATAGTGAGTGACGTCGCCCGGGTGCCTAGCATTCCGGCCGGAACCCTGATCCGTTCAGCAAGTATCGTTGCTATCCTTTTGCTTTTATGTCAATAATAACTTCGTTTTGGAACTTTTGCCAATCTCAGGGGCTATATCCAATGATCGCCGAAACCTAAGACTGGAAATTGCCGGGTAAAGTCTATGCCCTCACGCCCGCTTTTTTGGCTGACGATTTCGTTCATGCTGGGAATTTCGGCGCAGCGTTTGTTTGGGACGAGTTTGTCGGCCCAAACGCATTATTATGCACTGGCAGCCGTCATTCTCACACTGGCTATGGCCGTGTCCCTGTGGCCGCGCGACCGTGTTCTGAACAGCATCCGTTTTGCATCGTCGGTCGTTTACCTCCTTCTCGTTCGTGCTACTAAGTTAGGGCCAAAATCCCCCCTGCCCCCCTTTAGGAAAGGGGGGGACCCGCAAGAGGAGAATCTAAAAAGGGATAACCTGCACGGCACGCCCCTGAAGCTCATCCCCGGAGCACGCCATATTCATTTATTGCCACCGTTCGCCATCCCTGCCCTGCTCTTCGCCGTCTTCGGAGTCTGGGCGGCGGAGTCTTCCGCCCCACAGTTTCCACAGGGCCTTGAGCCATTCTTAAACGGTCAGCCGGCGACATTTATCGCCGAAGTCTCGGCCTCGCCGGAATATTTTCCGGACAGGACCCGGACCCCGCTCAGGCTCCTTTGGGCGATAACGGGCGACAGGAAGGTTCCTCTGAATGCGGGAGTGCTCCTGGGCCTTTCGAGAAAGGACCCCACACGCCTCAGTCTCCATCCCGCAAGCCCCAGCCTTTATCTCAACAGCCCCGGCCCTTATCTCAACAGCCCCGGCCCTTATCTCAAAAGCCCCGGCCCCTATCCCGCCAGCCCCGGCCCCTACCTTGTCCCCGGGGACCGCGTGCTCTTTCGTGCCGCTCTCAAGCGCTTCAGCAATTATAAAAATCCAGGCGGCTTCGATTACGTGCTCTACCAGGCAGGGAAAGGTCTCAATGCCCAGTGTTTCCTAAAGCACCAAAGTCTTCTGGTAAAACTCGCGCCTGCACCGGGCGCCTATGCCGGTTCGATAATAAATGCGCTGAGAGGTCGAATCGAGCTTTTCAGGCAAAAGACCCTTCTGTGGTCTCAGAACTCGATGGACCCTTCGCCCGCGGCCTTTTATGCGGCGATGATACTCGGGTACAAGAACTTACTGGACACGAAGTGGCAGGACCACATACACCAAACAGGCCTTAACCACCTGCTTTCGGTTTCGGGCCTGCACATCGGCATGGTCAGCATGTTCGTCTTTTTGCTCGTTCGCCTCGCGGTTCGCTCATTGTGTCCATCGATTTTAAACAGGACGAGCGACAAGATGACGGCACTTTGGCCGTCCCTTGCCTGCGCTGTCCTGTACGCTTTCCTGGCGGGATTTGGGGCGCCGACGATCTGGAGGTCCATCCTGACGCTTGCGGTCTTTTTCGGGGCCGCTTTCCGGTATCGTAAGGCGGACTCGCTGACGGTCCTGGCCCTCGCAGCACTGTTGATCCTTATCCTGGACCCCGGCAACCTCTGGCAACTCCCCTTCCAGCTGACATTTGCATGCGTTCTTGCCATTATCGTCATCTACCCGCGGTTTCGCGGGATCAGGCTCCATAGGATATTTCCCATCCTTGCACCCGGCACGGCGCAGGGCAAAATAATATCCCACTTCGAGGACGCTTTCTGGATCTCAATTGCTGTAAATATTGCGCTTCTTCCGCTCATAATTTTCTACTTCGATGGATTTGCGCTGGCAGGAATAGTCGCCAATATCTTCCTGATTCCCTATACAGGGTTCGTGATCCTGCCCCTGGGGCTTTTCAGCGTGCTCCTCTTCGCTCTCAGCCAAACCCTCGCTTATCCTGTGATCCTGGTCTTGAATTATCTGCTCTGGGGCTGCCTGCATTTCATAGAATGGTTTTCCCGTTTCACATGGAGCTATTTTTGGACCGGCAGCATGTCGCCCGCCTGGCTTCTATCCATTTACGCCGCACTTGGCCTTTTGTTTGCCCCTTTTTCCAGAAAGCTCAAAGTTGCCGCTCTGAGCGCTTTGACCGCGCTCGTTTGCGTAACGCTTGCAATTGCCTACCTTTACGCTGGGCCAAACGCTACCGGAGAACTTAAAGTAGATGTTATCGACGTTGGGCAGGGATCGTCCGCTCTTGTCAGGCTTCCCTCGGGCGAACGAGTGCTCGTGGACGGTGGAGGGGCTCTGGACGGTTCCTATGATATCGGCCGCGCGGTGCTTGCTCCATTTCTGTGGCACGAGGGCATCCGCAGGCTCGATTTCGTGGTCTTGTCCCACGATCATCCGGACCACGGGCTGGGCCTTCGCTTCATCCTTTCACATTTTGACGTGGGCGCGTTTTGGACGAGCGCGATCACCGATGACAAGACCGGGGTCACTCATTGTGGTCTCTCCGAGATAGCGTCGAATCAAAAGATAAGAGTCAGGACCTTTCCCGACCTTTTCACGGATGTTCAAATCGGCCGGGTTCGACTACGGCTTCTCCATCCGACCGCGGACTTCTTGGCTAAGGGAACCAGGGGGGGCCTAAACGACCTCTCGCTCGTACTCGAGATATCCTGCGGTCAAACCAGGGTGATTCTTCCGGGCGATATCGGCAGAAACGTCGAAGACTTGATTATTCCAGCCCTCGAGGGCCCCATGCAAACGCTCCTGGTGGCGGCTCACCACGGCAGCCGAAACTCAAACAGCGCGGAATTTCTGGATGCCCTCAGCCCCATCGCCGTTGTTTTCAGTTGCGGCTATGAGAATCAGTTCGGTTTTCCGGCGCCTGCCGCGGTCCAGCGCTGCGCCGCCCGCAACATTCCCATGTACAGGACAGATATCGACGGCGCCGTGCACGCCGTATCGGACGGGCTCAAATGGACGATTACCACAGAATCGGACAGGAACAGCAATGCCCAAAAGAACCGAGAAAGATAGAAAGTATCACAACTGACAATCAACAACAGATTCTGGAGGCTTGGAATGCCTGCTTCCGAAGCGGGTAAATCAAGGCCCCCCGAACGAAAATCTCTAAATCCAAAGCGCAGATGATCAATCCCGATATATTCTGATTTTTCCAAAATAATATCATAGCACTAACAAAGCCGTCCGCTTGTAATCACATCGGTCCGACCCTAAATTAGTAAGCAGTTGACGAGGCAGCCGTTTTCCACTCTGGCACGGATATCGCCTTGGTTTAGGCCATAGCCTTCTTTTCCAAGAGAATACCGCCGCAAGCCGGCGCCGGCGCTCCTTTCTGTCCGGTATTTAGAATAGCTCCCAGGCAGTCCTATTGAGAGGACCCCACCAATGAGCGAGCTAACGGGCGCATCACAGATTGCATCTCCGGCCCTTACAGAACGTTTCCGCATCCACCTGGACAAAATTCGCGGCAAGGCGTTATCCGCGCAGTGCAGCCGGGAAGACCTGCGCAGTTGCCTGCCAAGTTTATGGATATCCTGCATCCGCCGCCGGACAAGGGCTGGAATGCATTCCGGATAGTACGAAGTTCAAAAACAATGCCTGCGGGGCTTCTAAACCACGTCGTGAAGGGGACTGCGCCGGGCTGGGGTCGAGCAGAAGGAAGGTGACCGGAGACGTCCATTGATGTACGTCATAAAGAACCGCGGTCCGGCAATGGCGCCGATTTTAGGCGCACAAGGGTCAGTTGTTGCTTACCAGAAACGATGGAACGTCGAGACGAACGTGTTCAACGAGGAACAACCTTCTATGGAATGATCAAGGAGGACACATGATCGAGAAAAAACTCTTCGGTAGATTGTGCTTGGCAGTTAGCCTCTTCCTGATTGCAACATGCCCGGCCCGGGCCCAGGAGAGTTCTGCGGGACCACCCAGCTCAGGCGAGGAAGCCAGTGCCCTGCTCAACAAAACTGCGGATTTCCTGTCCAAGGCCGGACAGTTCAGCGTTACCATTCGGGCAGGATACGATGCGGTACAGGAATCCGGTCAAAAAATCGAGTTCGGGGAGATCCGAAAAGTCACTCTTCGGCGTCCCGACCGGTTCAGGACAGATATCGAGCGAAGTGACGGCCAAAAGGGACTGGTAATCTTTGATGGAAAAGACATCATCATCTTTAACGAAAAAGATAAGGTCTACGCGAAAGCTTCCAGTCCGGGTGACCTGGACGGCGCCGTGACCTATCTCATCAAGGGACTCGGAATTCCTTTGCCTTTGGCTATGATGTACCTGTCGAGGCTGCCTTTGGAGATAGAAAACAGGGTTCGTTCGGTCGAAACCGTGGAACAGACCACCATACTGGATGTCCCGTGTGTTCAACTTGCGGCTCGGACTGATGACGTGGATTTCCAGATCTGGGTTCCATCAAAAGGTGACCCGCTCCCACGCCGCATCGTGATTACCTATAAAAATGAAAAAGGACAACCTCAGTTCTGGGCGAATTTGTCAGACTGGAACCTATCCCCCAACCCTTCCGATCAACTCTTCGCTTTTGCTCCACCCGAAGATGTCCGGCAGATACCTTTCCTTGCGCAGATAGCTTCGTCCTTGCCTCAACCGGCAAAAAAGAAGCTGCAAACAAAGAAGGGAGACAACAAATGAAAAGCCTCGCACCTAAAATCATGATTTCCGTGGCCACCATTATTCTTTTTATCCTGTCTCTTGCGATTAACGTCAATGCCCGAGGCGGGGGCCGAGGAGGTGGCGGAGGCTTCTCGCGCGGAGGCAGCGGAGGAGGTTTTAGTCGTGGGGGAACTGCCAGTGGGGGTGGCTTCTCATCGAGGGCTCCAGGTGCTGGGGGCGCTGGCTCCTCACGCGTTGGTGGTGCCGGTTATTCATCAAGGGCCGCCGCCGGCGGAGCGTCAGGATCAGTTCAGCAACAGCGGGGAACCAGCACCCAGAACCAGGCTCAGCGCCAGCAAAGCATGAGCGGCAACCAGGCTCAGCGGCAGCAAAGCATGAGCGGCAACCAAGCTCAGCGGCAAGCTGCCTACGACGAGCATTGGGACAGCTACCGTCCCTATGGAGGAGCTGTGGCAGCAGGGGTGGCAGCAGGGGTGGCCGGAGCCGCTACGGGTTATGCTGCCGGCGCAGCAGCCGCACCAACCTACTATCCGGAACTTCCCTGCACTCCCACGGTTGTCGTAGCGGGAGGGGCCACCTACTACCGGTGCGGCTCCAGTTGGTACAGCCAGACATACACAGGATCGGGGGTTACCTACGTCATTGTTAATCCACCGGCTGGCTACTAAGACGGCATTATTGTTGCCCTCTTGGCGGCAATAACGCTATCGATGCGCGGCTCACAAGAAAGGACATAACCATGACTAAGGAAACCAAGCAATTCAACACGGTACCCTTGGATTGGAAAGAGGTGTACTACACCAATTGTCCCCTCGTGTCCGCCAGCAATATCGACCAGGAACTGGGTTGGACCAAAGAGGAGTTCAAGAAGATCGGCGTCCAGTACGCTTTTCTCCGCTCCCGCCGCAGAGAACGACTGGTACCCGCACTACATCCACAACCTGGACAACCTCATCCGCTTCGGCGGTTTGTTCCCGCCCATCCACGTTCACGCTGACATCCGCAGGACCAGGCTCCTGGGGGTGACGCACGTATACGAAGGTGGCTGCATGATGGTGCGCGCCAAGGACGACATCTACCGGATGATCGAGTTGAAAGGCAAGAAGATCGGCCTCTCGAAGAGCCTGAACACCATCAAGTGCGATTGGTGGCGCATCCAGGAGGAACAAGGCATCGAGTTGATGCTCAGGATAAATGGCATGACCCGCAAAGACGTGGAGATAGTGGAATTCCCCTACCCGGATGACTGGTACGACGATCCCAAGATGCTGGAGCCCATGGAAAACGCATCCGAATTGTGGCTTAAGCGTGACCACAAGCACGATCTGGCCTTCCGGCCGCTGGAGACGGCGCTGGAAAAGGGCATCGTCGATGCGATTTATACCCAAAGTGGCCCTTTCCAGCATCTCCAGGAGGCGACGGGCAAGTTCAAGGCGATCGAGGACCTATCCGGGCATCCGGACTGGACACTGCAGGTGGCCAATGTCCCCGCCGTCATAACGTGCACAGAGGAGATGGCCGAGAAGCACCCCGAGCTCGTCACCACGTTTATGAAAGGCATGATCAAGGTGGGGCGCTGGGGCAACGAACACAAGCACGCCGCGGCGTCGATTCTCGACAAGCAAACGTTCTACCTGGACGTCGAAGATACGTACAGAAACATAATAAATGTCGACCTCGTGCCCAACCTGTCGCCCCAGAACCTGGTCTCCGTTGAGATCGGGAAGGACTTCATGCTGAGCCACGGCTATATCAAGAAGGACTTCGATGTGAAGAAGTGGGCCGCGCCAGAATTCCTCGAAGCTGCAGCGAAAGAACTGATCGAGGAACGCTGGAAAAAGGTAACCGGGGATAAGCTTCCCACTTCCTCGGCCCGGCTCGGGTAGTCTGGAGGATGCGCAGCGAAAGGCCGTCTCGGCAGAAAAGGGGAGCTGAAGTTGAGTTAAGAGTAGGTGCCAAACGGCAGCACATAACGTCTAATGCCGCCCGGCGCTACAAGGCGGCGGTGTATCTTCCCGCCGCACTGATCCGCAGGAGGCAAGATCATGACCGTTCATGAAGATTCAGCCTCTCAACAGGGCCACCATGTGCCTGAAAAAAAGGAGACCGTGTTGGGGCTCTATGTGACGTCGAAGGAGGCCTACGAGAAGTGGAAGGCCGAACACGACAAGGTGAAGATTGTCGACGTTCGCACGCCCGAGGAGTATCTGTTTGTTGGCCACTCGACCATGGCTTGGAAAATCCCCGTCGCCGTTCAAATCTATGAGTGGGACGCCGAGAAAAAGCAGTTTCCGATGAAGCCCCTACCCGATTTCGTAGATCTGGTAAAGATCTCATTTCCAGGGGAGATCCCTGCATTATCCAGGCTCATGCCAAGAAAGAGAAGAGGACGGCGCCTCCGGCTGCAATGATTGCCACAGCCCATATTCAAATTGCGGCACCCGCACTTGGTTCGGAAAACACTTTTACCGGCAGTATCAACACAGCCAGTCAATCCTGCCCACCCCTGGTTGAGGCCCTTGGAATGCCGGATGGACAGATTCCGTATGCAACATTCCTTATCGGTTACCCCGACCGAAAAATACCGCCGTATTCCCAAAAGGAAGCCAGTCGATGTGTCTTGGCACTGAGAACGGTCAGAAAAGGAGGACAATTATGAAAATGTCGACGGCTAGTAAGCACGCTACGATCGCGTTGCTGATTTTGTTTCTTGCGGCGCCATCCGGTGTCTTGGCGCAAGAGACAGGCGCACCCGCGGCGTATAAACCGGAAGAGTTGAATCAGATGCTTGCCCCAGTAGCCCTTTACCCCGACTCTCTGCTCGCTAACATACTGGTAGCTGCGACCTTTCCCCTTGAGGTCGTCTCTGCGGACCGTTGGGTAAAGCAAAACAAGGACCTCAAGGGAGACCAGCTTAATGCAGCCCTGGATAAGATGAAATGGGACCTCAGTGTTAAAGCGCTGGCGCCCTTTCCCGAAGTTCTTGCCATGATGAGCGAACAGTTGGAATGGACCCAGACACTGGGTAATGCTTTCCTGGCTCAACAGAAAGATGTCATGGACACCGTCCAGAAACTGCGCGCCAAGGCTCAGGGTGAGGGTTACCTGAAAACTACGAATGAACAGAAGGTGGAAGTCAAAGGGGAAGCCATTGTGATCGAACCTGCCAATCCGACCGTGGTCTATGTGCCCACCTATAATCCGGCGGAGGTCTACGGCGCCTGGCCTTACCCGGCTTATCCCCCTGCTCCTTACTATCCCTACGGAGGGGCCATTGCTGCGGGAGCAATTGGCTTTGCCGCCGGCGTGGCTGTGGCAGCCGCCTGGAATAACGGCTGGGGTAACTGGAACTGGGGCGGCGGGTCCATGAACGTCAATGTGGACCGCACCACAAATATCAATAATGCTCGGGTTTCACATTACCAGACCGGGAAATGGAACCAGGGCGCTCGCAACGGAAGTGTCGCAACCCGTCCCTCCGGGGGGCGCGGAGGCGCCGGTGCAGGAGGCGGCAGGAATGATTTTCGCGGCAGGACCCCGAGCCAGTTGCCGTCAGCGGGTGCGGGACGGTCTGGTGGATCGCAGAGGCCCTCTGGGGGTGGCGGCCGCCAAGGAGCGGGGCAGATCGGTGCACAGCGCCCATCTCAGAGACCGGCGCAAGGCGCGGCGGGAGGTGCCGGACGGCCTGGTGCATCGCAGCTCCCATCTCAGAGACCGGGACAGGGCGCTTCGGCAAGGCCAACTGCCTCCTCCGTGCAACAGGGTCTTCAACAGCGCGGGGGCGGAAGCGCTTTCCGGGGTATGGGAAGCGGCAGCAATGCCAGGATGAGTTCGGACAGAGGTCTTTCGAGCCGCCAGGGCTCCCCTGGAGGGTTTGGTGGCGGTCAAAGATCCGGTTTGAGTGGCGGCGGTCGCGGAGGAAGTTTTGGCGGTGGCGGGCGTGGCGGCGGAGGTTTTGGGGGTGGTGGCAGTGGGGGCCGTGGGGGCCGTGGGGGCCGCAGGTAGCTGATGGCTTCCGATCACAAGAATTGCTTCCATCGAGACTTGAATGGAAGACGCTGAATTCATGGCAAACCCTGCATTAGGGAGGATCAGATAATGTTTCTATTCAAAAAAACCGGTGAGAGGCCTCATATGTTTCTCTTAATGTTAGCCATTGGTCTAATGGGTTCTCTGATTTTGGTTTGGTTCTGTGACAGCGCATCAGCATTTAGGGGAGGACCTGTTATTTGGCCAAGCGATTCGTACAAAAAAGACGTAGGAGCCTACAGGAACCCTGACCACTACAAGACCCCCGAAGGTGCGGTTAAGACCCTGGTCGAGGCGCTGGGCGAAAATGACGCAAAGAAGCTGTTGGCCATTTTCGGACCCGAGGGGAAAACGCTCATCTTCTCGGGCGACGAGGTTGCTGATAGAGCCGGTCGCGAGCGTTTTCTGGAAGCATACCAGGAAAAGAACCAGATAGTAAAGGTCAGCGGGAGAAAAGCAATTCTCGAAATAGGAAACGACGCCTGGCCTTTTCCTATCCCTATCGTAAAAAAACCCGAGGATGGCTGGTTCTTCGATGTACGGCAAGGCAAAGAAGAGCTTTTGAACCGCCGGATCGGCAAAAATGAGCTTAGCGCCATCCAGGTCTGTCTGGCATATGTTGACTCCCAGCGCGAATATGCCTTGAAGGACAGAAACGGTGACGGGGTACTGGAATACGCACAAAAGTTTTTGAGTGATCCCGGCACGAAAGACGGACTTTACTGGGAGGCCAAAGAAGGTGAGGAGCAGAGCCCCCTCGGGCCTTTGATCGGAGAGGCTAAAAAAGCAGGATATAAGAAAAAATCGGGAAATGAACCCACTCCCTATTACGGCTACTTTTACAAAATCCTGAAGGCCCAGGGCAGGAACGCGCCCCGAGGAGCATACGATTATGTCATCGACGGCAGAATGGCCGGCGGGTTTGCCATGGTCGCTTATCCGGCTCAGTACGGATCGTCGGGGATCAAGACTTTCATTGTAAGCCAGGATGGCATCGTTTACGAAAAGGACCTCGGCAAAAATACGGCGTCCATCGCACAAGGAATGAACAAGTTCGACCCCGACAGGAATTGGGGCAAAGTGGAAAGCAAGTACGAAGAGCTTTCCGATAAAAAGATTGGAGATTAGATCTTCCAACTGTCTCCAAAGCTATTTTTCATTTTTTTGTCCCGCCGTCCATTTCGGTGATTGTCTCCGTGGGTTCGTATGAGAGAGAGAAGCGACCCGAAGCTTTCACCAGCCTGAAAGGAAAGGACTGTATGAACGTGAAGACTGTACCATTTCTACTTTGTGTGGCGGTCCTGCTGGGCGTCCTGCAGGGTTGTGCCTCTCTCCAACGGCTTCCGGCAGTTCCTTCCGATTCCACGACTCGTGCCGAAGTACTGGGAATTCCGAATGCCCGCTTTTTTGTGGATGACGACCTGTCACCGTATCTGAAGGAAGTTCTGGCCGCGCTCGATCGCGAAAAAGCTTTCCTGGCCAAATCAGGAGAAGGTGGGGAGATGCCGCCTGCAAACTTCCTCGCCCTATCTGGTGGAGGCGACGACGGCGCATTCGGGGCAGGCCTGCTGGTGGGGTGGACTCAATCCGGAACACGGCCTCAATTCAAACTGGTCACTGGCATCAGCACCGGCGCGTTGATTGCTCCTTTCGCATTTCTAGGTCCTCATTATGACAAGCTTTTAAAGGAGTTTTATACCGGCCTCGGTCCAAAAGACATCTACGTGACCAGAAGCATTCTATCTCTGATAACGAGCGACGCTTTGAGTGACAACACGCCACTCAGGAATCTGGTAAGAACACTTGTAAACCGCGACATGTTGAATGAAATCGCGGCAGAATACGAGAAAGGGCGAATTCTGCTCATAGGCACGACCAACCTTGATTCCCGCCGGCCTGTGATATGGAATATGGGGGCAATTGCCTCCAGCAAGGATCCCAGGGCTCTTGGCTTGTTTGACAGTATCCTCCTGGCATCGGCAGCCATTCCCGGAGTATTTCCTCCAGTCATGATTTCAGTCGAGGTCAATGGGAAACCCTTTCAGGAGATGCATGTGGATGGAGGGGCAACCGCACAGGTTTTTGTATACCCCCCCTCGCTCATGGCTCTCGCACGTAGCCAGCATATCAAGACCGACATCCGTAAAAGGAATCTTTACGTTATTCGTAATGGTCGCCTCGATCCGGAATGGGCCAATGTAGATCGCCGGTTGCTACCCATTGCCGGCCGAGCCATATCCTCCCTCATTCACTCGCAGGGTGTGGGCGACCTTTTTAGAATATATATGGTCGCTAAAAGGGACGATGTTGATTACAACCTTGCCTATATCGGACCTGAATTCAAGACAGTGCACAAAGAAGACTTCGATAACGTCTATATGAAGGCGCTGTTCGAGTACGGCTACGACCTTGCCCGTAATGGTTATCCGTGGAAAAAGACTCCACCTTTTCTGGAATCGTCGAAACCCTTACCGTTGGATCTCTCCGACTAAGGGATTTATGAGTTTCTTCTCTCCGCCGCCACGATCATTGGCCGGTGGTTGTTGGAGCCATGAGAGAATAAGGAGACGAGATCATTATGAAAAAAGAGCAAGAGAGAGCATCGTCACCGTCCCGCCGCAATTTCATGACAAAAGCGGGCATTTTCGTGGCAGGAGGAATAGCAGGATATGGTTCCAGCCTTGCAATCCCTTCACCAAAAACAACGACTGAAGCGCCTCCTCTGCCATGGAAGTGGGTCAAGCTCGACCCGCTTGAGGCCGGCAGACGGGCCTATCGCAGCTATCTGGAGAAAAAGGGCTGAGGGAATGGCACTTGGCTGGGGTACTCCAGCCTTCTAAAGGAAAAAGCCGGTTATCCCTGGACAACCCTGCCGGACTACATGTTCGCTCATGCCGGGCAAGGATACGCTGGTCATGGCACGCTTTGCGGCGCCCTGGGCGTCAGCTCGTGCCTCATCAATCTCGTTATCTACGATAAAGATGACAGCTATCGGGCAGTGATAGACCGGATGATGTGGTGGTACGCGGGAATGAAATTCCCGACGGAAAGGTTCGACGATATCTCTGCGTTCCCCGGGCAGATCCAGGTTCAAGCGATGACACCGCTTTGCCACACATCGGTTTCGAAGTGGACGATGGCCGCCGGCAAAGAGGTCACTTCCAAAGAGAAATATGAGCGCTGCGCAAAGGTAGCAGGGGAAGTTGTCTACACAGTGGTGTACTATCTCAACGAGTACTTTGACGGAAAATGGACGCCTGCGAAGTGGACGCCGTCGAAAGAAACCGAACACTGTATCAGGTGCCATGGTCCGGAAGATAAGTTTCCGCAATACGCAGATGGAATGAACCACCAGCAGGGCCACATGGAGTGCCTTCTCTGCCACAAGGACCACACCAAATGACGCAATGAGAATCTGAACGACGGAAGCGGACAGGGACAGCAATGCCTCAAAAAGATAGAAAGTATCACAACTGATAACCGATGGCCGTCCCAAGCACCAGCCAGGTTCTCTCTTATGGCAAACCTGCTGTGCTGGGGATTCCGCCACCATTTTGGCAGGGTGAAAGACTTCCTAATCGGATTCCGTAACATGATCAGGGGCCATTGTATTTCCTGGCGTAATGGGCGCCTTGCAACGTAAGTATTTTTGATCCTTACATAAAAAGGAGGAGGTTGGTGCCAAAGTCTATAAACGGTCGTTGCCTTGCTGGTCCTCTGTTTGCTGTCTGCGTGGTGCTTTTGACTGGTGGAATCAACGCAGAGGCGTCCCATTCGACATCAGGCGGGAGCACCGGAGAAGCCGTGGCGGACACAAGTGCGGAAAAAGAAAGTTGCGCCTGAACCACACCACAATGATAAAATAATATTGGTAGCATCGTGCCCAAAAGGCCGGGCGCAGCTCAGTTTGTAGTTCAACTTTTGAGAACCCACTTCAAGCAGGTCAACTGGAATAGAAGGAATAAGTTATGGCGGTTGGCTGGTCCCGCGAAGAGGCGGTGCAGGAACAAATAGATGCAACAGTGGAATCCGCTGTCCAGTTGGCAAAAAGCAGGCTGCCGGATGGCGAAAGTTTAACTCATTGTGAGGAATGCGAGGTTGAAATTCCTGAAGCGCGTCGCAGAGCGATGCCCGGAGTTCGATATTGTGTCAGATGTCAATCGGAACGCGAAAAAAAGCTAAAGACAGTTGACTTCTATAATCGAAGAGGTAGCAAAGATAGTCAACTAAAGTAATGGCGAAGTCCTCTCGTCATTTTAGCAAAAGGAGTGAAATTTTGTCGCGGCCTAAAAGCGCCTTCACATTTTACCCCGATTAACTCTAACCCTCAAGCTGCCCCGGCTTTTACCTTCTCCTCCAAAAGCTGCCCCAGCATATTCAGGTGTATCTTCTCTTCCTGGGCAACCTGGAGCAGAAAGTCTTTAGTGGCTGTCATTTCAACTTTTTCGGCAAAACGACGGTACAAGTCCAGGGCTTGGGTTTCGAGCATCATGGCAATATCCAGGGCGCCCATTAGGGTTTGCGTATAGGGCGCGTTTTCCCGGATAAAATCTTCCACCTTATGGCCGCCCTTCATGATGCCGGTTTTCACTGTAGCCCGGAGTGCGGCAACATCCTTCCCGGGTTCAATTTGCTTGTAAAAATCCTCGATTTTCTGCTTGTGGAGGTTTGAAACCGCGACCATCTTCATGAACAGTTGCCTCACGTCACTATCCTGAGCCTCAGCCAGCAGGGTCTGATAAAATTGCTTCAGACTATCTTCTATGCCGATGACCAGCGCCGC
>CAWGZP010000069.1:0-5951 GCA_963826655.1 uncultured delta proteobacterium
TTCTCATGGCCATACTCTATCCTGTTGTCCTTGCGCCCCTCTTTAACAAATTCGAACCCGTCCGGGACGAGGAACTTTCCGAAAAAATCAGGGCGCTGATGGAGGATAGCGGCATACGGGTGAAAAACATTTTGCAAATGAACGCCGGGCTGAGGAGCCGCCACACAAACGCTTATTTCACTGGAATCGGAAGACCAAGCAGATCGTGCTCTTCGATACGCTGCTCGCATCGCACACGCAGGAGGAATCCTTGCAGTGCTCGCGCACGAAGCAGGCCACTACAAAAGAAACACGTCTTAAAGCAGCTTCTCCTCTTTGCATCGCTTTCACTTTGCGGCCTTTTATGCCACATCGCTCCTCAATCGATGGCCGCTTCTTTTCAATACGTTCGGATTCAGCGCGCCGCTACCCTACGTCGGGCTTTTCCTGGCCGGGATCTTTTTGAGCAGGGCCGGTTTTTTTCTCCAGCCGCTTTACATGAAAATATCGAGACGTTTTGAAAAAGAGGCCGACACTTTCGCGGCAGGCATGCCCGGAGGGGCCGCCCCGATGATACGCGCACTGAAACGGCTCGCCGCCGACAACCTCTCCAACCTCTATCCCCACCCGCTTTATGTCTGGTTTCACTATTCCCATCCACCCGTTATCGAAAGAGTAGCCGAACTGAAAAAAACACAAACCGCGAATGGCACATAATTTGTGCGAATAAAACCCAAAGACCAAGGGCAAAACATTCACCACAGATTGCACGGATTATCACGGATGGCTCGGATAAAATGACCGTCATCTGTGGATTATTGCAGAACTACTTCCTGGCATCGGGCTTTGTAGCGTCAACCGGGGCCTTGTTCGGCTCGGGCTTGAGCACGCGACTGACAAAATCGCCTATGCCGGAGGGAAGCCACCACAGCGAAAGACTGTGCGGAGCGTGGCCGTCCCATCGATTGAGAGCATCGATTATTGCCTTCGTTTCGAGTGTAGGCAAGTACGGGGCAATCGTCTGTGCGGTGTAGCGGTCATTGATTGCCTGCTGCACATCTTTATCGAACGTAAACGTGCCGGCCCAGCCGATGTAGTCTAAAGTAACACCCTTGTCCGCGCAGTACTTGGTTGTATTCACCTCTATCGTTTGCATAATTGCGTTCGCTTCCGAGTTCACTTTATCAAGAGGGCGGCTGGCTATCTCTCCGCAAACAAGCGTCTGGATTTTGTTACGAACGACCCCGTCCATAACTTCGGGTAAGTCTTTGCCATAGTATACAGATGTAAAGATGACCTGCGGATCGGATCGATCACCCTTGGGTGGTTTAACGCCGAAGTTGAAAAGATACCTGGGGGCCTGGTCCTCGGTGACATATGCCCCTATTGCGATCTCCACTGTGACATTATGCCCTTCACTGTCCTGGCACGGAAAGGATTCGTCCCTGGACGAAGTGCCACGCTTGGAATCCTTTGTCCACTCCCGGTTATAGGGCGTCCTCGGCTGGATTATTGCCCTGCCGGTCGGAACATAGAAATCCCTCCAGTAGGGGTTTGACCCGGTAAATAATGCATGTGGGATGATAAAACGTTTGACCGGAAGTTTATTGGCCAAATAATATTCCTCACTATTTAACTTTACCTGGGAATTCTTGTTGTCTCCCACGTCTGGAATCCAAAAAAAAGACTCGTCAGGCATGATGGTTAAGGCTTCGGATCTGTCAGGTTTTTCATAAAAACCAAAAACCTGTGAGGCGCCTGCCAACACAATGAAGAGAATCATTGCGGCCGATGGGCCTTTGAACTTCAAGTTTATGAGCGGTTTCCACCAGATCAGTAAGAGAATGGCCAGGAGCAATATCCCCGGAATGCCAAGGTCATGGAAAAAGTTCACTCCGTATTGCGAAACGACATACGCTGTATCGCTGTTCTCAAGTTGTTTGCCGGCGAGCCCGGCCGATACAATCGTGCCGATTGGGTTGAGCAGAAAGTTGATCCAGCCATATGCGAGGATAACGATCGCCGAGGCGATGCAACGCACTGCTATCCGGCCGCCCTTCTTTTCTTCGGGCATACAGGTTTTCCCTCCCTTTGTCATGTTAGTTTGCTATTTTTTGTAGTCTTACAGATAATAAGACCTTCCCATATACCAATAAAAAACGCAAGTGTAAGATCGTTAACATACAAGTATGATCAAAGCCGGGAGAAGACGGGATTATATATTAGAATGCGGGGAGATAAGAATCCGGTCCCATACTGGTATACCTTCCCTGCTCGATGCAGAAACAAGTTGCTGAAACCACTTTTTCAATTGATGGGTAGCATGGAAGCAGCTATCGAGAAATCGACAGCTGTTCTATTGATCCACACGTTCGAAGACCATCAGGGGCGACGATCCGGCGGATAAAAGGGCATAATGAAACCTGGGCTCGGGGAAATTACCCCAAGGTATGTCGGGGGCCTCCAGAGTATAGGCGCGCCATTGGTTTTTACTCATCTCTCTTTTGTATATAGAGGTATGGGAAAAACCCACGCTTCTTCTGTAAACTGCAAAGCGCGCCTCTCCCACCTCATCGCCGACACGAAAGCAGGAGATGCCGCCGCGGACTCGGTTGTGAAAGTAAAACATTAAGGGAATATCTTCATAATTGCACAATACTTCGTCACCTGGCTTGAGACGCTGGCGAAGGAACTCGACCGTAGCACGGTTGGGGTCGCCGGGCGCCGCGCTCAAGTCGCCGATGAACAGCCGGATTTCAGGTCGCGCTACCGATGTGAGGTAGTATTTGAGGCGGTGTTTTTCAGGAAAAAGAACACTTCCCGGCCAGGAGAGCAGATTGGTGAAGCAAAAAAGGAGCGTCGCAGCTGCGACTACGGACGGAACCAGCCAACGGATAGTCTTTGAGTGCGGGAGGCGTCGCGCCAATTCCACAATCACGTACGCAACAATAATAGCCGAGAGCGTTGTTGTGGGAACTATATATCTGTAGAACGGGAACGGGCTGACCAGGGCCATCCAAATTGTGAGCGCGCAGACGATTGCAAGGGACAACCCCACCAGCGAGCGCGATTGGGTGTTGGACCGTCTTTCCTTGTCTATCCACCACAGAAATAGCGCCAGTGGAATTATGATAAAGGGAAGCTGAAACTGGTTCACCTGGAACAGCATGCCCACGACCTTATCGGGCAATGGCATGGCCGTATCCTTGACCCTGCCGGCCAATTCGTAATAATAGCAAAAAGGAGCGGTCACCGCGCAAAACCCGGCAAACACCAGACCGGTTTCTCCAAGACGTCGGGCTCTGGTGATGACAGCGTCCAGCCCGAGAATCCCGATAACAGGCCATACGGAGCCAAAATCGGCCTGGAACCACATCCAGGCGGACCCTATGAAAATAAGCCCGCCCCATCGCCTCCCTTCTTTCCAGCGCAGGTAGGCTTCCAGAGTCAGGAGCAGGAATAGGGACGACAATGCGTAATAGCGGCATTGCCGCATGTGCATGACCCAGAAGGAATTCAGGAATACCAGCGCCGTGGCGGAGACTGCCGGAATCCAAGAATTGAGCCTTCTTCGCACGACCGTAAAAAGTAATGTCACGGTCAAAGCACCGGCTAGAGCAAACGGCAACCGTGCGGGGACGGTATCGTTCCCGAAAAGGGCAAGGGAAACCCCAGCCACGATGAACTGTCCCCACGGTTGTCCAATCCAGGTAGTATCCGCCTTGAAGTCTCCGCGTTGAACATGGTATCGAATTGCTTCCGCCGGGTCGCCTGATCGGAGCTTTTCCGTTTCTCCTGCGGAATAGATGTCCATAGTAATGAGGTTGTTGCCGTCGTATGCCAAAGGACGCCCATAAGACATCATCCTCTGCGCCAGCACAGCGGTCGCCGCTTCATCCTGCCACAAGTACCGCGCGCCGAGATTACAGCAAAGCACACTTGCGCAGATAATGAAGATGACAAGTGGTGGCAGACAAACCCGCAACACCCATGATGGAGTCAAATTGTTGCGGAGACCCTGCTGAAGCCTTTTTATCAACGATCTATCCCCAAAAGCGGTTTCATAGAGAGATTACGCCCTTCGGCGGTACCTTCAGGCCGCCTCCAAAGGCGCCGGCGCCTCCACTGTTGCATTCGAGATCATTCGGCGGGGGGCTTCCGCTTGAAGACTATCAACTGGCTCGAGCGGAGCCTCGAAGGGGATGAGCGCGCATCCTCGCCAATTAACCACTCGGTGCCGTTCGAATAGATGGCGGCCGCCATGGCAGGCTGGTAGTAGTTGCTGAGGTAGCCGTTCAGCCAATTCAACACCTTCGTCTCGGACTCACGTCGCTGGAGCCATGAAGTTGGGACCAATACGAGCACTACAAATTGCGGCTCGCTCTTTTCCACCTGTGCGATCATATCTTCCTGCATGCTTAGTGCGAAAGGCTGGGGCTCCATCAGTCCGTACATATATATGTGCTCTGAAGCAGGCCTGCGATGAGCGTAAAAATATATCTGCGGTTCAGATCCCAGGACCGCAATGCGGTCTCCGGGTCTGGTGTTCTCAGAGATGTACTCGGCAACTTTTACCGATTCCGGGAAAGGATTTGCACCGTAAACGGAACGACTGAACTGCTCCGGCGTAAATGTGGAAAGATCGCGCCAGATGGAAAAAGTGCCTGCCAGGGAAAATGCTGCGACCGCAAGAAAGGTTGCAAACCCCACGGCTTTGGAATGCCTTGTACACTTCGAGGCAACGTTCTCCAGCACCCGCAACGCAGCGCCGGCTCCAAGCGCCACCGCGGGCAGGAGTTGCACGAAGTAGTGCTGGCGAAAGTAAAGGCCGGGGCACACCGCAAGAAACGAAAACAAGAAAAATGAGATAAGAAAAAGTCCGGTCCTGCGGCTGGCCCCAGTGAACCAGATACCGATCATACCCGCCAGGGCCAACGCACATATCACCGGGTTATTCCGGATGATGGGACCGATTCCCAATTGAAAGAGTTCGATCCCCGTTTTGAGGTCTACCAGGGATGCATAAGATCGTGCGTAGTCAACAGTCCAGAACCAGAATCTGCCGAGCACACCCTGACCGGCCAGCAAAAGTAAAATCGCCGCATAAGGCAACACGACCCCACCCGCCATGGTCCCGGCCTTGAGCAGGGATCGTTTCCATGATGTTGGGCAGGGTCTATCGAATAAAACCCAGAGGAAACCAAACAGCGCGAAAAACGCCCCGGACTGCTTCATGAGTAACGACAGGCCAAAACAAAGGCCTGCACTCCATAACAATGTTATTTCCCGTTTTGACTTGGAACTCTCCTGGAGCAGCCAAATCCCCGCAAGGGCAAACAGCACCACAAAGTGAGTTGCATGTGCAAAGAGACCGAGTACCGAGAGATCCACCGACATGATGCTAAAGGCTGCCGTGGCCAGAGCCGCCCCGACACCACCCAGCAAAGGCATTGCAATCAGGAAGAGAATACCGGCCGAGAGCAGATTTACGACCATCAGTCCCTCGTGGATACCGGTGATCGTTTGCCCAAAAACGGTCAAAACCGCGGAGTAGGCGTAATAAATACCGGGGAGCTTCATACTTCCCGCCTCCCGGTACGGCGCCACCCCGTCAAGGATCAACTGTCCCATGAGGGCATACTCGCCCTCATCGCGCTCAAGGGGCACAGGTGCTGCCTTGAAGCGAATAATCATGACGGCAAGAACGACCACGATCAGGACAGCCACAGCGAGATGGAGACTGTAGTCTTTGCCTGGTGCGGCCACCGGAGCCGGATCAGGTTGTTTTTCGTGAATTTCCTTTTTCTTCATCCCTATACGCGCTCTGGAGTTATAGGATGCACCAATTGCGGTACATAATACCGCAGAAGTCGCATTATATCTATTTCACTAAACTGAGCACTAGCTGCGTTCTCGGGTCCTGCGTGCCGGCTTTCCAGTCCTTGTTACCGGTCCCGCAAAGCGGAGCCAGG
>CAWGZP010000070.1:0-70659 GCA_963826655.1 uncultured delta proteobacterium
AGGCATCCTTAAGTTCCTCGGCGAGTTCCTCAGGAGACGATTGAAAAGGGGACACGTTGAACCTTGCAAGAGCCCGCAGGAACTCCTCCCGGCTCATCCCGACAATCTCGGCCGCCTTGGACTGTGAGATAGTTCCCATCTCGAATCACTTGACTGCGGCCGCGAGCTGCATCTCCTTTACATAATCAGCCGGATTCTTTCTGAGAGCCGACAAGGCACCTTCGGGCAACTCAATCGTTATCCGAATAGGCATATAATACCTCCAAAACCAGTTTTCAGTTCATTAATCCGAAACTATCTTTTCCTAAGAACTCCCGGCACATCGTTCAATTGCCCACCCCAGGAAAAGCGTCATCGGCGCCCAGCCCGGACCAAATGAAGTGTCCACATCTCGAAAGCCATAAGGCAACCCTGCTTCTCGGGGCTGGAATATCGATTTTGAGGTCAAAAAGCCAATCTAAGATGCCAAGGCTTTTGAAGCCTGCCGGCAAGGTTATCGGCGTCAAGTACTATCTGCGTCATCTGTGGATTGCTCTTGCTCCTCGCTCCCTGCTTTTTGCCACTTCTATCGCCGTTTCTATTGCCACTTCCGGTTGCCGCTTCTATCGCCGTTTGGTAGAGCCAAATCAATTCGCGTATTATAAAAAGACAATTGTAGGGATTCAGGAATTCGGGGATTGAGGAATTGAGGAATTCAGGAATTGAGGGATTTTCTTTCTACTTAGGAACTGCGAAATTGAGGTGTTTTCTCCTCGCTCCCCTGCATTTGACCTGAATTTGCAGGAAAGTCGACTCGAGAAATTCTGCTCCCTGTTCATTGTATTGGGCCTGAATTTGCAATAGAGAGACTTGAGGGCCTCTCTTCCCTGTTCCATCGCTAACTTCAGGTTCTTTGAAAAACGAATATTGGCGCTACGACTGCCATCCCTTTTCTTCCTTCTTCGCGTCTTCGCGTGGGACAAAAATCCCGAAAACCATGTCAAATCATGCTATTTTCCAGAAAGGATTAACAGATTCAACCACTTGCAGAAATGTATTTATTCGCGGTTTAAAGAAAGGGGGCTAATCCGTGGTATCCGTGCAATCCGCGGTTTGTTAGTGCTCTGTCTCTTAATTTCTCTGCCAGGAGCTTTTCTCTGTGGTCCCTGTGGGCTCAGTGTCTCTGTGGTGAGCTTTTTTGCCTAGCGTCATCTTCAGTTCATTACGTTCCAGGCTATGGCCGCCAGGCCTGTAACGATCAACACCATCTCTACTAGGACCTCGTAGAGAGGCTCCTCACGGAGCTTTCTTCGCGAACCGATTTTAAGAAATGCCCCGTAAATGATAGCGGGAACGATGAGAAAATATGAAAACCTTGTGCTAACCCCGGCGAAAGGCCCGAAAAGCGCCGTAACGATAAGCGTCAGCAGTACGCCGACCATGATGAGCACGGTCCTCTTTTCCCCGGCAAGCACGACAAGGGTCTCCTTGCCGACAAGCCTGTCACCCTGGATCGCGAGGAAATCGCGCAGGATGGTTCGCCCCAGTGCGAGCAGAAAAATGATCCAGCAGGCGTAGGCCACGCGACTGGGTTCATAGCCACCGTGGAAATAGGGCAGGACGGCGCTGGCCGCGGCCCAGGCCATCGGCACGAAAAAAGTCTTCGAGGTGGGTATGTCCTTGAGTTTGACCGGGAATTTTTCCCACCCGGCCGGCATGAAGAGCTTGACCCCGTAGAGAAGACCCAAAAGAATCAACAGGAGCATGGCGAAGAAATTGGGCAGGCCTATACTGTAGGCCAGGACCAGCGCGGCCGTGAGGGATACGGCACTCGCGGACATGAAGACCTGCCGCCATTTTTGATAAAAAGCGGCCCTGCCCGGGTCGTTGAACTCGATGGAGTCCTGGTCCAGGTAAATATTCAGGGAATGCATCGCAAACGCATAGGCCGCCGTCATCAGGCTGAAAGCCGCCGCCCCTCTGAAATCGGTCAGGGCTTCGGAAATCTGGGCCAGCAGGGCGGTCGCCAGGGCGATATAGAAGTTGCCATAGGCGAGCCTTTCAAGGACGTGCTTCCACTGGAACCGAATCCCGGCCTGTGGCGTAATCTCTTCGAGGAACTCGGCAACATCGCGTATGATCCAGTTGGGAGTCGACGCCCCGGCGGAAATTCCCACGCACGAATATTGCGACATAACTTGGGGGTCCAGGTCGGCTTCCGTTTCGATGTGGAAAGTCGGTGTGGCGCAATCCCGCGCCACTTCCGCAAGTCTGATGGTATTCCCGCTGTGAAGCCCGCCCACTATGATCATGGCCTCGACCCTGGAACAGAGCTCCCTCACTTCGGCCTGCCGTTCCTGGGTCGAATCGCAGATCGTGTTTTTTACTATCCCGTTCGGATGTTTCTTTAGAAAAGCGTGCTCGATTGCCCGGAAAACCTCCTCATTCTGGGTGGTCTGCGCCACGAGAAGCATGTTCTTACAGTGCGGTGGAAGCTCCTCGATCTGTTCGGGCCGGTTTATTACAATACCGCGGCCTTCAGTGTATCCGAGCAGCCCGATCACTTCCGCGTGGTCTGCGTCGCCCACTATTATCGTATGAAATCCACGTCTTGCATGCCGCTTTATCGCCGCGTGAACCTTGGCTACACGCTTGCAGGTGGCGTCCAGAAGAGTTGCCCCCTGCTCGTGAAGCTGCTGGCGGCTGTCCGGAGGAATTCCGTGGGCGCGGATCACCACTTTCTTGCCGGCGCAGTTCTCGATCAGGCTTTCATCCACGACCCCTTTTTTCCCAAGCATCGTCATGACCTGCCTGTTGTGGATGAGCGGTCCGAAGGTGCATATATCCTCACCCTTCTGGCGGTGCTGGATGGCGTTCATCGTGATTTCGATTGCGCCCCTGACCCCCTTGCAAAAGCCTGCTGTCCTGGCGATTATGACTTTCATTTTTTCCAGCTCGATATAGGCGGTTTTCGGTTTCGAGTTCTTAATAATCCTACCAACTTTGCAATATCCTGGCAACAATGGTCAGAAATTAGGATGACAATCTGTGGTAGCGCCGTCTTCCATGGCGGCGCTCCTGGTATCACGCAAAAGGGTTCCTTATGACAAAAAACCGTCGTTCCCGGCATTTTTTGTCACTCCAATGGAATAGATTACCTGCCGCCAACTTTCCGCATTCCCGGCACCTCAGAGATCATTGCCACCAATAGCTTGTAATCACAAGCAGTTTCGGTAAAGCACTCCCCAAGCCTTCCCGTGCCGGAGGCAAAAATGGGCTGGTATGAATCGTGCCATTATAGAGGTGGGGCGTGGGAAGACGCAGGAATCGAGGAGCGAAGCGGGAAAAAATCCCTAAATCCCTAAATCCCTAAATCCCTAAATTGCTTTAAATATGGAGTAGAAATGCCATCTATCACTAAGAGAGCGGTCGACTTTTTTTTCTTGCTGTTGCTAAGCCTCGCCTATCCGGGTTGCGCGACTCCCGTCTATGCGGCATGGACCGCCGTCGGCCCGAAAGGGGGTGAGATTTTGGCCCTGGCCATCGATCCTTTTACTCCCCAAACGGTCTATGCCGGGACCGGCGGGGGCGTGTACAAGAGCACGAACGGCGGCGTCAACTGGCAGTCGCTCAACCAGAACATGCAGTTCACTACGGTCTCGGCCCTTGCGATCGACCCGCAGACCCCGCAGACAATTTATGCCGCAAGCCCGGAGAGCGGCCTGTACAAGAGTATGGATGGCGGCAATACCTGGAACCAGGTCGGCTCGGAAAACCAGTACAAGCACATGACTTCTCTTGCAATCGCCCCGGGGAACCCGCAGACAGTCTATGCCGGATCGTGGGGGACCTTGTACAAAAGTACGGACGGCGGTGAGACCTGGCAGCAGGCCATCTCAGGTATGGCAACCGACCCTTTCATACTCTGCCTCACGGTAGATCCCGTGACCTCGCAGACGGTCTATGCCGGGATCGATACAGGTGGCGTGTACAAGAGTATAGACGGCGGTTCAAGCTGGCAGCAGGCTGGCTCGAGCATTTCAACAACTACCATCAACTCCATTGCAATCGACCCCAAAAACCCGCTTACGGTCTATGCCGGAGCCGACTACGAGATATACATGAGTACGGACGGCGGCGGAAGTTGGCAACAGGTCAGCTCGGTCGGGCCCGGCATATATTCTATTGCGGTCGACCCCGTGACCCCTCGGACGGTTTATGCCGGGACCGGTGAAGGCCTCTTTAAGAGCACGAACGGAGGTGCAAGCTGGAAGAACACCGGCTTAGGCGGGAATGACAAGGGTGCTTTGTCGATCTACTGTGTTGCGATCAACCCCAAGACCCCAAAGACGGTCTACGCCGGGACTTGCGGCAGCGGCGTGTACAAAAGCACGAACGGCGGTACAAACTGGCAGCTTGCCAACTCAGGTCTTGTAGCCGCTTTGGTTAACGTTATTGCTGTCGACCCCAAGACTCCGAAGACGATTTATGCCGGGACTGATACCGGCGGTATATACAAGAGTACCGACGGTGGAACAAGCTGGCAGCAGGCCGGGTCGGGATTGCCGAACCTCGTGGAAAACCTTCAGGTTTGTGCTATTGTGATCGACCCCGGGACACCGAAGAAGCTCTACGCCGGATCCGGCGGCGGCCTGTACAAGAGTACGGATGGCGGTGCAAGCTGGCGCCCGGCCGGCTCTGGCCTGCCGGGCTTTACGATAACCTCTATCGCGGTCGATCCCGTAAGTACCCAGACAATCTATGCCGGAAATATCGATGGAGGCCTGTACAAGAGCACGAACGGCGGTACAAGCTGGCAGCCGGCCGACTCCGGCATTACAACACAAAACCCCATCTACTCTCTTGCCATCGACTTCGGAACCCCGCGGACGGTCTATGCCGGGACCTATGAGGGCCTGCTCAAGAGCACGGACGCCGGTTCAACCTGGCAACAGGCAGGCGCGAGCCTGCCAAACACCATGATCTACTCTCTTGCCGTGGATCCCAAAACCCCGCAAATGGTCTATGCCGGGACCGCTGAGGGCCTGTTCAAAAGCACGGACGCTGGTGCAACCTGGCAGCAAACCGACATAAGCCTGCCAAACGACTTAATCTACTCTCTTGCCATCGACCCCGGGAACACGCAGATGATCTATGCGGCAACTTCTTATTACGGCGTATACAAAACCACGGACGGCGGTGGAAGCTGGGTGCTGGCTGACCTGGCGCCGGAGGCACTCCATAAGATATCCCTTGCAATTGACTCCAGGACCCCACAGACGGTCTATGCGGGAATTAAGGGGGGAGGAGTGTATAGAAGCAGTTTTTAGTTTCTGGTCTTGGAGTTTTCGGTTACTAAAAACCAAGAACAGAAATTATAACTCTTAACTAAAAACTGGAAACTGCCCCTATGTCCCCAATCGATCTCGCAATTCTTGGCGCCACTCCCGGAGAAATCGGCCCGGTCCGCGATCTTTTCCAGCCCTCGGGAAGCCTCGATATCGCCGGCAACTTTTTCTCAACCCATATTCACGGTGGCCTTAGACTGCTGATCGGGAAGACCGGCGTTGGGAAAGTGAACGCGGCCGCAACTGCCGCGGCCGTGCTTTCGAACTTCGCGGTAGCCGAAGTCTGGAACGTTGGCTGCGCGGGGGCCTACGGTGGTTCGGGCCTCGAAGTGGGAGACGTACTGATAACGTCGAGCTGTATTTGCGGAGATGAAGGCATCCTTGGAAATGATGGCGCCATGCCGACCAGCAGTCTTGGAATCCCGCTGGTTCTAAAGAACGGCGAACCTGTATGCGACTTTTTCCCGCTCGATGAGTTCCTGTCACGTAGGCAGATCCAGGATTTATTCCCCGGCGGGGTGTTACAGCTTGGGTACGGCCGGGGATATCCATTCGTGTGGGCACGGTGGCGGCATCGAAAAAGGCGGGTTTAAGATACAATACGGACCGAGCCTTACCGTGGGTATGGTAAGCGGCGATATCCAAACGGCGGCCGCGCGCTCCCTGCGCTTCGGGGCCCTGGCGGAAAATATGGAGGGAAGCGCGATTGCCCAGACGTGCCTGCTTTTCGACACTGCGTTCCTGGAATTTCGCGGGATCAGCAACATGGCCGGTGTGCGGGACAAGTCGAAGTGGGAGCTTGATACGGCCATGAAGCATTGCCTGGCGGTAATAAAAGATATTCTCTCGCATTTAAAGTAATTGACAGGTAAACCTCCGGCTCTGCCGGCGGATTGGCAGAGTTCGACATTTCCGGGAATGCACGAAGTTTGCCTTAAAGGCAGCTTAAAGCTCCACGAAAGGTCAGGCTCCGATGTCGTCAATTCCGGCATGCTTTTGGCCGGAACCCAGTACTCCTTGAATATCTGACTTAAGACGCTGGACCCCGGCTTAAAAACCCGCCGGGGTGTATACCATCTCGCGTGGATAAATATGGAGCATACGAACGCTCCAGCCGCTTTGAACGGCCACCGGTTTTCCATACTCCGGCTTGGCCGGAGGTATGTGACCGAGGGTTCCAGGGTTCCGCCCCCACCTCCCAACTTCCACACTTCCAACTTCCATCTTCCAACTCCCAACTTCCAACTTCCAACTTCTTTCTCTTTTGACTACCGTGCCCGATGTTGCTAAATTCGATCTTATCTCATGAATCGAGGCAGGAATTGAAATCGCTAACTCTCGGGTATTCTCCTTGTCCAAATGACACCTTCATCTTTTACGCCCTGGCGGAGAAGAGGATAGAGTTCCCTTTTGACCTGGATGTCAGGCTTGCCGATGTCGAGATGCTCAACAGGCAAGTGGAGCCCGGCGTTTTGGACATTTCCAAGATTTCCGCCAGTGCAGTCCTTGGCGCCCTCGATAAGTACTGTTTGCTGCGGTCCGGGGGGGCTATGGGCAGAGGCTGCGGGCCGCTTGTAGTGGCAAGGAGTCCCCTCGGGCTCGGAGAGCTTCGAGACGCTAAAATCGCTACGCCCGGTGATATGACCACAGCCAGCCTGCTGCTGCGGATCGAGGGAACTCATCGGGGCCTTCGGGTGCCGATGAGGTTCGATCGGATAATGCCTGCGGTCGCGGCCGGGGAGGTGGATGCCGGGGTCATAATTCACGAGGGCCGATGGACCTATCAGAAGTACGGCCTTAACATGGTGCTGGACCTCGGGAAGTGGTGGGAGACCCAAACCGGCCTTCCGCTCCCCCTGGGTGCGATTGCCATTCGGCGCGACCTCGGTTGCCAGGTTGCCGGTCTGGTCGAGGGGAAAATCAGGGAGAGCCTGCTGTATGCGATGAGAAACCCGGATGAACCCTGGTCTTATATCACGCGGCATGCGCAGGAAATGGCGCCGGAGGTGATACGCCTGCACATCGAGGCCTTTGTAAATGAATTTAGCATCGAAGCTGGAGTTGAAGGCGAAACGGCGCTAAGGACGCTCCTGGAGGCGGCCTGCGTCCTGGAAAACAGGTCCTTCCCGGAGCAAAATCTATTTTGGGGTTGAGGTTTGTGGGGTTAAGAAAAATGGAGTTGCGCCTCTTTCCGGCTTCTGAAGACCTTAGGAACTCCAACCTGGGGCAATTCGGCACTATCCTGGCCGATCCGCCCTGGCGCTTTGCGAATCGCACCGGGAAAATGGCCCCGGAGCATAAAAGACTGTCCAGATATGAAACCATGACCTTTGAGCAGATCATGGATTTACCGGTTAATGAGCTGGCAATGCCTCAAAGCCACCTTTACCTTTGGATTCCAAATGCCCTCCTGCAAGAAGGCCTGGAGGTGATGAGACGATGGGGATTTACCTATAAGACCAATATCGTCTGGTACAAAATCCGAAAGGATGGAGGTCCCGATGGCCGCGGAGTCGGCTTTTACTTCCGCAACGTGACCGAACTGGTCCTGTTCGGTGTCCGGGGAGGCCTGCGGACACTCAAACCGGGAAGAATCCAGACGAATATCGTTAAGACCCGGAAGCGTGAGCATTCCCGAAAACCCGATGAGCTATACCAGGTTATCGAAAAATGCAGCCCCGGACCATATCTGGAGTTGTTTGCCCGTCAATGCCGCCCAAACTGGCAGCAGTGGGGGAACGAGATAGATAAGAATGATGTTGGATGCGAGGCAAAAGAGCCGGTCGCAAATGTCCTCGCCGCCAGTATATAACCGAAACCGAGTCAGAATACGGACCGAGGTAAATTATGGTCGCAGTCGATGAATTGAATTACTTTCTTTTCCCGCATATGACGATTTCCGACAATTATTTAAGGGACCTGTCTATTTTCCTGCCTCGGCTGACACTGCTGGAAATCGTCCGGCAGAGTTCCATCCCCCAATGGGCGCAGGGGAAATCCTGGGCGCAGGGAAAATTCGCGGGAAGGCCCGCTCTTAGCCCTGATGATCCTCTGTTCACCAGGATCGGTTCCTGCATCCGGGGCTACCATGATTTTGCGCAGGTTCATGGTGGGCAGGGAGGGATTTTAGGCTCTCTCAGCCGGGCGTTCGATGACCTCGACGAACCACGCTACCAAATCCAGGAGGAACTCCGCGGGAAATGTCCCTCGGACCTGGACCTCGGTCAAAAAGAGACGATGCAGGCCGCGCTGTTTCTCGAAATAGCCCGCGAACTCGATGAAAAGGAACTGGAGATCGTTTCCAGCTACATCCATTTGAGTGAGATTGAACAAGAATTTCGCGACATAGTGGGTATCGACGAATCGGAATCCAGTGAAGCCGATCTCACCCCTGCGCTCGCCCCAGATAAAAATGGCCTTGTCTACATGCTCCCGAAGCGAATTGCGAGCTGGTTTCGCATGTTTTCGCTGCGGCCGGTCGAGGGTCCGTCGGTTTTTGTGGCCTGTTTGCCGCAGGTGATCGAGGAGACTCTTGAGATGATTCGGGCCGGATGCGGGCGGGACGGAAAAAAGTTTTCCACAGCCACTTATTCATTGGGATTTATTCCCGGAGCGGGGGGCTTGGGCCTGAAACAGTTCCAGACTATCATCGAGGCCCCGGAGATGCCCGAGCTTCTTTCCGGCTGCCACCGCGAACTCGAAGATTTCATCAAAAGCGCCGCCGGGGGCGAAAACCCGGCCGAACTTCAAGACAGAAGCCGGTCGGTACAAAGCGCTCTTGAAAAATTGTGCGGAAAATGCGCCATGCCCGCGGGCGATAAGGTGAACCTGAGGTTGACTTTGGTGGAAAACCTTTCCCTGGCGGAGGTTGCCGGCTTTCTGGGGGTGTCCCGTGGATTTGAAGCTAACGCCTGGCCGCCGATTTTCCTGAGTATCGAGGTCGAGGGGGCGTAGACTTGGCGTGCCGGTGAGATCTCCCCTCTTTTCTGAAGGGGGCAGATGTCGTCATCCCGGCGGTGCTTTCGAGCCGGAATCCAGTGTCATTAGCCGTCCTCGTCATTCCGGCATGCTTCTGGCCGGAACCCAGTGTCCTTGAATATCTTGACTTAAGGACGCTGGACCCCGGCCTAAAACCTGCCGGGGTGACGTATGCCGCGTACTATCCACGTGGATAAATACGGAGCATGCCAACGCTCCAGCCGCTTTGAGCGGCCACTGGTTTTCCAGATCCGTAGGATGGGTGGAGCGGAGCGCAACCCATCAAATCTTTTCGTAACAGTATCTCACGTCCCTTTCGGGACACCCTGAAATCATGAAAAGACGTAGCAATTACCCCCCTTTTGTAAAGGGGGGCAGGGGGATTTTGAGGTTTGAGCGCCCTCCGGAACGCGACTTCATGTGAGTCGCGCCGATAACAGTCAATTTATGGGATGCCACACTGGCAACCAGTCTATGCAATCTTCCTGTGAGATTTAGGTTCGGGAATGGGAAAATCTTTAAGTTCCTGGCTGCGGAATGGAGGAATCTTAGGCGTTAGCAGCCTTCGGCTCCTTCTCGTCTTCACTAATGGCGAGTTTGCAACCGTTTATTGCCGGTAAGGGATCGCCGTATTTAAGCGCGAAAAGTATCCACGTCTCAACAGCCTCAATGAGGAGATCTCTTGTCTTATCAAACGTGTCCCCTTGCGTTACGCACCCGGGGAGATCATTCACAATTGCCACAATACAGTTACTATCTTCGCAAGCCTTATAGGTAGCGCTTCTCAGAATTTCCTGCACATACTGTCGGAAAGAAACCATTTTTGCCACTATTTTGCTCCTGATTCACAAAGCGAAGCGATAAGACCGTAATAGATTTGCGAAGCGAGCAGCACCTGCTCAAAGCTTACGGATTCATCTGGTGAATGGGCCTGCTCCAGGCTTCCCGGGCCGAGGATTATCGGCTTTATTCCTGCTGCCCATAGCAGGTTCGCATCCGAATGGCTTCGGAAAGCCTGTGGTTCCCAGGGTAACCGGCACTCAAGGTAGACCTGCTTCAACTTCTCGGCCAATTTGCCTTTGTGGGGCAGTTCATACCCCGCATGAACGTTTTCAAACGAAAGAGAACCGTTGAAGGAGGCATCCTCTTTTTTTTGCGTCATTACGATTTCTTCGAGTTCCATAACGATTTCGCCGAGCGGCGCCGACGGGGGAAGGTGAACGTCAAGCCATGCGTCACACCTCTCAGGGACGGCAAAACCTGAATGCGAACTCGACAGGTCCCTGATATTATAGACAAGCTCGGGCCGCTCTTCGGTGAAATACCTCGACAGCCTGATAAGAAGCCGCAAAAGTGCCTCGACCGGGTTTTGGCCTGCAGTGGCTAAAGAAGCATGCATCCTTTTCCCCGTCGTACTGATCCTGATTTCAAGATACCCGTAATGACCGAAACAAGGGCTCAAATCCGATGGTTCGGCTATGAGCGCCCAGGGGAAGCGGTATTCCCTGACTAACGCGCGGGTCCCATCCCCTTCCTCCTCTTCGCCGCAAACGAGCGCCAGGGCGATGGGCGGGCGGCGCCCCTCTTTCCAGTTCGCGAGGTAGGCTTCAATGATCGCGGCGCAGCCGCCTTTCATATCGGCTGCCCCCAAGCCTTCTATCAGGTCACCCTCTTCCCGGCAGCCGAACTGGTCGACGTCGTGGGCCGCAACCGTGTCGACATGTCCCATGAGCACGGCGGCTACCTCCGTTTCGGGCGGGATGACCAGCAGATTTGCGCGGCCTCCACCGACCTCCTGCAGCTTTACCGGCAGCCCGGCCCCCTTGAGATAGTCGAAAAGAAACCCGACTATCTCGTGCTCCTTTCCAGTGGGACTGTATATATTCAGAAGATCCCGCAGAAGAGTGCGGAGCGCTTCACTCCGGTGGCCGGCGATGGACATGTCAATCCCCGTCGCCGTTTTTGTGCCGGCAGTTCCGTCTCTGCCTTTGCGAGTCCAGGTTAAGGGCCAGGTAGATGTGCTCCTGGGGATGACCGAAGCCCATTTTGCGGAAAAATTGCAGGGCGGGTAAATTGTCGGCTTCCGAATCTACCAGCAGCATTCGCGCTCCATCTGCTATCATAAGGTCGCGAAAACGCTTAAAAAGCTTTGAGCCCACGCCGCTTTCGTGGAAAGCCGGGTCTACACCGAGCCAAACGAGATAGCCATATTTCCAGGCTGAATGATTCTTGGTTACCGTAGTCCCAAGTACAAACCCGATTATCGTCTCCGCCTCGTCGCACGTCTCCGCAACCAGGCAAGACTCGGAATCATTCTGGAAAAAGTTTATGACTTCGTATTCGTCCCAGGTCCGGAAAAGATTTGGGACCTCGCTTGCAGTGAAGAGTCTTTCCCCAAGGTGAAAAACTGGTGCTACATCATCGATTTCAATTCGGCGAAGAATTACGTTCGCCTTCTTCTTCTTTTTATCCTCGTAACAGTACGCAGGTTCTTCCATATAACCCTTACCTGTTCGGACATTTTCCGGGGCGACCCTGAGGCGTTTCTTTTACCTTTGTAAGCAAGGCCTTGCCAGGTTGATGGCGGGAAACTCGAGCGCGCCTGATCAACTCTTTTCTCTTCAGGTCCCCGTACTTTCCGAACCGTCCGCTGCCGGCCATTCGCCCTCCGGAAAATTCCGTCAAATCTGTTGAAGTTTTACGATAGCTAAGCGCCTTGGCTTGAATTATACACCTTTTGAAATTGCACTGCACACTACTTTAAAAAATTAAGGACTATGTTGTTATCTCAGGGTGGTGTTTGTGCCGAATTCCACCCCGCTGTACATACGGTTTTCGAAAGGAGCGTCGATCTTGGACCTTTGGCCTGCGGGATATCAGGCAGGGGCTTTCTTGTGGGTCCTGCTCAATATCATAATAATAAACCTGGTCCTCTCGGGGGATAATGCCGTTTTGATCGCTATGGCGATCAGATCGCTCCCGCCGAACCTCAGGGAGAAGGGTTTCATTTTTGGCGCTGGAGCCGCGGTAGCACTTCGAATCGTGCTTACCTTAACCATCGCCCAGGTCCTTACTATCCCCTATGTCAAGCTGGGCGGCGGCCTCATCTTGCTCTGGGTGGCAGCCAGGCTTTTCGTGCTGGGATTTCCCAGCGGGGAAGAAAAAGAAGCAGCAACTCTTTTCCAGGCCATAAAGATCATGCTTATCGCCGATCTGACAATGTCACTCGATAATGTCATCGCAGTTGCGGGTGTGTCAAATGGCAATTTCGTGCTTCTTCTCCTCGGACTCGGTCTGTCCATTCCGTTCGTAATCTTTACAAGCGGTCTGCTGTCCATGCTCATGGATCGCTACCCGATTATAATATATGCGGGGGCTGCGATCCTTGGACGGGTGGGCGCAGAAATGATAATCACCGATCCGGCCCTGGCCGGCCGCTTATATTTGCCGGCGGCGGCGCGCTATGGATTCGAGGCTTTTTGTGCTGCGACAGTGATTGTCGCGGGCAGGCTGGCTCTGAGACGTACGATCCTCTGCCGAGAAAGATGCCGAATCGAACGAGACCCGGCGAGAAGACGAGCAATGAAATCTTGAGAGACCAGGGAAGCGGAGGCAGTGATGGCGGTTCTGACCATTTCCAGGGACTTGGGCAGCGGAGGCAGTGAGGTAGGGCAAATACTTTCGAAGAGCCTGGGATATCGATTCGTCGACCGTGAGAGTATCCTTGGAAGGCTAAAGGCGGCAGGGCACGGATGGGAAAAACGGACGGAAGGCTTTGACGAACATGCTCCGAGGATGTGGGAAAAGTATGACTGGGGCTATCGCGGTTTCGTAGCCATGCTCCAGAGTACGATTATGAACGAGGCCCGTTCCGACAATGTTGTCATTATGGGGCGTGGGGGCAATTATCTGCTGAAGGGCGTCCCTTTCGCGTTTCGCGTCCGGATTATCGCGCCACTGGCGGCAAGAATCCAAAGGGTTGCCGGGCTCGAAGAAATCGACACCGAATCGGCCCGCTGGCTCATTGAAAAAACGGATCGCGAAAGGGCAGGGTTCCTGGTGTCCGTTTATGGCCGGGACGGAAAAGACCCCGCCGATTACGACCTTGTCTTCGATTCGGAAGAGATGACAATTGACCGGATCGCCGCCGCCATAGAGAAGATTATTCCGGAAAAAGATCGGCTCAAAGATGAAAAATCCTTAAGCGATCTTAAAATGAGAGCGCTGGCCACCGATATTAAAGCACGTCTTCTCACCAGGTTGCCGTTTTTTATGTCAACCCTGGAGGTGGAGTCCGATGATGAGGCTATTCGCGTTCGAGGGGTAGTGCGGCTGCCGCGTGAGCGTGAACTGATAATCAGGCAATCAAAGGAAATTGCCGCTGATGCCCCTTTGAGGTTCGAACTTAAGTACAGGACGTAAGACGAGGTTTGGATTTAACCCGAGTGTTCGGATTTGGGATTCAACGAAATTTCGTCCAATTCCTCAAGTTTAATTGGAGATTAATGTCATGCCGGATATCCGCGTCGACAACATCACTCTCCACTATGAAACGGCAGGGCAGGGGCAGCCGCTCGTCTTTCTGAACGGCCTGGGCATGAGCGTCCGGGATTGGGAAAAGCAGGTGGCTTATTTTTCGAAAATCTACCACGTCATCACTTTCGATTATCGTGGACAGGGAAGCTCCGATAAACCTCCCGGGCCATACAGCATCCCGCTTTTCTGCGCTGATACGGTTCATTTGCTCAGGTCTGTAAACGCCTGGCCGGCCCACCTGGTGGGCCTTTCAATGGGAGGGATGATAGCCTTCCAAATGGCGGTGAGCCACCCGGAACTGCTCAGGAGGATGGTCATCGTTAACAGCGGTCCGGATTTCACATTGCGAACACGGGCACAAAAATTCGAATTTCTAAAGCGAAGATTGATCGTCCGGGTATTCGGAATGCGTGTCATGGCTGAGATCCTGGCCAAGCGCCTCTTTCCCCAAAAGGGACAGGGAGACCTTCGCAAAGAAATGGTCAAAAGGTGGGCGCAAAACGATAAGAACGCCTATATTAATACAGTCCTGGCGTTCAAAGACTGGAGCGTTTTGAAACATCTCCCCGAGATCCGTTGCCCCACATTGGTCGTCTCGGCCGACCAGGATTACACGCCTGTGGGCTACAAGCAGTTCTATGTGAGCAAGATGCCCGATGCCAGGCTGGCAGTGATCTCCGATTCACGCCACGTCAGCCCGATTGACCAGCCGGAGAACTTCAACGCGATTGTGGCTGAGTTCCTGACAAGCCATTCCTGAACTCTCATGAGAAGGAGAGCTATCTATGGACAAATATCTTTCAGGTAAGACGGCCATCGTGACAGGCTCGAGTTCCGGCATAGGGAAGGCCACGGCTTCCACCCTCGCTCGGGCAGGCGCCGCAGTGGTGATTCACGCGCGGCGAAAAGAGCGGCTGAACGAACTTGCGTCAGAAATTTCCGCCCGGAGTGGCAAAGTCCTGGTCGTGGCGGGAGACGCCGGCGTCCAGGCTGACATCGATTTACTGTTGGATCGCGCATTGAGCTGGGACGAAGGTGGGGGCAAGGTCGATATTGTAGTCGTCAATGCTGGTCGCGGACTGGCGGGCGGCATCCTCAGCAGCGAAGAATCCCAGTGGCAGGAGATCTATCGAGTCAACGTTTTGGGCGCTGCCCATCTGATGCGTCGCGCCGGGCAATACATGGCACAACGAAGAAGCGGGGACATCGTGGCCATCGGTTCCGTGGTGGGACGAAATGTCTCGCCCTTTAGCGGGTTCTACGGTTCAAGCAAATTCGCCGTCAGCGCCCTCGCTGAGGGTCTCCGCCGCGAGGTTTGCTCGTTTGGAGTTCGCGTTTCCGTCGTGATGCCCGGGATCGTCCTCAGCGAATTTCAGAATGTGGCCGGTTATGACGAGGAAAACTTCGGTAAAGGGATTGCCCAATTCGGCAAACTGCTCGAACCTCAGGCCATTGCCGACGGCATTCACTGGATCCTCACGCTGCCGCCTCATGTCAACGTCAACGAAATCATGATCCGTCCTACGGGTCAGAGTTACCCTTGAGCGGCTAGACCTCTTGGCTTTTTCAAATCGCCTTTAGTGGAATTGTCCTTCCAAGGAGGACGATCGTACCTGAACTGGCAAAGATGAAGGCAAATGGAAACCATTTTGGCCGACGAAGCAATTTCATCGAAAAGTAAAAAAAGCCCGGGAATATCCTGATTCCATGGAGGAACAAAAATGGCCGGGAAGTGATGCGATGTTGGATACCCCCATCAGCGCTTAAGTGATTGAAGGTTTCGCTTAGCCATAATTTCTGCGTGACCCTGAATTCCAACATCTCTAATTTGTCGTATACATGCTGCCCGGTTAGACCTAAATATAAGAGCGAATATTTTTGACATAAAATTGTTGAACATCCTACAATTATTGGGATCTGGAAACTCTTTGCATTCTGAACATGATGAAAACTTATTACTCATGCAGCATGATCGTATCTTACACCAGGTCGCTTTGCTATTTTCATGACATCCTGGACATTTTCCCTGAGTATACCGATTGCACGCTCCGCAGTACAATCCACAATATGCCACCAATTGTGAATCTGGAATAATTTCTTTCATTGATTATCTCCTTCCAGTTCGCAAAGTTGGAAAAAGTGCACGAAAATGATTGCTAACGCCACTTGTACCCGCACGAGATGCAGTTATCTTTATGAACACAGATTAACTCGCCACACTCGGGACAAGCCCACCTTTCCTTTTCGTTTTTAATGAAATCCCTTATGCCAAATTCCCTTATTCCCTTGAGATTGTCGATAATACTCATAGCGTACCTGGTTCTATAACGATTATCCAAGTGGTTGAGTGCAGCACAGGGAAAGCTGCCACAACTGAAGCAGTACTTGATTCGACCTTCTGTAATTTTCTCGCAGTTGTTGATTTTACACGAAACGCAAGCTTTCGATTTGAGGCTATCATCACCTCGGCAACCAGGACATGGCTTTTTCCCTCTAATATAGTCCCGGCAGAGGTGACAGTTCATTCCGCAGGGCGCGATAAGAGTTGTTCGAATAGCATTCTTTTTTTTCAATCTTTTTGGCATCCTGTCTATATTCTTGCAAAGCCTTGCATCGGTGTTGCCATTTTGAAACCCGACATATGATTGAACAGGGATAACAGCCAGGGGAAAAATACTGTACAGCTTCATCTTGTGCATTACGATCCTCGAAGGGATTTATAGGGCATGAAATAACCAAGGTCAAAGAAATACAATGCGCCGCGCAGGAGTTGAAGTTGTGATAATGTCATTGACCGGCCATGGACCGGTGTCATTGTACTGCCGTTACTCCGCAAACTCTTCTACCAGCGCAGCGCAAGAGTTTAGCTGAAATAATTGACACTGCGCCGATTGTGAATCCAAAGCCCGTCAAGGAAACATGCCGTCGTTTTCTCATATTTGGGAGGAGAAATAGTACCGCTACATTGTTATGGCAGAGGCGGAGGGCCTGGTGGATGGATTATCCTTGGCGAACCTAAAATCTAGTTTGGAGGGAATCCCGTGGCGCCCGATCCGGCAGGGTGGATTGAACACAGGATCGTCCACAAAGTTGAGTGGATGCCCTCCTTATTGCCCAACTAAGGCATCATTACTGAATGCCGCTCAGAACTCTATTCCCTTGCAGGCCTTCAACCCTCGGTCGTGGAAAGGATGCTTTATTTCCTTCATCTCGGTTACCAGGTCTGCGATTTCGATTAGCTCATAAGGGGCGTTTCTTCCCGTAACCACGATGTGAGGACCTGCGGGCCTGTTTTTGAGCGCCTCCAGTACGTTACCCATCGGGAGAAGCCCATAAGATAGCACTACATTGAGTTCATCGAGAACCACTATATCGTAATATCCCCGGCTAATTTCAGAGACGGCCTCTTTCCAGCCCGCTTCGGCAAGGCGCCGGTCTTCGTCGAGGCCCTCCTTTTTCCAGGTAAAGCCACTTCCGAGGGGCTTGATTTCAATCTCTTCGATCTTCTCGAATGCCTTAAGCTCGCCGTAAGCCCAAGTACCCTTTATGAACTGCAAAATAAGAGACCTCATCCCGTGTCCCGCCGCACGCATGGCCATACCGAGGGCCGCTGTGGTCTTCCCTTTTCCATGCCCGGTAAAGACGATTAGGAGTCCTTTTTCACAATTCATACTCTACCTTCCGGTTCCCTCGTTGAGATAATACTCACACTCTCCTCACTGAAAGACGCTCCGGGTCTTGAGATAACATTCAAGCTTCCTTTATTGAAAAAGAGGCGCATGGCGGAATAAAAAAAGCGGGCTTGCGGCCCGCTCCATTGTTTCAAAATTGCTAAGAATCAACAATCTTTGCCTGTTTCTTACGAATCTTTTGCCGAAGGTGAGCTTGTCGAAGACGCGCTCTCGATTTTCTTCATAACCGTTTCCGCTTTGTTCTCCGCCGGTTTGGCCGCGCCAGGGTTCTTACCCGCATAGTCGGTTACATACCAGCCTGAACCCTTGAGGTGGAAAGTGCTCATCGAAATGAGCTTTCGCATTGGGCCGTGACAGTTGGCGCACTCTGTCAGGGGCGGATCGGAAAATCTTTGCATTGCTTCGGTCGTCTTGCCGCATTTACAACATTCGTATTCGTAGATTGGCATATCTGCTGATCTCCTCCTGTACTTAATGTCTACTACGCCAATTATAGAACTTGTGCGTTATCTGTCAAGCTCTTAATAGCGACCGCTATGGATAAACCTGGCCGAGAGAACCGTTGCCGACCTGGAGGATGACATATTGCATGTCCAGGTCTCCCTGTTGATTGACGGTATACGTGCCGGTGATACCGTTGAAATGCTTTGTCTCGACAAGGTTCTGGAATACCGAGTTGCGGTCGGTTGCGCCCTTTGAAGCGTCCCTGGCTTGCAGAAGCATCGTTAGGGCATCGTAAGCCTGCGCTTCCAGATAGGAAGGCTGCGAGTTGTAGGCAGACGCGAATTTTTCGCGGAACGCGCTTACCCTGGGGTTTTTGCTTTCCGGGAAAAATGCGGTGGCAAATAGTGCCTGATCGACATAGACGCCTCCTGCCTGTACCAGGGGCGCCTCGCTCCAAAGGTTGGTGCCGAGCAGGGTGACCCCGACTACATTGTTATAAGGCAGTTGAGGGGCTATCAGCGACACCACACTCACCTGGTCCGGGATGAAGAGGGCCTCTAAGGGCGCTTCCGTCGCGGACAGGGGCGCGTTTTTCTTGGCTATATTCATAAGCTTTTGCAAGGATTCGGAAAAGTCGGTACTCTTCTCCTTGTAGGACGCGCTAGCCATCATCGTTCCACCCTGCTCCTGCACGGTTTCGGCAAAGATCTTGGAAAGCTTTTGCCCATATCGGTCGTCGGGGAACAGGCAGGCGAAGCGTTGGTATTTGAGCTTATCGCGGCAGTAGTGGACAAGAGCCCTGACCAGGTCGCGGCTGTCAATAAATACGTGCAGGACAAAAGAGCTGTCCTGGGGTTCATCTTCCTTTTGAGTCAGGGAAAGCAAGGGAATTCCATCACGGTTCGCCAGGGGGACCGCAGTCTTGTTCGCCTGGGCGCCAAGCGGCCCCACTATGGCCAGCACGCCCTCTTTACTCAATTCGTTAAAGGAGCGGGTGACGGTGTCCGTCTCCGAACCGGCGTCTTTTATCACCAGGGTGGGCTTCTGGTTCGGATGGGCTTCGCTCCAGTCGGAAATCGCCAGATTGAGCCCGCGAACCACCATTTCTCCATATTGTGCGTTAGGGCCGTTGAGTGGGACCATGACCCCGATCTTGTTGGGATTAGAGTGAACGGCGCCGGATTCGGGTACTTTTGCGCCCCTGGCGGCAGCTTGGATCTCTGCGGCAAGAGGGTGGTCATGATTTTGCGAGACGAGCGCTTTCAATTGCTCCCGGGCCTGTTCGCCCTGTCCCTTTTGAATTGCGATCTGCGCTAAGCGGTAATCCAGAAAGACCCTCATGAATTCGGAAGGATTTTTTTTGTAGAGCTTTTTAACAGTTCCTTCATCCGCCCTGTCGAGGATCTCTTTTGTCTGCTTTGTGAGGCTTTTCTTCTGATCCGCGGCACTTGCAACAGAAAAGCCTGAGGAACACCAGTCAAAAGCCGTTTCAATATCGTTTTCCGAATCGTAGAGTCCGATCATCAGTCCGGCCAGGCCAAAACGCACTTCCGGTTGATCCGCTGTTGAATCCCAGAGCTGAACCGCTTCTTTCATCACTTGTTTTTTCTTGCCCGACTGGGCCAGTAGCCGCAGGTGATTAAGTTTGGCGGAAGGAATTCCCACCCAGTTGGGATAGGCGTAAAGGAGGTAATCAATATACTGGGCGGCACGCTCGGGTTGGCCTTGCGCCAGGTAGATCTCACCGAGTCTGTTGAGCGATTGCGCAGCCACCGGGGTACTTGGGTACTTCTGTACGATGCGTTCCCACAGTTCCATGGCGCGGGGCGCCTTGCCGTCTCGCAATGCGGTCTCTGCCTGGGCGTACAGGTCTTCGGCCTCGCGAGGGCTGACCGGGGAGAAGCTGGCCGAAAAATCCGGGGCCGGGGGAGACTTGGGGCAGCCGGTGAGGAGCAGCGCAAAAATAATCAAAACAATCAGTGAGCCTACGTTTTTACTTTTCATAAAAACCTCTGGAACAAGCAGCGATAATTGGATATCCAAATTAAAGGGCACGCTAATTCGCGTGCCCTTTAATACAACGGATAATTCACCAAGAAAAGACCAAACGGGGAATTTTCCCCTCTGCCCTATTTCTTGACTTCCTCGAAGTCGGCGTCTACCACGTCTTCATCGGACTTTTTCTGTTGCTCTGGTTCCCCGGGGCTGTCCCCCTCCTGCCCGCCGGCAGTCCGTTTGTAAGCCTCTTCGGCAAGCTTGTGGGACAGTTGCGTCAGAGCTTCCGTCTCCCGCTGAATTGCGCTGTGATCGTCGCCCTCGATTGTGGACTTGAGCTTCGTTATTTGATCCTCGATATCCGATTTTGTCTTCGGGTCAACTTTATCCCCCAGATCGCGAAGAGTTTTCTCCGTGCTGTAGATAAGGCTGTCCGCCTGGTTACGTGCCTCGACGAATTCGCGTTTCTTCTTGTCTTCCTCGGAGTGCACCTCCGCTTCGCGCACCAAGTTCTTTATTTCCGCGTCGCTAAGGCCGCTGGAAGCCGTGATCTGGATCGACTGTTCCTTTTGGGTCGCCAAGTCTTTCGCGGACACATGCACTATGCCGTTGGCATCTATATCGAACGTGACCTCGATCTGGGGGATGCCTCGGGGCGCGGCAGGAATTCCCACCAGCTCGAACCTTCCCAGCGTCTTGTTGTCGCCGGCCATCTCGCGTTCGCCCTGGAGGACATGGATCGAGACGGCGGTCTGGCTATCGGCGGCCGTCGAGAATATCTGGCTCTTGCGGGTCGGGATCGTCGTGTTGCGCTCGATGAGCCGGGTCATGACGCCTCCCAGGGTTTCGATCCCGAGGGAGAGCGGCGTTACATCGAGCAGCAGAACGTCTTTGACCTCGCCCATCAGGACACCGCCCTGAATTCCCGCGCCAATTGCCACGACCTCATCCGGGTTAACGCCCTTATGAGGTTCCTTGCCAAAAAATTCCTGGACCTTTTGCTGAACCCTGGGCATGCGGGTCATTCCGCCGACAAGTATCACCTCATCGATTTCATTGCGGGAAAGGCCTGCGTCATTGAGTGCCTGCGTCATGGGCGGAAGCAGCTTGTCTATGAGGTCTTCCACCAGCGACTCGAGTTTGGCCCTGCCCAACTTTATGTTCATGTGCTTCGGCCCGGAAGCGTCGGCCGTAATAAAGGGCAGGTTTATTTCAGTCTCCATCGTAGTCGAGAGCTCGATCTTAGCACGCTCCGAGGCTTCTTTCAGCCTCTGGAGGGCCATCTTGTCGGTCCTCAGGTCGATGCCGTAGTCTTTCTTAAACTCGTTAGCCAGCCAATCGATCAGGCGCTGATCGAAGTCTTCGCCACCCAGGTGCGTGTTGCCGTTGGTGGATTTGACCTCGAACACCCCTTCGCCGATCTCCAGGATGGAGATGTCGTAAGTGCCGCCCCCGAGGTCGAATACAGCGATTTTTTCGTCTTTTTTCTTATCCAGGCCATAGGCCAGTGAGGCCGCGGTCGGCTCGTTTATGATGCGCAAAACATTCAAGCCCGCGATTTTGCCGGCGTCCTTGGTGGCCTGTCTCTGGCTGTCATTGAAATAAGCCGGCACAGTGATGACGGCATCGGTGACTTTCTCCCCCAGGTAATCTTCCGCCGTCTGCTTCATTTTCATCAGGATAAAAGCCGAAATCTCGGTCGGGCTGTAATCCCGCCCCCTTATTCGAAGGTGGGCATCTCCGTTGGCAGCACGGACGATCTTGTAAGGAAGGACCTTTGTGTCGTCCTGAATTTCCTGTGAGTCGAACTTGCGGCCGATAAGCCTTTTCACTGCTGAGACGGTATTCTCCGGATTGGTTATCGCCTGCCGTTTGGCAACCTGGCCCACCAGCCGCTCACCGCTTTCTGTAATGGCCACCATGGAAGGGGTGATCCGGCTGCCTTCCGCGTTGGTCAGAACCTTGGGCTCTTTTCCCTCCATGATTGCTACCACTGAATTGGTAGTCCCGAGGTCGATTCCTATAACTTTACTCATTATGATTGCCTCCTTGGCTAACCGTTATTACACCTCGCAGAGTGCGGAGCCATCGTAGACTCTCCCTGGGAGTGTGCAGTTTATCGAGCATCATCATCTTTAGAACTTCGTGACACCCCCACCTTTGCCGGTCTCAAGAGTCTATCCCTCAAAGTGTAGCCTTTTTCAAATTCCCTTGTCACGGTCATATCAGGATATTCAGAACTCGCTTCCTGTAAAACCGCCTCATGCCGGTTAGGGTCGAACTCCTGACCCACCGATTCGAAAGGGGTGGCGCCAAACCTGGCAAAAATATCCATAAAACTCTTGAGCGTCATCCGCACGCCTTCGAGGAGACCCTTGCAGTTTTCGTCCTTTTCACCATGCTCGATCGCCCGCTCGAGGTTATCTACGACTTCGATGAATTGCCTCATGAGGCTTTCATTTGCGTAGGCTATGCCATCGACTTTTTCCCTCTCGAGCCTTTTCCTGGTATTGTCCATCTCTGCGGCGAGCCGCAGGATGCGGTCCTGCGCCTGTTTGAGTTCCTCCTGGCAATTTGCAAAAAGTTGCCGGCAGTCCTCAGAATTTCCCGGGACCCCGACTTCAGGTTGATCCTCATCCGCCTGAGAGCAATTTTCGCTCGTAGGCTTTATTTCAGCAGCTATCAAATCGGTCCCTCCATTTCACGTCATTAGAAAATTTCTAAAAAACTCAGCTTTGGACTAAAGTGAGGTGTTCTCACCCCAAGGCCGATCTTTTAATTATCGTCTGGAATTTCAAGGATTTGACTGAGAAATTTGGCCGTAAACTCAACAATCGGGATAATCCGAGAGTAATCCATGCGCAATGGGCCAATAACTCCGAGCACGCCCAACGGGGTGCCGCCTCGTCCATAAGGCGACGAAATCAGGCTCATCTCATTCCACCCCTCCAGTTCGCCTTCCGTCCCCAGAATTATCTGGATCCCCGTCGAAGCCCTGAAGGTCTCGTCGAGCAGGCGTATCATCCTGGATTTATCCTCGAAGGCCTGAAGTATCCGCCTCATTGCCTCCACATCGGCGAACTCGGGGTTGTCGAGAAGATTTGTCCGTCCCTCTATGTAGATGTCGCTCTCATCCATCGTCCCCTGGATCGCACGCTGAGCCATCTTCAGGGCACGCGCAAAAAGCTGGTCAAAGAGCGCCTTCTCACTTGCCATTTCTTCCAGGATGCGCGCCTTTATCATGGATATGGGCACATTCTGAAGGAGTTCGTTAACATACCGGCTGTAGTTGTCCAATTCGGCCTGGCCAATCTCTTCGTCTGATTCGATATTTGTCTGATGAACCAGGCCCGCTTTGGATATCAAAACGACATTTATGCTGGATGGCCCCGCCCGGAGGAACTCGATATGTTTAAAGGACGTAATCGAAAGTTTTGGCCAGAGAACGACCCCTGCCTGCTTGCAATATTGGGAAAGCATCATCGAGGTCCGGCGCAGAAGTTCCCTTATATCATGGGGCATATCTTGCAATGCGTTGCGAATCTTGTCCTTTTCCAACCTCTCCAGTTGCTTCGACTGCATTATCGAATCGAGGTAGAGCCTGAGTCCCTTTACTGTCGGAATGCGACCGGCGGACGTGTGCGGCTGAAGGAGCAGCCCCATTTCCTCTAAATCGGCCATCACGTTCCGGATGGTGGCCGGGCTGACATTCATGGAACCTCTTTTGGAAATGGTCCTCGACCCGACCGGCTCGCCAGTCTCGATATAATCGGTAATAACGGCTTCCAGGACAGTCTGATCGCGTTGCGTAAGCTTTGTCACGCTCAAACTCCTTAATTGGTAGCACTCACCAAAAAAGAGTGCTAAAAAAAACTAGTGCTGTTTGCCTCTTTTGTCAAGATGGAACAAAACAAACCTGAATAATTTCGTTAATAACACCTTCCGATTATGTCGTCCACCGTCCGGTCTACAATTTGGTGCAGGTCCCCCACCCGGTGAGGTCGGTCAGTGCAATCACTGCCCATCTTGAACGCTTGGGCCGTCAGGCCCCCTTGACCACTGGACCCTCGAAGCGCATGACATGGAGCTGCCTGCACCCCCTGCAACCGACTTTGCGAGGAGGTTAAAGGCGAACGCGTTCGTATCGATCAACTGTGAGCTGGAGGAGGGGAACTTGTAACGGTAGCAGCCAGGAAAAGAATGCGAAGAAAATGGGGGTGGGAGAAATCCTTGGGGCGTGCTTAGCCCTTCCGGTCTCGCGCCGATACGCTTTGCGAGAGAGTGCTCAAAAAACTGGAAGCATACCTCCTGTGGCTCAAGAAAAAGGCAAGTCTTGTAGCTTGCGCTGAATTTCAGTCGGACTAAGCCTTTACATTGATATTTCCGCCGACGGCCGGGTTCCCTGTATTTGCGGTTGATGCACCGCTGGAACCGTTGTTGATTTTTACCCCTGCCGCCGATGCTTCCTGCGTGATAGTGGAAACGGACTGTCCAAGTCGCTGCGCGATTTGGCTGGCCGACATTCCCTCATTTGCATACATTCTAATTTGGCTCACCACATTGCTGCTCGAAGACGCATTCCCGGTGGACGATGCAGCCGCTTTGGGCGCGGCCGTAGCCTGCGTTTGTGTTGACACGGCAGCAGCGCTGTTACCATTGGAAGCGGTTGTTTGTTGAACCGGCTGAGTCTGATAAGCATAATTGTTCGATGTTGAATTGACGGCTGTGACGCTCATGGTGTCTCCTTGATCTATTGCGAAAAGTGAATTGCAGCATTTTAAATACAACATTCTCTCTCCAGATAGTAATCGACACCTTCGGCAGAAAGGATTAGGAAAAATGTGATATCCTCTTCACGCGTTCTGCCGTATTATCCTGCAAAATCCTTTGAGAAGGTCCAGCACCCTTCGCGTGCATTCCTCCGTCAGGCTGCCGCAGCCGCAACCAGGGGTAAAAAGCGAGTTAGCCAGTATTTTTTCGAACCCGATATCGCTCGTGGCAAGTTCCCGGGCCTGCGCGGTCCACTTCATTGCCAAACTTTCCGGGGTCTCGGCCAAAATCGCCTCGGGGTCTGAGGTGGGGACTACTCCCCAAGCCATGTTTCCGCCCCCGGCAATGAAATCTATACATTGTTTACCGTAGAGGGCGAACTTGTCAAAATAGCTGTAGGCATCGAAATTGATTATGTCCAAATTCGACTGAAATGCCAGCATCCAGTCGGTGTTGGCGCAGACGTGAATCCCGGCGAGCCCTCCGGCTGCATGGATTGCACCGGTCACTTCGGTCAAAAGCCGCGAGACGAGTTCTGCGGACACGGTAATGAAGGCCGAAGATCCGAAGCCCGCAAGTCCGGGTTCGTCCAGGAATATTATCACGGGCACTCCGAATTGCTTCATGATCTCGATCTGCCACCTGGCCTTGAACCCAAGGAGTTTCGGTATTATCTCCTGGAATCGTTCGTCGAAGATAAGGGCACGGCCTTCCTGGTCTTTCATGCCGCTCAGAAGCGTAAACGGCCCCGTCACCTGTCCTTTCAAGGCCCGAACGGGCAAATTGGCCCCCGTGACGGTATCCAGAAAAAGGCGGAAGGTTCGGCTGGTTTTTTCACCCATTCGGAAGAGCGAACCATCCACATCGAGCGATCCCTCCTCGATTGCCAGGTATTGTTCATAAAAAGAGAGGCACTCCTGGTCGAATTCGGGCGCATCCGACCGCACAAACTGTCTGCCCTCTTCGGTCACAAGCCCCGGCAGCCCCTCGGCATACTGCGCCATCATCTGCTCGTAGGGATATATCGGCAATTGGGGCCATGCGGGAATCTGCGGCGCAGCTTGCAGTACAAGGTCGATTGCCGTTTTACGGTCGGTTTGAGGCATGCTGCCGATGAGAGTGGCAGACCCGAATCCCTGGAAGCTTTTCAAAGGTGCTCCTTTCAATGATGGTTTCAGTTTTCGTAGATTAAAATCCCATGAGCGCTTTCAAATTGGAACGGAAGCCATGGGCCGGAAAACCCGGAAATAATCCCATCTTCTACAGGTATCAAGTTTTATTTGCTTTTCGCTCTTTTTCTGTTTTACAAATACCTAACTTTATCACTTAGGGAGGATTCATGACTGAAGATCTCAAGAAAATGTACCGCACGGTTATGGAAGACCATTTCCCGGACTCTTTACGCATAAGCTTCGGGGACCAGGAGCTTGTATACAGGAAGCGATCATGGAAGTTCCCGGACGAAAAAACTGGTGAATTGATCGAGAAGGGGCTCCGCTACGGGGAAAATCCGGGCCAGGAAGCGGCCCTCTATGAGTTGACGGGCGGAAACGTGATGTTGGGCGCCTGCCGGTTTATCGATCCGGGAAACGGCCTGGTAAGCGCGATTGGTGAGGAGGATATGCTCCAGGAAGGAAAGCACCCGGGAAAGATCAACCTGACCGACCTGGACAATGGATTAAATATTTTAAAATACCTGATGGACAAGCCCGCGGCGGTAATCCTGAAGCATAACAATCCTTGCGCCGCCGCCCTTGGCGTCAGCCTGACGCAGGCTTACCAGCGTGCAAACCGCGCCGACAGGATTGCCGCTTTTGGTGGGTGCCTGGTGCTCAACCGCCCTGTCGATAAGGCCACCGCCGAACTCATTTCTGAGAACTATCTGGAAGTGGTCGCGGCCCCCGATTTCGAACAGGGTTCCCTGGCGATTCTCAAAAAGAGGTCCAACCTGCGCATCATCCAGGTAGCCAGGATTGACCGTCTCCGGGATTACATCGATACCCGGTTTGTGGATTTCAAGTCGCTTATCGACGGCGGCCTGATAGTGCAGCAGTCCCCGCTTAACAGGATCAGAAACGCCGGGGATTTCAAATTGGCCGAGACTACCTACCAGGGCAAAACCTATAAAATCGGTACTGAGCCGACCGAACAGCAAACGGCGGACATGCTTTTCGGGTGGTTTGTCGAACAGGGAGTGACCTCAAACTCGGTTCTGTACGTGAAAGATGAATGCACGGTGGGGATTGGCACGGGCGAGCAGGACCGTGTCGGGGTGGCTGAAATCGCCGTCTATAAGGCGTACCTGAAATATGCCGACGCACTCTGTTTCGACAGGCACAAGATCGGGTATAAGGACCTCGAACTCGCTATCGAGAAAGGGGAGCGTCCCAAAGAGCTAAAAGAAGAAATCGATACCCTTACTCGCGAGGCCAAGGCGGGTCTCGTCGGCGCCGCAATGGTTTCGGACGCCTTTTTCCCGTTCAGAGACGGCGTGGACGTGGGGATCCGCCAAGGCATAAAGTCGGTCGTCCAGCCGGGCGGATCGATCAGGGACTGGGAAGCGATCGAAGCCTGCAACGAAGCCGGTGTCACCATGGTGTTCACAGGCCAGCGAGCGTTCAAGCACTGATGCCGGCGCCGCGCGGGGTTGCGAAAATAAAATACTTGGACCTGTTTGATGTTTCCTTAACAGAGGGGTGAAAAATGGAAGTCCCTGATCTTGCTCAAAAGGGTTACAAGGTCGACGCAGATGGTTTTTTGTTGAACCCCGAGGAATGGGACACCAGATTTGCGGAGGGCCTTGCCGCATCTGTCGGTATTCCAACCGGATTGACGCCACAGCATTGGCACGTAATCGACTTCATCCGGGAAAGCTTTGCGGTGCATGGCAAATGCCCGACAATCTATGCGATCTGCAGAGCTCACGGGCTGCGTTTGGCAGACCTCAAAAGACTTTTCCCGACCGGTTATCTGAGGGGCGCGTGCAGGCTTGCAGGTCTGACATACTCGGAGGAGCCCGCTCATTCTTCCTGGTTGCCCCGTAATCGACCGGTCAAGACCTCGAAAGTCCCCAGGGAGAGAACTTACAGCGTGGACATTCAAGGGTTTCTTGTGGACCCATCGGCATGGGATGAGGATTACGCGGTCTTCAAAGCACTCGAGATGAAGATGCCGCGACTCGGTGACAACCACTGGAAAATAGTACATTTTATTCGGAAGCGATTTGAGGAGACCGGGATTGTCCCAACTGTATATGAAACCTGCGAGGGGAACGGGATTGAAATCGAAGAGCTGGAAGCCCTTTTCCCGGACGGGTATCACAGGGGCGCGGTGAAGATTTCCGGCCTGAGGGTAAGATAGCGAACCGTGCGAAAGTAATACCGGATTGCGTTCGAGCCGGCAATTCTGGATAACCCGGAGCAGGGCAGGGGGGCAGTTTAAATATGCCCTGCGGCCCCAGGGTTTAGGCTGCATGTGCGACCGCTGGGTGCGGTGAACTCCTGGCGGTTGCAGTGGCCCTCGGATAGGAGTGCGTCGCCCGGTTTATACGATCTTATCAAGAGCGAAGATGACAAAAACATGTTTTCATACTGATGTACAACTCTGAATGGTTTTACCGTAATGAAACGGTGATCGCGGAAAAACTAAAGGTGGGGTCAGCCCTTGCCTCACAGATCGTCAGTAAACAGGAAAACGGATGGCTAACTGTCAAACTACGCATGCATCAAACGAATATATCGATCTCTTGAAAAAAGTATTGACAGGATTTCTTTACGATGAAAGCGCCTGGAAGGTTTTAGACCCAAACGAACGCAAACCAAAATTGATCAGGAAGCCGGTGAAGTATCTCCTCGATCTGCTGGAAGAGTATCATTTAAAGAAAATGAAAGAGCGAGGGAGCTTTTTGGTTCAGGTAAATCAATTTGATGCATCAATCCGGAACGAAGGTAAAGATTGGCCGTTTATCGGTTATACTATGATCGGGGATTTGCGACTTGAAAATATCAGGCATTGTGTTGATGATGTATTGAAAAATAGAATTCCTGGAGATTTCATAGAAACAGGTGTATGGCGTGGTGGTGCTACTATTTTTATGCGTGCATTGTTGAAGCTCTACGATATTACTAACCGAAAAGTATGGGTTGCAGATTCCTTCGAAGGACTTCCTCCACCTAAAGATGCTAACGATGGCTGGGATTTGAGTGATGTTGAGTTACTAAAGGTATCTCTTGAAGAGGTTAAATCAAATTTTGCAAAATTTGGTCTTCTGGATGAACAAGTTGACTTCCTTAAAGGATGGTTCTGCGATACTCTGCCTTGCGCTCCGATTCAAGAACTTGCAATTCTCCGGCTTGATGGAGACATGTATCACTCAACTATGGATGCTTTGAAAAATCTTTATCCCAAGGTGAGCAGAGGTGGATATGTGATGGTTGACGATTATAATTCCTGGCCATGCTGCAAGAAGGCAGTGACTGATTTCCTTGAGATGAATTCACTCAAACCTGAAATAAAGCCAGTTGACTGGGCCGGGGCATATTGGCAGGTGGAATAAGTGCTCGGCTATATTTGAAGATGGGTTCGCGTTGAAACTTCTAAAAGGTGTGTAGCTTCCTTGGTGGTCATTTCGTATTGAGGCATTGGGTCTTTCCCCAAAAAAATCAAACAGGTATCGGCTAAAAAGCTCGTGGCCCTGAGGGGTTTGGAGGCATCATGTGCTTATACTGACTGAGCGCTCAAGCGCCCAGTCAGTATAAGCACATTGTCCCCGGTGTCTTCTTTTGCCCCGCTACGGATTTACCGAATGCTGTTTACCACGGGCACGTTTTATAATGTTTCTGACCGACAAAACAATCGGTGGCCAGGTCAGCTGTGGTCCAGCCTCCACCAAGGGCTTCGACCAGCAGCACGTTAGCGGCCAATCGACGGCCCAAAACGTTTACGGATGTCAACTCATCGTTTAACGCTATGGCTTGAACAACTATTACATCCAGGGCGCTTGCTGTTCCCGCTTCATATTGATTGTGGGTTAAGATAACGTTTTTCTTCGCCGATTCGGTCGCGGCGTCCGAAGCCACCGACTCCTGCTCCAGAATACGAAGTGCGGCCAGGTTGTCTTCAACCTGCTGGAATCCGGCAAGCACGGTCTGGCGGTAAGTGGCTACACTCGCATCGTAGGTGGCGCGTGCCTCTTCGGTCTGGGCGCGCCTGAGCCCTCCGTCATACAAGGTCTCCTGAATGGCGGCTGGTCCGAGCGTCCAAAATCGGGCGGGCCACGTTAACCACTGTGCGGCAGATGAGGCCTCGAAGCCGCCCGTTGCGCTGAGAGTGACTGTTGGAAAATAGGCGGCTAAGGCCACTCCTATAAGGGCGTTTGCGGCAGCAGCCTGCCTTTCGGCGGCGGCAATATCGGGCCTGCGTTCGAGAAGCTGCGAGGGAATGCCGGCGGGTATGGCCGGCGGCGGGCCGTCGAGCGGCGTGGGAGGGATGGTCAGGTCCGAGGGCGCCTTGCCCATCAACACGGCTATGGCGTGTTCCATTTGCGCACGTTGTACGCCCGTGTCGATCAGTAGTGCCTGAGTTGTCTCGAGCTGGGTTTGCGCTGTGAGCACAGCGGCCTGCCCCGCCACGCCGGTTGCATACTGGTTCTTCGTCAGTTCGAGAAATTTCTTGTAGATCTCGACGTTTGTGGTGAGCACCCGGGCTTGGGAGTCCAGTGTACGAAGCTCGAAATAGTCCTGGGCAAGCTGGCCCTGCATGCTGAGGCGCACTCCCTCCAGGTCCGCGTCGCTGACCTGGGCGCTTGCTTTATTGGACTCGACCTGCCGGCGAACCTTGCCCCAGATGTCCGGCTGCCAGGTCACCAGGCCCGAGAGGTTGAGGTCTGAGCTGGTTTGAGACACCCCTTGGCCTTGGGTCCCGACGAGCTTGGCGGAAGTGCGGGACCGCGACACAGCGCTGCCTATCGAAACCGTGGGGAAATAGGCTGCCCGGGCGGCCTGCACCACGGCGAGCGCCTCCCTGTATTGGGCTTCGGCCGCTTTCAGGTTCTGGTTCGACACATTGACTTGGGCTTCAAGCCCATTCAACTGTTGGTCGTCATATATCGTCCACCATGTGCCGCGGGGAATATTGTCCTGCGGCTCTGCTTTTTTCCAGCCCTCGACTTCTTTGAAGGCGGGCGGGGACTCAACCTTGGGTTTTACATAATTGGGGCCGACCGCACACGCCGAAAGTATCGCCAGCAGCAGGGAAGCTGCCGCCGGCCTGATGAAGTTCATCTGCGCCATATATTCACCTATTCGCCGGCATCCGTCATCTGCCCTCCGCCTCCTGCTCTGTGTTTCAAAAGCCAGAGCCGCAAACGGTCCATGTAAAGATAGATGACAGGGGTAGTAAAAAGCGTCAACATCTGGCTGAAAATCAGCCCGCCTACAATGGATATTCCGAGCGGCCGCCGCAACTCATAGCCGACACCACCGCCAAGCGCCAGAGGCAGCGCCCCCAGGAGCGCAGCCATCGTAGTCATCATGATCGGTCGGAACCTCAGCAGGCAGGCCTGATAAATCGCCTCGGTAGGGGACTTACCTTCCTTTCGCTCAGCTTCCAGTGCAAAATCGACTATCATAATGCCGTTTTTTTTGACCAGGCCGATCAGAAGGATGATTCCGATTACCGCAATCAGGCTGAGATCGGTTTGGCATATCAGCAGGGCGACAATGGCGCCTACGCCGGCGGAGGGAAGCGTGGAGAGGATGGTGACCGGGTGGATGTAGCTTTCATACAGCATTCCCAACACTATGTAGACTGAGATCAGCGCCGCCAGGATCAGAATGGGTTCGTTGGCGAGAGAGGCCTGGAATGCCTGGGCCGTTCCCAGAAAAGTTCCATGAATGTCTTCCGGTACCGGCAATTTCGCAGTTGCCGCTCCAATCGCCTCTACTGCATCGCCGAGCGCCACGCCGGGAGTCAGGTTAAACGAGATCGTCACCGCGGGGAACTGCCCGGCATGGTTGACGGAGAGCGATGTCGTCGACGGTACATATTTGGTGAATGCGCTAAGCGGCACTTCACCCCCTGTGGAAGATTTAACATAAACATCGCGCAGGCTTTCAGGCCGTTGCAAAAAAGGCGGAGCAAACTCCATCACAACGTAATACTGGTTTAACTCGGTGTAGTTAATAGCCACTTCCTGCTGGCCGAAAGCACCGTAGAGGCTTTGGTCGATTAGCTGCGCAGTTATGCCAAGACGCGATGCGGAGGAACGGTCCATCTGCACCAGCGCCTGTTGCCCTTTATTCTGCTGATCGCTGCTGACATCCACCAACTGGGGCAACTTAAGCACCTCTGCCAATATGCGGGGCGCCCATGCATTGAGGTCCGCCAGGCTATCGCTCCTCAGTGTGTACTGATATGCGGCATTGCTGATCATTCCGCCGATTCGCAGATCCTGGACCGATTGAAGGTATGTGGGTGCGCCTATTACCTGGGGGAGCTTTTTGCGCAGCCGCGCCATAATCTCCGTCACTGTTGTTTTCCGCTCATCAAAAGGCTTGAGCGAAATAAACATTCGCCCGGTGTTTGTGGTGGAAGCGCCCGCTCCTCCCCCGCCGGTAAAGCCGGTCACGTAGGAGACGTCGGGATCTGTTCTGATGATGTCCACCACTTGCGTCAATTTCTTGTCCATGGCCTGAAAAGAGATGTCCTGCGCCGCCTGGATTCGGCCGCTTATACGTCCGGTGTCCTGGTCGGGGAAAAAGCCCTTGGGAATGGACCAAAATAACAAAACGTTGATCCCGAGCGTCAACACCGTAATGAAGAGCATGAGGAGAGAATGCCGGAGCGCCCAGCGCAGCCCCCTGTCGTAGCTGCTGTGCATATGGTCGAATATCCACTCCGTAGCCCTGTAAACAGGGCCGTGAGCGCGGGTTGTCTCTTTCCTGAGGATGGTTGCGCACATCATCGGGGTTGTTGTAAGAGAGACGACGAGAGAGATCAGGATGGCAGCGGAGAGCGTTACCGCAAACTCGCGGAACAAACGTCCCACCATTCCGCCCATCAAAAGAATGGGAGTGAATACGGCGACCAGCGAAACACTCATCGACAGCACTGTGAAGGCAATCTCGCGTGCGCCCCGCAGGGCCGCCTGCATGGGAGACAGCCCTTTTTCCATGTACCGGGTGATATTTTCGAGCACAACGATGGCGTCATCCACTACAAATCCGGTGGCGACGGTAAGGGCCATGAGAGAAAGGTTGTCGAGGCTGTAGCCGCAAAGATACATGACCCCGAAGGTGCTGATGAGCGAGACGGGAACGGCGACGCCCGGAATGATCGTGGCTCGCAGGTTCCGCAAGAAGGCGAATACAACAAGAATGACGAGTATGCCCGAGATGATGAGTGTGCGCTCGACATCCTTTAGAGAACCGCGAATCGGCGGACTTCTATCGAGAACCACCGACAGATCCACACTACCGGGCACCATGGCCGCCAACTGAGGTATCATCGCGCGGACCCGGTCCACGGTAGCGATAATGTTGGCCCCGGGCGACCGGAACATGACCAGCAATACTGCCGGCTTGCCGTTTACCGAACCCGCCGCCCGCAAATCTTGGACCGAATTCTCCACTGCCCCGAGGTCCGACAGGCGTACAGGCGCCCCATTAGAATATTGGACGATAACAGGTCGGTATTCTTCTGCTTTATGCAGTTGATCGTTGCATTCGATTCCCAGGGTTTCGGACCCGTTGGCAAACTGTCCTTTGGGCTGGCTTACGCTGGTGGTTCGAATTGCGTTGGCGACTTCATTCAGGCCTATCCCGTAACTGCTCATCGGTCCCGGATCCAGTTCCATGCGGACCGAGGGCAGAGAACCTCCTCCCACAAATACCTGGCCAACTCCCCGGACCTGAGAGAGCCTCTGCGAGAGTATCGTCGAGGCAGCATCGTACATCTGTGCCTTGCTCACGATGTGGGAAGTAAGTGCTATGATGAGGATCGGCGCATCCGCCGGATTAACTTTGCGATAAGTTGGATTGCTCGGCAGGTTGGGAGGCAGGTAACTTCGCGCAGCATTGATTGCAGCTTGCACGTCGCGTGCCGCCCCATCGATATTGCGGTCCAGGTCGAACTGGATGATGATGGACGTCGTGCCCAGGGAACTGGTCGAAGTCAACTCGGTGACCCCGGCAATATGGCCCAACTGCCGCTCCAGGGGAGCAGTCACCGATGTGGCCATAGTCTCGGGGTCCGCTCCAGGCAGGGACGCCGAGACGCTGATTGTGGGAAAATCGACCTGCGGCAGTGGGGAAACCGGCAAGACACTGAATGCCACAATTCCGGACAGGGCCATTCCAATAGTCAGGAGCGTCGTGGCTACAGGGCGCCTTATAAAAATCTCGGAAAAATTCATAGCGGACCAGTCCCTTGGCCGCCATCGGATTCTTTGGAACCAACCCTGCCCAGGCGCCTGGCGAGGCGGTCGAACCACAGGTAAACGACGGGAGTGGTGTAAAGGGTGAGCACCTGGCTGAATATGAGGCCGCCCACTATGGAAATCCCCATGGGACGCCGCAACTCGGCCCCCAGCCCGCTTCCCATGGCCAGGGGAAGCGCCCCCAGAAGGGCCGCCATTGTCGTCATCATGATCGGCCGAAACCTGAGTAAGCAGGCCTGGTAAATAGCATCGATCGGCTCCTTGCCCTCCCTTCGCTCGGCGTCCAGGGCGAAGTCGACCATCATAATGGCGTTTTTCTTAACGATTCCTATCAACAGGATGAGGCCGATCAGCGCAATCACACTGAACTCGGTGTGAAAGAGCAGCAACGCAAGAATTGCCCCTACACCGGCGGAAGGCAATGTCGAAATTATTGTAATCGCGTGTATATAGCTCTCGTATAATACGCCGAGCACGATGTAAACCGTTATGAGTGCCGCCAGTATAAGGATCGGTTCGTTGGCCAGGGCGGCTCGGAAAGCCTGGGCAGTGCCCTGGAAGCTCCTTTGAATGCTTTCCGGCATGCCCAGTTTGGCTGCGATTGCTTCTATGGCGTCAACGGCTTCTCCCAGCGAGGTCCCGGGGGCCAGGTTGAAGGAAACTGTCGTGGCCGGAAATTGTCCCTGGTGGCTTATGACAAGGGGGCCGGTCGTTTTTGAAAAAGTAGTGACAGCACTCAGGGGAACCTGCCCCTGGGGGGCGGCGGAAGATGACGATGAAGATGAAGACGAAGATAAGGCCGCCACCGAAGTCCCGGTCGATGTCCCTGTCCCGGCAGGCGGCGCGGTAACAACGGTGGTCCCAGCTGCGGCAACGCTTTGTGTGGTAGTCCCGGCCGTGGTCGGAATGTAGATATCCCTGAGTTTGTCGGGGCTTTGTTTGAATTCGGGCTTGACCTCGAGTACGACCCGGTACTGGTTCAACTGCGTGAAAATGGTCGATATCTGCCGCTGTCCGAAAGCATCGTAGAGAGTATTGTCTATAAGTTGCGTGGAGATCCCGAACCGGGACGCGTTGCTTCGGTCGATATCCAGCCGCGCCTCCAGCCCCAGGTCCTGTCGATCGCTGCTCACGTCGCGAATATGCGGCGATTCTTTCATGGCATCCATGAGCTTGGAACTCCAGGTGTTTAATTCGGTAATATTCGGGTCTTCGAGGCTGTACTGAAATTGCGTGCGGCTCACGCGGTCTTCAACCGTAAGGTCCTGCACCGGCTGCATGAAGAGTTCGATGTCCTTGAGCTTTGCCACTGCCGGCTGGAGGCGGCGAATTACCTCATCGGCGCTCATATGGCGTTCCGCCAGCGGTTTCAGGTTTATCATGACCCTGCCGGAGTTCAGCGTGATATTGGTCCCGTCAATTCCGATGAACGTGGATAAGCTTTGGACCGCGGGGTCTTGAAGAATTATTTTGGCAAGCTCCTGCTGCCTTTGCGCCATCGCTGCGAAAGAGATCGATTGAGGCGCTTCGGAGATGCCCAGAATGATGCCGGTATCCTGGACCGGGAAGAAACCTTTGGGCACGATAATATATAGGAATATGGTGAACACCAGGGTTCCCGCCGCTACCAGAAGTGTAGCTGTCTGCCTGTCGAGCACCCAGCGCAGCGTTTTTCCATAGAACGCGATGATGCTGTCGAATACTTCCCCGGACCGGCGGTAGAACCATCCCTGCTGTTCTTTCGGGGTGTGATGCAAAAGACGGGCGCACATCATCGGCGTCAGTGTCAGGGAGACAATCGCAGAGATCAGGATTGTAACGCCAAGGGTGACCGCGAACTCACGGAACAGCTTTCCCACAACGTCACCCATGAAAAGCAGAGGAATTAGAACGGCGATAAGTGAAATCGTAAGAGACATGATCGTGAAAGCGATCTGCTCTGAACCCTTCAAGGCCGCCTGAAGGGGTGAGTCCCCCTGCTCGATGTAGCGGGCGACATTTTCGATCATAACAATGGCGTCATCGACCACGAAACCAGTAGAGATTGTGAGGGCCATCAGGGAAAGGTTATTGAGGCTGAACCCGAGCATGTACATCGCGCCGAAACTGCCGACCAGGGACAACGGGACGGCGACGCTGGGGATGATCGTGGCCGAGAGGTTTCGCAAAAAGAGAAATATCACCATGACAACCAGCGCTATGGCCAGCAACAGCTCGAACTGAACATCCTCGACCGAGCTGCGAATGGTAGTGGTGCGGTCAGTCAGGATCTGAATGCGCACGGCTGAAGGCAAAGTGCTCTGCAACTGGGGCAGCAGCCGCTTTACCCTGTTAGCGACCTCGATAACGTTAGCTCCCGGCTGCCTCTGTATATTGAGCAACACCGCGGGGGTATCGTTCATCCATGCCGCCAGGTTTTCGTTCTCGGCGCCTTCGATAACGTCGGCGACGTCGGACAACAATACCGGGGCGTTGTTGCGGTAGGCAATGATAAGAGGAGGATATTCCCTGCTGGTCAGAAGCTGATCGTTTGCCCCTATTATTGAAGCCTGCCTCGGGCCGTCGAACGACCCTTTGGCCTGATCCACATTAGCAGCGGCAACAGCCGTGCGAATGTCTTCCAGACCAAGTCCGTAGGCGGACAAAGCAGTCGGGTTGGCCTGAATCCGCACAGCGGGCCTCTGGCCGCCGCTTATGCTTACCAGCCCTACGCCCGGCAATTGGGAGATCCTCTGAGCAAGCCTCGTGTCGGCCAAATCCTCAACTTTGGGCAGAGGAAGAGTTTCCGAGGTCAGCGCCAGCGTCAGGATCGGCGCATCAGCCGGGTTGACCTTGTTATAGACCGGCGGGTTTGGAAGGTTCGGAGGCAGGAAAGTGGCCGCGGCGTTAATGGCCTCCTGCACTTCCTGCTCGGCGACATCCAAGCTGACCTCCAGGCTGAACTGGAGTATGACCACGGAACTGCCGCCAGAGCTGTTGGAGGTCATCTGATTCAGACCCGGCATTTGCCCGAACTGACGCTCAAGAGGCGCTGTAACCGTTGACGCCATAACGTCAGGGCTGCCTCCAGGGAAAAACGTCAGCACCTGGATAATGGGATAATCCACTTGAGGCAGGGCGGAAACGGGCAGTTGATAGTACGCCACAGCGCCTGCAAGAAAAATGGCCGCCATCAGCAGCGTGGTCGCAACCGGCCGGAGAATGAAGGTTTTTGAAGGATTCATCCATTACCCTTCGCGGAGGAACCCGGCTCTGGCGCGGAGGAACCTGAACCTGGTGCTGAGGAACCCGCGCCTTGCTTTTGCACTTCTACCTTGCTGCCTTCCCTTAGCCTTTCAGCGCCCTCCAGCACAACGAGATCACCGGGTGTAATTCCCTCTTCAATGGATACGTTGTCTCCTTCCCCCGGCCCGAGCTTAACCCAGCGCACCGTTACGGTCTGGTCTTCCTTTACGAGGTAGACGAAGGGCCCCTTGGGGCTGCGCTGTATGGTGGCGGAAGGAATCACTGTCACCCCTCGCAAGGTCTCCATAAGAAGCCTGGCATTGACGAACTGGTTGGGAAAAAGAGTATAGTCTTTATTTTCAAACACGGCTTTGAGCCTGTCGGTCCCGGTGGTGGTATCGATCTGGTTATCTGGCGCCAGCAAATGCCCCGTGGCGATTTTCCGTGTTTGTGCACGATCGAAAGCTTCTACTTGCAGGGTTTCTCCGGCGTAGACCTTTTTCAAAACGGACTGCAAGCTGTCCTCCGGAATGGGAAAAATGACTGTAATGGGCTGCTCCTTAGTAATAACGGCTACCCCGGTGGTGTCGCTTGTCTGAATGATATTTCCGGGGTCCACGAGCCGCAAACCGATCCGCCCGGTGAAAGGAGCAGTGATACGCGTGTAAACGAGATTCACTTTGGCGGCATCGAGATTTCCCTGATCGAGTTTGACCGTTCCCTCATCCTGCTGCACCAGGTATGCCTGGTCATCTCTTATCTGCTGTGCTATCGAATCCTGCTTGACAAGAATGTCGAACCGCTTCAAGTCCCGTTTGGCTTCTGCAAGCAGCGCCTTGTCCCTCTCCAACTGGCCCTCGGCCTGGAGCACGGCCGCCTCGAACGGCCGCGGGTCGACCTCCACCAGCAGGGCGTCTTTCTTCACGATGTCCCCTTCCTTGAACGGGACCTTCATCACCTGCCCGTCAACCCTGGTGTGTATTGTAGCGGTGTAGAGCGCGGTGACCGTCCCGAGCCCTGTAATATATACGTTGATGTCGCCCTTTTCGGCGGCCGTGGCCACAACCGACACGCTCGGCTGGGTGCGGGGACCCTGCCCGGCTGCGCGATTTCCATTGCCGAGAAACAACCAACCGGCAAAGACGCCAAAACCAGCCAGTAGCGCCGCCGCAAACATTCCGACCCGCACTATTCTGCGTCCGGCACGAGTGGTTGGCGCCGGAGACCTCTGTTTATCTGCGGTATCCAATGAAAACGACATAGTCAGTTATCCCTCGCGTAAAAAGTTTGCAATTTTCAGTTCTTGATTTTAAGTTTTTAGCAACCGGAAACTAAAATCTCGAAACTAAAAACTGCTTTCGAAAGGTCGAGTTATGCGATGCCTTCTACCACGTTCAGCCTCCCGGCGGCAAGCACGCTGGTCGCTTCCAAATTCTGCCCGGTTGAACGGCAGATCGTGGATTCTTGTAAAGAGTTGGCATTCTGTCAATCTGTTTTACTTTTCTTAACAAAGGGGATTAGTAATGCGGAAAGGCAAGAGAGAAGGGGATTGCAAACCGGTTACGACAAAAATTAATCGAAGTCTTGAGGTCTTAGGGTTAGATAAGAAAACGCCCCCTGCCCGAACAAAAGCATAGGGGGCGTTAATTTATCATATGATGTACTTATCTCCTGCGTCCTCCGCCGCGTCCGCCACCACCACGCATACCGCCGCCACCGCTGCGTCCGCCGCCGCTGCGCATGCCGCCGCCGCCACTACGCATGCCGCTGCCGCCACTACGCATGCCGCTGCCGCCACTACGCATGCCGCTGCCGCCACGTGCACCGCCGCCACTACGCGAGGCGCCACGACTGACGTTACCCATGCCTCGACCTGATGAGCCACGCGAACCGCCACGACTGACATTGCCCGAACTACGGCCACTTGAGCCGCGTGAGCCACCACGCCCGACGTTGCCTGTACCTCGTCCACTCGATCCGCCCGTGCCGCGCGAACCGCCACGGCTGACGTTACCTGTACCACGTCCGGTCGAGCCGCCTGAGCTGCGCGAGCCACCGCGACCGACGTTGCCCGTGCCACGTCCACTCGATCCGCCCGTGCCGCGTGAGCCGCCACGCCCGACGTTGCCCGTGCCGCGACCGCCAGTGCCGCCAGCGCCGCCGCGGCCAAAGTTGCCCGTACCGCGACCGCCTGTGCCGCCACGCCCGACATTTCCTGTACCACGACCAGCACCACCTCGGCCTGCAACATTGCGGGCGTCTGCGGTCCTGAAATTCCTGTTGATATTGGTGTTGCTATTGATATTGACACTTCGATCGACATTGACGCTCATAGAGCCGCCACCCCAGTTCCAGGCCCCCCAACCCCAGCCCCAGACAGGTCCCACGGCTACAGCCCCCCAGAACCCGAACACTCCAACGGCGACATCCACAACCGGAAAAGCCGGGTAATAGACGAGGGGAGGATATGCAGGCCACCACCAGGCTCCGTAAACAACCACCGGATCATAGCGGGGCACATAGACGACTTCCGGATTTACCGGCTCGATTTCGATAGCCTCACCCTTGACAACCACCTGCTGTTCGGCTGTCGCCTTGAGGTTGCCTGCTGCGTACGCCTTCGAGCGCAGCCTCTGAACCGACGCCATCACGTCGGATTCCTGGGCCAGGAAGGCTTCACCCAGCTTCTGCGTCCATTCGGCCTGTTCGGCCATCATTGCGAGGACCTGCGGGAAAGGCGCCAGCGCTTTCACGCTCAAGTCCCAGTCCATTGTATCCATCGCTTGATTTAGCCGGTCCTTCGCAAGATTCACGTTTCTCTTCAACCAGTGGTCAGCTTCGACAATCTGGCTGGGGAATGTTGCGGCCACCAGGACTTGGGCAAGCAGCGCATCAGGATACAACGCAATCGGCGCAAGCATCTGGTCAAGCTCCGCCTGGCTGAACCCCTGTCCAGGGGGGGGTGCTGCTTCCTGTGAGAGCGCTCCAAACGGGACCATCATCACGATGAGTAACCCGATCAGAGACTGCTTAAAAAACTTGCCTGCCTTCATTCTTCCCTCCTTTTGATATACGACCTATGAACAGTTAAAAGCGGGCCTCCAGTCATCCATATACAATTCGGAAAAACTGCGAATTTCCTTTAACCATTGTGTTTAAAATAGAGAAGGAACGACAGGGAACGACTTATAAAACCCCTCTGACTGTCCGTTGTACCTTGTCAGATGTTACCGCCTCCGCATGTCGAATAACCATAAATTGCGGCTGCGCGGAAGGCGCCGGGCAAATCCGGCTTCGCTCTCCACTCGAAACAACTTCGAGGCACTGGCTATGCTCCGAATTGTGCAGGGCACTTGACTCTGTGTGGCCGGTATCAACGGCGGGCCGGATGGAACAATTGGAGGTAAAACGGACCGGCCTCACTGTTATTGGCCAAACAACGAACAATATGTCTTTATTCTGAATTATTTACTGGGAAAGCGTTTCACATTAGACAATAAAGTCTGCATGTCAAGCTAAGAATAGTCTCGAAAGGGAAACACCATGGTTTTTCCCAGCCAGGGGGCAGGGAGCAAAAAGCAAAGGGCTACGGCCAATTGACCGTAACCCTTTGCTGCATCACTGGATTTCTGTGGATATCTCGATCTTCACTGATTCATTGGTGATATCAAGACTACTTTCTCTTTGCACCGCCGCCACCACCACCACGGGGTGCTCCACCACCGCGGGAAGCACCGCCACCGCCACGGGCGCCCCCGCCGCTACCGCGCATTGAGCTTCCGCCTCGGGCTCCGCCCCCGGTTGCACCACGGGAGACGTTTCCGGCAGCGCCACGAGAACCGCCCCCGGTTGCGCCACGGGAGACATTGCCTGCAGCCCCTCGCGATCCGCCCCCGGTTGCGCCGGCGCCACGAGACCCGCCGGTTGCGCCTCGGGAAACATTTCCGGCTGCGCCTCGGGATCCGCCTCCAGTTGCGCCTGTGCCACGAGATCCGCCTGCCGCGCCACGAGAGACATTCCCGGCCGCGCCTCTGGACCCGCCACCCGCTGCACCGGCGCCTCCATGCGCTCCACTCCTAAGTCCCTGTTGGACGGAAGCTGCCGTTGGCCTGCCGCCGGCTCCGCGTGCGCCACCGCCCGCGATGCCTGCACGGCCGCCCGCGCCACCCACGCCTGCACGACCGCCTGCGCCACCGATGCCTGCACGCCCGCCCGCGACTGTACGGCCTGCGGTTGTGCGAGCCGCGAAACTGTGGAAGTTGGAAGTCTGCATATTTCTACTTATGTTGGCACTTCTGCTGTTGATATTGATATTGCGATTGACGTTGATATTTACATTATGGCCGCCCCATCCCCATGAGCCCCAGCCCCAACCCCAGGCCGGTCCCACTGATACAGCGCCCCAAAACCCGAATGCAACTCCAACTCCGATGCCAAGTGCCACCCCCGGCCAAACCGGGTAATAGGCGTAAGGAGGATATGCGGGGTACCACCAGGGTCCGTAGACAACAACCGGGTCGTAGCGGGGCACATAGACAACCTCTGGATTGACGGGTTCTACCTCGTACGTCTCACCCTTGACAACCACCCTTTGTTCTGCGGTGGTTTTCAGATTGCCGGCAGCGTACGCTTTCGCCCGCAGTTTCTGAACCGCGTCCATGACATCGGCTTGCTGAGCCACGAAAGCTTCGCCCAGCCTCTGCGTCCATGCAGCCTGCTCGGCCATCATGGCGAGGACCTGCGGGAAAGGCGCCAGCGCCTTTACGCTCAGGTCCCAATCCATTCTGTCGAGAGCGGCATTCAGTGCATCCCCCTGAAGGGCCGAATTCGACTTCATCCAGCGATCCGCTTCGACAACCTGATCGGGATATGTTGCGGCAATCAGGATCTGTGCGAGAAGCGAATCGGGATAGAGCGCAATAGGGGCAAGCATCTGGTCCAGGTCCTGCTGGGTGAATGTCCCGGCCCCTGCCGGCGGTGCGCCATCCTGCGCGAAGGCTCCATACGGGGCCATCATCAAAACCATGACCCCGATCAGAACTCGCTTGAAAAAAACATTTGTCTTCATAGTTCCACCTCACTTTTAGGTTGTATAGAACACTTTCCTCGTCATTGTAACAGCCAAGTCTACGTTGCCGTCTCTTACCCAGACAACGAACGGGACCGAAAATAAGTTTACAACCGGTGGCATTTTTTAAGGTTTCTATCTCCTTTAGCCATTTAGAGTCGTCAGGCTTCGGTGATATATTTTCAGATTGGTAGCTCTTCCACTGTTTGCCCGCGGGCGGCGAGCCTCAGGAGTGTCCAGCGCTTGAACCTTGAAAAGATTGGAACAATGGAACCATAAAGGATCGATCTTTCATGTCAAGCGAAAGTTGCTTTTGTGCTGAATATTAACCCATATTAACACGAATCGAGCCGGTAAAATAGAAGAGCCGGAAAATGCACAGTGAATCGTCCTGGTGAAGTCCCGAGGTCAATCATTTGCCGGCGGAACACTATTGTTTTGTCCAACCTTTCGAATACATGCATTCATCGAATGCCTTCACATCGCTCATGCCCCAACTGCCATCGGAGCCCGGACCAGAACAGTCCGAAGGATGACGCAGCATTATGTCCTGCCTGCACGCAGACTGGTCCCGCGAGAGTTGCTCCTGGGACTTGCCGTCTTTGGATATCCAGTTAAAACCGAATTCGGGCACATGCGGCAATTCCATGGCGCCGCATCCAACAAGCATGACAGCGCCAAAGAGGCAGGCAAGTACCATCAAAATCACTCCCCTGATGCTTAAGAGCATAGATCGTTCCGATTCATTCGAGGTTTTTGTGCCCGGCATTACTGACGAGCCTCCAAGCGCCAACACGCGCATGATTGCGCAATCAACGAATTTTCCGTTTTATTTCGAGGCCAAGTCGTTTTACTTCGGAAACGACCTGGTTTTCATCCACCGAAAGTACCCGGGCAGCCTTCACGATCTGTTGTCCGTCCACCCATACGAATCTTACATCACTCCCCCTGGCCGCATAAACGATGTGGCTGACTGGGTCGTAGATCGGCGTCAGGTGGGGTTGATCGAGGCTAAGGGCGATGAGGTCGGCCTTTTTGCCCGGTTCGAGGCTGCCGATCTCATTGGCGAGTCCCAGCGCCGAGGCGCCTCCGAGGGTAGCCATCCCGAGGGCCTGTTCGGCAGGGCAGGCCAGGGGATCTTTTCTGAAAACCTTATGAACCTTGGCCGCAACATCCATTTCGGAGAAAAGGTCCAGGTCGTTGTTGCTTGCGCACCCGTCGGTACCGAGCCCGACCTTTACCCCGGCCGAAATCATCTCGGGAATCGGAGCGAGCCCTGAACCCAGTTTCATGGCACTCTCGGGACAATGGGAAATCGAAGCCCCGCTTTTTGCAATAGACCTGATTTCGTCGTTGGAGAGCCAAATTCCATGAGCGCACAGTGAAGACTCGTCGAGGACCCCTATGGAATCTAGAAACATCCCAGGTCTTTGGCCATATCTTTTTAATATTTCATCGACCTCGCCTGCGGTTTCGGACAAATGGGTCTGAAAGAGTACCTTATGGCTGCGGCAAAGCTCTTTCACGCGCGTAAGTGTCTGCGGAGAGCAGGTGTAGGGCGCATGGCAAAAGAGGGAAGGGAGGATGCGGCCCGGCTGGACGGGGAAGTTCGACAGAAAGTCTTCCGCGCGTGATTGGAATCTTGAAGGATCGGGTAGGTCGGGAGCCGGGAAATCTATGATCCCCTGGCCCATTACCCCGCGAATCCCTGAATGCAAAGCAGCACGAACTGCTGACTCCTCGAAAAAATAGCCGTCGCAAAAGCATGTCGTGCCGCTTTTGAGCATTTCGACAGCGGAAAGAAGAGTCCCGAGATACACGCTATCCGAATTTATAAAAGCGCTCTCCAACGGGAAAATGACTTCTTGCAGCCAATTGCGCAGGGGCAGATCGTCGCCTGCCCCTCGGAAAAGACTCATCGCCGCGTGCGTGTGCGTATTTACCAGGCCGGGCATAACAAGATAGCCCGAAAGGTCGGCTTGCATTCGCCCCCGGAACTTGCTTAGGATCTCGCTGGAGGGGCCGACATCCACCAGGCGGTCTCCGTCGATTGCAACGGCCCCGGAGCGAATGCGGGTCATTTTCGGGTCGCAGACCACCAGCCAGTCGATATTGAAAAGAAGCCAATCGACTTCCCGTACGGGCGGAAGTGAGGCGTTAACAGCGGGAATCGATGAGTGAGTAGAGGACACGATTTGCTCTGCGCTTCCCCTTCCTGCTTTGTTCACGAATTGCCGGACGTGACCCAGGATTTCCTCCAGGTCCAGCGTCATCAGCGAACGGTCTTTCATCACGAGTGCCCCGCCTATTACGCTGTGGCGAACGTCCGCGGCCCCGGCGGCATAGACCAGGTGGCTTACCGTGTTGTAGACGGGAGCCAAGTGCGGTTTTCTAAAATCCACCACTATCAGGTCGGCAATCATCGTGGGGACGATTTGCCCGGTCTGGCCCTCCCAGCCGAGGGCCCCGGCGCCGCACACGGTAGCCATCCTGAGCGCGGTGGCGGCAGGGAGAACTGTCGGGTCGAGTGTTGCGGCCTTGTGCAGCTTGGCGCACGTATTCATTTCTCCGAACATGTCCAGGTTGTTGTTGCTGGCACAGCCATCCGTACCAAGGGCGACCATTATGCCCGATTCGAGTAAACGCGGCACGGGGGCGATCCCGGAGGCAAGCTTCATATTGCTTTCCGGATTATGGACCACCTTCACCTGGTTTCGGGCGAGCACGCCGATTTCGCTCTCATTTATGGCGACGCAGTGATCGGCCACGAGCCGCGGGCCGAGCAGACCGAGGGCGTCGAGGTGCGCGACAGGGCGCTTCCCGTATTGGTCAAGTATCTGTTTGACTTCGGCTTCATTTTCAGACAGATGGACTACGAGCGGCACATCATGCCGGACCGATATCTCGCCGCACTTTCGAAGAAGGGCCGGGGAGCAGGTATAGAGGGCATGAGGTTCGACGGCGATGCGGACAAGAGGGTCGCCACGCCACCGTTCTATGAGCGCTTCGGTATGTTTTAAGCCGTTTTCGATCTCCCCGTAGGCGGGAGAAGGAAAATCATAGAGCACCTCGCCCACGAGCGCGCGAATGCCTGCTTTTTTTGCCGCTTCGGCGACCTTGTGCTCGAAAAGGTACATATCGCAAAAGGCGGTGGTCCCCGACAGGATCATCTCGGCGCAGGCGAGCATCGTCCCCCAGTAGACCCATTGCTCGTTGAGCCTTTTCTCCGCCGGGAAAATGTGATGCTGCAGCCAGTCCATCAATGGAAGGTCGTCTGCAAGGCCTCGGAAAAGTGTCATGGCGGCGTGGGTGTGAGCGTTTACCAACCCCGGCAGGGCCACACATCCCGAAATGTCCAGGGTCTCAGATGACTCAAAAGCCGATTCGATTTCATCCGTGGGGCCTGTCGCCTCGATCTTGCCTCCAATAATGGCGATCCCCCCGGGGTCGAAAATAGTGGATGCGGCATCAAGGGTCAGCACACGTCCGTTTAGAAACAGAATATCAGCCTTCTTTTTCCGAGGTCGGTTTTCTTCAGATCGATCTGCCCGCTGCATCTTGCGATGTCCTTTTTTAATTAGAGGAGGCACTTGCTTTCGGTCCCGCATATTATTTAAATTTGACGGTATGGCAATAGGGAATTAATCTATTAAACGCAGAGTGCCTGATTGAAGGCGGATTGCCTTCAATTGCATTTGAACTCTTTGCACCAGCCCCAATTTAGAGGATTTCCAAATGAAAGTAACCGACGGTCTGCATGCTTTTCTCTGGACTTCGATGTCCGCCAACAACTGCAATACTTACCTGATAGACGGTCCGGCAAAAATCCTGATCGATCCGGGGCATTTTCACCTCTTCGATCATGTCGTCGTCCAACTGAGAGCGCTCGATATGGAGATCTCCGACATAGACTTGGTCCTGGTGACGCACGCCCATCCTGATCATTTTGAAGCCGCGCAGTATTTCAAGAATCAGCCCGGCCTTTTCGCCGTCAGTATGCAGGATTGGGGCATGATCCAGGAGATGGGGAAACAGATGGGGCCCGCTTTCGACCTCGAGGCAAACGCTCCCGATTTTTTCCTCGAACCGGGGGACCTGAATGTGAAGGGTGTCGAACTGCAGGTAATGCAGTCTCCCGGGCATTCGCCAGGGTCCGTTGCGCTATATTGGCCGGCACAAAAGGCCCTTATTACCGGTGACGTGCTTTTCCGAGACGGTCTTGGGCGCACCGATCTGCCGGGCGGAAACGGCGCCCTTCTCAAAAATAGCATTAAAGAACTGGAGACCCTCGATTCGGAATGGCTCCTGCCGGGGCATGGAAATATCGTCTCGGGAAAGGCCGACGTCAGAGCGAATTTCAAAAGGGTTGAGGATTTCTGGTTCAAATGCATCTAGTGGCGCCTGGCGCGACGCCTGAGCCGAATTGTGGAGAACGGTCAGGAGCCCCCTGCCGCTCAGCTCCCCTTGCCGCGCTCCTCCATTCGGCTAAGCCGCTCCTCGATAATTTCCACCCTGGTTTTAAGGTCCGCAAAATCCTTTTGGCGTACCATTTCCAGGTTTCCCGAAATTTTTTTGAAGGATGACTGAATCTTGGAGTTTATTTCCGACCATTCCCGTTCGCCGCTCTTGACAAGGTCTTCGGCGAGTTTGTCCGCTTCGTCACTCGATATTTTTCCCTCTTCGACGAGCATCCGGGTCGCTTCGCGAATTTTATCGCGGGTCAGTACTGCCATTCCAAGTCCGGCAAGCATGCTTTTTTTCAGCAAATCCAGCATCGTCACTCCTTTCTGCAGGCTATTTGAAAAAGTTGGAAGAATCGAAATTGTCTATAAAATAGCAATGTTTCACCAACGTGCAATGAATATCTGAAGGGCGGAAGCGAGAAGCAGGAAGCGTGGAGCTTAAGAGTTTTGAGCTTTTAGTTACTGAAAATCAGAACCTAACGACTAAAAACTGCTTCACTGAAACCGGAGCATGCATGAGTACCATAAGGCAGGAAATCATATCCCTTCTATCAGAGGAGGAGCATGGGGCGAAATCGATTTCAAAAATCCTGCGTGTCAGTGAAAAGGAGGTTTACGAACACCTCGAACACATCGGCCGCTCGATGAAATCGCAGAACAAAAAACTCAAAATAGTTCCGGCCCGCTGCCTGGAATGCGGCTTTGTCTTTGGGAACAGGGATCGGTTCACTTCACCGGGAAAATGTCCACGGTGCAAAGCGGAACATATTCACGATCCGGAATATGGCATTGTGTGACCGTTGGTGCGCGGAGATGGCGGAGCCCGGGCGCTTGTCCGTCTCTCTTTGCGTCTTTGCGTGCACTTGGTTCCTGATTTATGCGTTGAGGCTTGTCATTTGCCGATGTTGAGAAAAGAAATGATGTGATAGATAATGGCGCGCAGACAAAAATCCGATTTGATGCCTTTTTACGAATAGAGTTTAGGAGGGGTTATGGAAAGCAAGCTGGAGCGCACGAAGAAAGCTAACAAGACCTACTGTGACGGCCATGCTCAGGAGGGCATAAAGATATGTTCCTGGGAAAAGATGCCTGGCTGGCAGAAATTTTTGAAAGGCGAAATCACCGAGACTCAGCTTTCCGCCCAGGCCAAAGAGGAACTGGCGGAGCTGGATGAAGCATTCGGGAAATACCTGAGGCCCGAAAAGGACAGGGAGCACCAGGGGCCACCGGAGGAAGAAAAGCCCTCAGGGGAAAAGGAGGACCCTGTAGGGGAAAAAGTCAGGACCGCCAATAAGATCTACAGGAAGGCCTGTGTGGATTCGGGCACGAATTTTTGCTTTTTTAAGAACTTCGCTACATGGCAGGAATTCGTACACGGCGAGATGGCGGAGGCTGACTTCTACGAAAAGGCGAGAGAAGAAATCCGGAAAATCGCTGCCGAGCAAAGCAGCAGCAATAACTGAGATCTCGCGCTAAGGCGACGTTGCCGGCCTGTTATTTTTCGAGCAACTCCCTGAGTCTTTGGAGTAATTCGTTTCTGCCCTGGTTTGTTTTGGCTGAAAATATGATGAAATCAGCCGTCGATATTCCTAGAATCCGACCCGCGGTTTGGGCCAGGGAGTTCCATTGTGCTCGGGGAAGTTTATCTGCCTTGGTAAGGATCGGGACGGCGGATATGTTTTTCTGCCTCAGCCAGGACCATAGGCTTATATCGTCCGGGGTGGGTGGGTGGCGCAGGTCCATTATCTGGACGGTTCCCCGCAGGTTTTCGCGTGAATCGAGGTAGGTCTCGATCATAGGCCCCCATGCCGCGCGCAGGCTTTGCGAGACTTTTGCGTATCCGTATCCGGGCAGGTCGACGAACCGGAAGGAATCATTAATCTTGAAAAAGTTGATGAGTTGAGTGCGGCCGGGCGTATTGCTTGTCCGCACCAGTTTTTTGCGCTCGACCAGGCAATTTATGAGTGTGGACTTGCCGACGTTTGACCTGCCCGCAAAGGCCACCTCGGGTAAGTCGGGCGGCGGGTAATGTTCGGTGCTTACGGCGGAGGTTATGAATTCGGCCGAGGTTATTGCGAAAGCATCTTTACCTTCATGCATAACGTGGTGATCCGGAGTGAGAAGCGGCATCGGTTTTTGGCATCCTGCTCCCTGTCCCATGCTTTCTGCCTGCCAGGTATGCTTCGAGACGTTTAAGCCCCTCGCTGATATTTTCCAGTGAATTGGCGTAGCTGAATCGGACGTAGCCTTCGGCGTTCGATCCGAAATCCACTCCCGGCGTTATGCCGACCTTTGCGTTTTCGAGTACTTCGAAGGCGAATGAATAAGAATCGTCGGTAAACCGGCGCGCGTTGGCAAAGACGTAGAAGGCCCCTGTCGGTTCGACCGTTATGCCGAATCCGATCTCTCTGAGACGAGGAATCATATACTGCCTCCGCCGATCGTACGTCTCGATCATTTTCGCGATCTCTTCGCGTACGCTCGGGTCCGTTAGCGCCGTGTAGCCGGCTGCCTGGGCGACGGAATTTGCCGAGATGAAGAAATTCTGCACCATTTTCTGTATCGGCCGGACCAGATGCCTGGGTACTATCAGGTAGCCGAGCCGCCATCCGGTCATTGCGAAAAGTTTTGAAAAGCCATTAAAGACAACGCAGTTGTCGGTAAATTCCAGTATCGAGCGCGCACGGCCCTCGTACACGAGACCGTGATAAATTTCATCGCTGAGGATCAGCCTTCCCATGTCGGCGATTTCGGCCATCCGGTCCGCTTCGAGCAGGTTTCCTGTCGGATTTGCGGGCGAGTTTATAAGGATCGCCTTCGTTTTGTTAGTGAGCGCGGCCCTGATGGATTCCGGCCTGTACTGGAAACCGTCTTCCTCGTAAACAGGGATCATTTTTGGGACAGCCTCGAGAAAACGCACGAAATTCGGATGGCAGGCATAGTGGGGGTTGGACAAAATCACCTCTTCCCCGCAGTCCAGAATGGCGCTCATTGCAACCAAAAAGGCAGGGGAGGTCCCTGAAGTGACTATCACCTGGCCGGGGTCTATGTTTCGAACCCCGTATGTCTGTGCATAGTAGTTGCAAATGGCTTCGCGCAGGGCGGGGGTCCCGAGGCTGTGCGTGTAATGGGTATCTCCCCTGTGGAGGGCCTCTATGGCCGAATTTTTCACGGCCTCGGGAGTGTTGAAATCAGGTTCGCCAACTTCCAGGTGAATCACGGATTCTCCGGCACGCTCCATTTCCTGGGCCCGCTCCAGAACATCCATGACGATGAACGAGGTCATTTCCTTAAGTCTTCTGCAAATCAAGCAGGTCTCCTATAGAAAGAAGGGGCCGGATCGTTCCTTCATGGTTTTTCGATCAAAAAGGACAGGCGGTCGTCCGCAACTGTCGGGACCACGTCGATGACCTCATAATCGGCAACGCCGTTCTGAGAGAATGGATCATTTTGCAATATTCCATCGAGGCGAGCGCGTTCCATTGCGGCGGCTAGAATAAACCCGCCGCTTCTTGGTTTTTGAGGACCTGAAAGGAGAAAATTCTTTGCCGCATAGTTCTCTTCGAGCCATCTGCGATGCGCCTCGACATGTCTTTCGACATCGGCAACCGTGAGCTTATAGCGGAGGATTACAGCATACATCCCGATCTCCAATTTGGAAAAATGCAGTTATTTCGAAGGCATTTTAATAATCACCGGATCACCCTCGATTTCCCCCGTAAGTTGGGCCCTCAAGGTGGTGGCCCTGGAAATGGTGTTCACCGGCTGCAATTGAATGATGAAAACTTTTCCGAGCGCATGGTTCTTCATTGGTTTGACGAGAACGCTGTAGCCTTTTGCGGTAAGGCTTTCTTTTATCTCTTCGGCCTTATCCCTGTCCACAAATGAGCCAAGTTGCACGATATATTTATAAGATGTAGGTTGCGAACCCTGAAAGATTCCCCCAGTTGCCGGGGCAGCTTCGCCCGCGGAGTCCTGGATATTCGTCGTCGCAGGCGCCTGGGTTTCTCCTGGAATTTGCCCAGGGAGCTGAGAGGGTTGCGATTTCGCGGAATCATCGTTTATCAGTTGGGTGTGGCTACGAAAGTCCTCGTTCGGTATTACCTCGATTTCACCCGGGGATGTGTAGGATGAGGCGCTGGAGTGGGTGGCGGCCATCCTGGCGGAGTTGTTGAGCTTTTCCAGGTACCTCCTGGCATCATCGGCCATACTGGTATCGGGAGCGAGCTTACCCACCCTGCTTAGCGAATTGAACGCGGCTTCCATGTCCCCGGCCTGGTAACTCAAAATCCCGTAGCGCAGATTGGCTTCGGCAAGATCTGGCGATGTCGCGATTGCCTTTCCGTATGTGTGCCTGGCATCATCGTCCCGGTGCATTTGTTCGAAAATCTGTCCGATCCGAAACCAGGCCGCTCCGTAGTTCGGATCGAACTTGACGGCCTGCTGGTATTCGGTGAGCGCCTTTTCGGCATCGCCTCTTTTTTCGTATAAACTCCCGAGGTTGTAAGCGGCCAGTTGGGGGGTCTTGTAGAAAGGATCGTCCAACGCCTTCTGGAATGCTTCCTGGGCAGGCTGGAACTGCCCCCGCCCGGCATAGAGAGCGCCTATTGCATTCAGAGCTTCGGGATAAGCGGGCCTGTCCTTCAAAGCATTCTTGAGATGATTTAGCGCCGTTTCCTCTAACCCCCGCTTTTCATAGGCCAGCGCGAGATCATACTGTATGACTGGGTCGTCAGGGCTTTTGTGCTCTGCCTCGGTAAGGTATTTCAGGGAACCCGCAGTATCTCCGGCCGCGAGGTATTTTTCGCCCGTATTCTGAAGCTGGCAGGTTGTGTCCTTTTGAGGCGTGGTTGTGGCGCAGCCCGAGATCACCAGCAAAAGAACAACAGACAAAGATGCAAGACGTCCTATCATTTAGATCACCTTGTTCAGGGTGTATTCGATAATCCCCTCGGCGCCCCTTTTTATCAAGTTGGGTATAAGTTCGCGGACTTTGCTCTTGGATACCACGGTCTCGACCGATAGCCAGTCGGACTGGTAAAGGTTGGCTATTGTCGGTGCGTTCAAGCTTGGCAGAACGTCTATTACGTCCTCGATTTTACTCTTGGGCACATTCATCTTGAGCGCGACGAAACCTTCGGCGCGCAATGCACCCTGGAGCAGCAGGGAGATGTGCTCTATCTTGTCGCGTTTCCAGGGGTCTTGCCATGCAGCAGGATTGGCGATCAACTGCGTATTCGACTGCATCAGCTCCTGAACGATCCTGAGGCCGTTTGCGCGCATCGTTGAGCCCGTTTCCGTAACCTCGACAATCGCGTCACAAAGATTGGAGATGACTTTCGCTTCGGTGGCGCCCCAGGAAAACTCAACGTCCACATTGATGCCCTTTGATTCAAAGTGGCGCCTGGTGAAATTGACGAGTTCCGTCGCGATTTTTTTCCCCTCGAGGTCTTTCTCGCAATGAATGGGGGAGTCCATCGGTACCGCCAGTACCCACCTCGCAGGGCGATGACTAGCCTTCGAATAGATGAGATCGGCCACTAAATGGACTTTTGAGTCATTTTCCATGATCCAGTCGTGTCCGGTGAGCCCGACGTCGAACGTGCCGTTCTCAACGTAGCGGGACATCTCCTGGGCGCGGCAGATCGAGCAGGAGATGCACGGATCGTTGATCTCCGGGAAATAGTTCCTGTCGGATAACGATATCCTCCAGCCGGATGCCTGAAAAAGCCTGAGCGTGGATTCCTGAAGACTTCCTTTTGGAATTCCGAGTTTTAGCTGCTGTTTCACTTCTTGTAAACCTCCCGGGGGTCAAATACGCGAACTCCACGCACTTCAAAGCGGCCGTCTTTTAAAAATCGGTGGAAGCAGCTTTCAAACCCGGTATGGCAAGCCGCTCCTCCTGTCTGGTCGACCTTAAGAAGGATAGTGTCGCAGTCGCAGTCGATTGAAATTTCACGAACGATCTGAACGTTGCCGGATTCTTCGCCCTTCATCCAGAGCTTCTGCCTGGATCTGCTCCAATAGTGAGCTTTCCCGGTCTCGACGGTTTTGTCCCAAGCGAGTTCGTTCATGTACGCCAACATGAGCACTTTGCTATTCTCAAAGTCCTGCACTATTACAGGGCATAAGCCGTTTTGTTTACTAAAATCAGGTCCCAAAATCAATGTCCCTTCTTCAAAATGCAGATCAATACCGGATTACGCTCAAAATTCCCCGGCCCCCTTTTCAGGGGGAGGATCCCGTGGGCGCGTGGGGTGGGCTAAGCGGAGGCGCCCTCATTTTTCCATTTCACTTATCACTCAGCGCCTGCTGATTCCTGTATGAAAGCTGGCCGCAGGCGGCGCTTATTTCATTGCCCCGGCTTTTTCGGATTATGGCAGTTAGATTCGCTTTTCGCAACACATCCTGAAATCTCAAAATAGTTTCTTCATCGGGGCGCCTATAGGCAGACCCCGGAAATGGATTAAAAGCGATAAGGTTAACCTTTGCGCGCACGCCTTCGAGAATTCTTACCAGTTCTTTTGCCTGCCTTGGACTGTCGTTTACGCCCGCAATCAGGATATACTCAAAAGTTATACGTTTCCTGGGTGGGAGCGGGTACTCGCGGCAGGCCGCCATAAGTTCTGAAAGAGGATATGTCCGATTTACGGGCATGAGTTCATCCCGCAGCTTGTCATCGGCAGCGTGAAGGCTTACCGCAAGATTGACGGGTGTTTCCAGCCCCAGCCGCCGCATCTGTGGCACGAGTCCGACAGTCGAAAGGGTGACCCGCCGATGTGAAAACATCAGTCCGTTCGGGTCCGTTATGATCCGGATGGCCCGTACGACCTGCTCATAGTTAGCCAGCGGCTCTCCCATTCCCATAAATACCAGGCTGTTTATCCGCGGCCCCAGCTCAGGGTCCTTAAGCACCCGGCATACCTGGTCGACTATCTCGGCGGTATCGAGATCGCGTTTGAATCCCATGCTTCCAGTCAGGCAAAACTTGCACCCGAGCGCACACCCGACCTGGGTAGATACACAGAGCGTACACCTTGGGTCGTCGGGAATGAGCACGGACTCGATGAAATTGCCGTCATGAAGGCGAAACAGGTATTTGCGAGTTCCATCAGGGGCTTCATCGATCCGGGATACGGCCAGGGCGTCAAGGGTCGAGCCAAACTCAAGCTGTGCCCGGAACGTCCGGGCCAGATCCGTGCATTGACTCCATGACGAAATATTTCGTGCATAAAGATGCCTGAAGAGCTGGCGGGCGCGGAAGGGTTTCTCTCCCATAGTATGCACCCACGCCTCGAGCTCCTCCAACGTGAAATTCTTAATGAAAAGAGGTCTCATGCGGAAATCGATTGTTTTCTCGAAAAATATTGGTCAGAGGTCCGATCCTGGAGAAAGATTCGATTATAGCTCCTTATATCGGTAGAGTCATACATTTTATATCCTGCCTCCCTGCATTCTTTGCAGGCCTTTCGCGGGATGTGTATGGCGAAGATTCTGCGGCCGTTGTCGGCTCGTGAGTCAATGGTGAGAAGACCGTTGCAATCGGGGCAGGTCAGGAGCGTTTCGTGTTGGATTTCGCTTATCTGGTCCGTATCGTAGAAGATCTGGCGCTCCCGCTGGAATTGTTTGCCCTTTTCGCGGCTTTTTTCCCGAATCCCGGGGCCTTTTTTCCAGACTTCGAGCGCTTGCCTTACGACATCTTGAATGTGCCTCGTGGTTTCGGGTCCCTGCCGCAATTTGTCCGGGTCGTAGTCGGGTTCGCGAATCCCGCTGTAATCGAGTCCGGCCAGCGCCAGGATGATCCCTACATTGACGTATGGCAGGGCGCTCTCTATCGAATACCCGCCCTCGAGAACGGCAATGTGAGGCTTGAGGCGGCTCGTTAATTCCGCGTAGCCCTGAGCGGAGAAATTCATGTTGGTGATCGGGTCGGAATAGTGATTGTCCTGGCCTGCGGAATTGACGATCAGGTCGGGTTTGAACTCTTCGAGCATGGGAAGGATTGCGTTTTCGAGTACATAGAGAAATCCTTCTTGGGAACTCCGCGGAGGCAGCGGCAGATTGATCGTTGTTCCAGCGGCGTTTGGGCCGCCAAACTCCGATGGAAATCCGGAGCCGGGATAAAGGGTGCGTCCGTCCTGGTGCACGGAAATGAAAAGCGTGTCCGGGTCGTGCCAGTAAATGTCCTGGGTGCCGTCACCGTGGTGGCAGTCGGTATCCACTATCGCTACGCGGTCAACGCCGTAGGCTTGGCGCAGGTATTCGATCATCATGGCTTCTATATTGATGTTGCAGAAACCGCGAGCCCCGTGTACCACCCGCATCGCATGGTGGCCGGGAGGGCGGACCAGGGCAAAACCGCGCTCGATATTTTTTTCGAGCACCTCTTTGCCGATTGTCTTCGCGCCCCCGGCGCTTATCAAGTGCGATTCGGTGATGACACTCAACTCATCCGGACAGCAGAAGTGGACGCGTTGGATGTCTTTTATCTCGGCAACTTCAGGCTTGAACTCCACGATCCCCTCAATGTCGAGAATACCCTCCTCAAATACCTGGTCCTGTGTATAGAGGAGCCGTTCCTCACGCTCGGGATGCGTAGGACTGATCGCCCAATCGAAAGCCGGGAAGAATACGAGTCCGGTTCTGGTAGATTTCGAGAGCATTTTGTTAGCCTTGATAACCTTGGTGATAATCAGTAGTTTAAACGTTAGCCTTAAATAGCCCCCGGTAGAAGGCAGTAGTTAAACGTTGACTTAGCCAGGTCCTTATACTCGGAGATGAGCCCCGGCCTGGTCTGGACCTTCACGCGGATGTTTCTTCCCTCGGTATAAAAGCCCCTGACCATATTGAATTGACTGTCCTCGATGACTTCCAGGTCGAGTTCGGATTCCGAAGCGCCGGCCTTGACGCATTTTTCCCTGAGCAGCTCGAAGGCAAGGGAGATTGCCTGTTCTCGGTCGAAATCCTTGCCGATCCGGCGGCTGAATTCTTCTTCGGGGGCCAGTGCGATGCCCCTTTCGGTATCGGCGAAAAGGGTTACTTCACTTGTATTTTTGGCTATGGCCGCCCCGACCGCGTTGGCCACGTGCCATTGCGGCACTGCGCTGCTCTGAATTCCCGTAAGCTTTTCAATTCGAGGAGCAAAGAGAGGCGCCGGCCCCCCCAGCACCAGGATTTCGACCAGCTTGACCTTGTAGCCGGAAAGCATCTCTTTTACAGTATAGACCGGCTTGCTGTCGATTCCTTCGATCATCTTGCGGGCGGCGGATACAATCTTATCGCACGATAAATCGAGAATTCGGCCGGCAGTTTCTTCAAGCGTAATCCCGAGTCGCCCTGCAACAGCGTGCAAACCGCGCCGGGATGCATCGGCGTCTCCGTTCAACGCTTTGCCGAGGACAAAAAGAGCGTCGGTCGGCGTAGGAGACGGACCTCCATAGGCCATCGCCGTGCCGTGCCGTTGAGGTCCGATCAGCAACTCGCCGTCCATCACACTTACGGCGCTGTCGCCGCCGAGTGCAATCGACCTGGTCTTAAGAGAGCGTATGAGTGTCCTGTGCCCGCCGATTTCACCCCCGAGCGGCTCGAGCAGCGGCACGCGGCCAATGAGCACGGCCATGTCCGTCGTTGTGCCGCCGATGTCCAGGACGAGAGTATCGCCGGTGCCGCAAGCAAAGGGGAGGGCGCCCATTACGCTTGCCGCCGGGCCGGAGAGAATCGTTTGTCCCGGCACATCGATGGAGGCCTCAAAACTCATCATTCCCCCGTCGGCCTTTAACACGAATATCGGAATTTCGAGGCCTCTTTTTTGCAACGAGTCCCTTACTGCCTCGAAAAACGACCTGTGAACAGGATGAACGGCCGCATTGAGCCATGCCGTGGCAATTCGGCGGGGGAAACTGAGGTTTGCCGAGATTCGGTGACCCATCACCACATGGGCGCACGAACGGCTCAAAATTTGCGCCATCTTAAGTTCATGATCCGGGTTTCGCACCGAAAACTTCGATATTACAGCAACCTGAGAGATCCCTTCGGCAAGAAATTTTGCGCCTATCTCCTCGATTTCCCATTCCTTCACGGGCTGAACCTCTCGCCCCCGATGGTCGATCGATCCCGATACGCAATAATAGTTGCTGCCGATTCGGAAATTGGCCGGGTCTATGCCTGGCCCAGCCGACACAACCACGCCGGTTTCTGCGAGTTTTCCCTCGGCAATGGCATTGGTGGTAAGAGTTGTGCTAAGGACCGCGCGGCGGATAGATCCCGGCGCGACATCTCCGATGACTTCGTCAAGTGCTCTCCATACGCAATCGAAAAGATTGGAATGGTCAGTCGGGACCTTGGCCTGACGCAGGATGCGGCCATCTCCGATCAGCACTGCGTCTGTGTGGGTCCCCCCTACATCGAGGCCGATTATCATCTATACCCCCTCAACACGTTTCCATTGAAAGGTTGCCGAAACTTCGGCAAAACCGGGCCTGCGCCGCGGTCGGCTGCCCAGGGAATAATATATGCATCTCAGAGTTGAAGTATTGCGTTAAGAAGGGCTTTTAGCTCCGGATTGGCGCTGGCCGGGGCGAACTGGTCCTTTCCCGGCAAGTATTATGCTGGATATATCAAAGAATACAATGTGTCAAGCCGGTTAGTCCTAATAGCCGAGGAACAACTCGACGCAGACATTATCGTAACAGCCTACGCCAAGGTGGTTAAAGCGCGGATCCATGATGTTTTTCCGGTGAGTGGGACTTGCCATGAGAGCCTTGTGAATATTGCTCGGGGTGTCGATACCCTTTGCCAGGTTTTCGCCTGCGGGGACTTTGAACCTTCTTCGCTCTATGGGAACACATTGGTTGACCGTGGCCCAGACTGGATTTCTTCCGGTTTTCGGGTCCTCGTGCTCAAAATAGCCCCGGCTCACCATTCGCCTGGCGCGCATGACGGCCTTTGCAGCCAGGCAGGAGTCCCATCGCAGCCTCGGGTTAGCGTTTCTTGCCAGTTCATAGAGCTTAATTGCTCTTTCATTCGCGGAGGCACTCGGACGCGCGATTTGGCCCGCTTTGGGGATATATCGGAAGAGGCCTGGACTGCTGGGCAAGCGCCGAACAGGCCGGCGCGCAAAAGAGTAAAATCATTACAAGGTATAATACTGTTTTCATCTGCTTATCTTCTGAAGGCCCACCGGTTAACGTGAATTTATTATCCTCGAAAAAGAGGAAACAAATACTCTCAAAGCAGCTCCATTTAAAGATAAATCGTTTGTGGGCCACGAAATTGGAATCGATTCATCCGCCGTCTCCGGTGCTTTCGTCCGGTCGGGTCCCATATAAGCGTAAGACCATCATATGCCCTTTTGAATAGTTAAACCCGCAGAACGCGCCCGCCAACCGTACATGGACCCCCTGATTCAGCGCCCGGCGTTTGAAATCGTCATCCTCGCCGGCGGCTATGAGGGCCACGGCTTCGGGGTTGTTTCTAAGAAAGGCGGCGGCCCCGCCCGGGCTGGTGAGCAAGGTTCGGGTCCCCAGCAAAAAAACCAGGCTCGGTTCTTCGTATCCCGACGAACAAAGCAAGGCATTGCCGCCCGCGCGCTGCTGTGCCGCATTGGCGACGTTTCTGCTGAGCCATAGCCAATCGGCATCGGGCAATATCCATTGAAATAAAAGGGCAAGGACCAGTGCGGTCGTGGCTATTGCGACGGCAGTTGCGTGCACGTAGCGGCGCTTGAAAAATTTCCAGGTGGAAAGCGCGGCCCCCGTAACCCCCAAGGCCACCGGGACAAGGCCGAGCAGTCTCAAACGGTGGTCAGGAAACCATGTGAGGGCAAGTGCCCCGAGGCTAAGGAACACGATGACCAGTTGGCAGGTGATATACCCGCTCTTAAAGAGCTTGGAGCCAAATCCGAGGGTCTCGGGGCTATTGTCATTCTCGCTGCAAACTATGGCATGCGCGATCAGAAGGCATAATGGGGGATAGAGCGGCAACACGTAGTGCGGGAGCTTCGTTGGGACCAGTTCAAATAGAATCCAGGCGGGTATTATCCATGCAAGGCAGAACCGTACGGCGGGAGTGGACCGCGATTTCCATGCCCTGAAAACAGATGCTCCCGCCAGCGCCGATGCCGGCCACAGGGTAAGCGGCATTAAAAGGAGGTAGTAGCCGGGCGGAAATCCGTGTGATTCCTGGCCCGATGCCACTTTGGACATCAGGTCACCCCCCAGCGCCTGCTGGAAGAAAGTCCCCCGAGTGGCAAGGCCAATGGCAATCGCCCAAGGGCTTGCAAGTGCGGCAACTATCGCCAGGCCGTAAAGCGGCTTCATTCCCCTCAGCCATCCGAGGTCCCTGTCGGCTGTTGAGAGGCAGCCGATGGTCAACAGGCTGATCAAAGGGGTGACGGGTCCCTTTATGAGAATTCCTGCGGCCTGTGCTATCCAGAAGGTAAGAAAAGCCCCGGTCCCCGGCGGCCTGTCCTGGTCGCCCCGCAAATAGAATTTGCTCAGGGCTGCCTGTGAGGCCACAACCGTTGCAAGCAGCACTGCGTCGGTCGTGGCAAGGTGCGCCTCCATTACCAAAAGAAGCGAGCTTGCGCCTAGAGCGGCACCGAGCAAACCGGCCCTCTCGCCGAAGAGCCGTTTGCCCATTGCAAACATTAACAGTACGGAAATAATTGCTCCCAAAAAGGATGGGATGCGATACGGCCAGATCTTTCGATATTGGGCAGACCCGCAAACTGCGGCACTCGCGGCCTGGAGCCAGTAAATGCCGATCGGTTTTTTATTGCGTGCTTCTTCCTGGAAATATATCCGGACGTAATCCCCGGTCTCGATCATCTGACTGGTTGCCTGGGCAAACCTCGCTTCATCCCGGTCCACCGGCGGAAGGGTGAAAAAACCCGGAACGAAGAAAGCCAGGCAAAGCAAAACAAGAAAAAGATAGTGTCCCGGCCTAGAGCGGCTGGAGATCGAAGACAAGACGGAGTGTCGGGTCATGTTCCGCTCACTGCCTGTTGCGCACTCTCTTTAGCCAAGTTTTTTCAGTGCCCTTTTGACAGCGTCGAATCCCCGGTCGATTTCATCCATGGAGAGCGCATAGGAGAACCTGGTACATTTGTCTTCGCCGAACGCGCTTCCGGGAACTACCGCCACGTGCGCTTCTTCCATCAGATAGTTTGCAAGATCCAAAGACCCTTCTATCGTATTGCCTCCGTACTTTTTCCCGAAATGGGCGCTGAAGTTCGGGAAAACGTAGAATGCGCCGCCCGGTTCGGGGCATGTAACGTCTGGAAGGCCGGAAATACGTTCCAGTACTGCCCGGCAGCGGGATTCGAAGATTTGCACCATTTCCCTGACCGACTCCTGATCTCCTGCGAGAGCCTCGACGCTTGCCCACTGGGATATCGAACTCGCATTGCTGGTAACCTGACTCTGAAAATCAGTTGCCGCCTTAATTACCGTTGGATCGCCCACGAGGTAGCCCACTCTCCACCCGGTCATCCGGTAGCTTTTGCTGACCCCGTTTATGATGAATATGCGGCTGCGCAGCTTTTCCTCGATCATCCCCAGGCTGACCCATTCCCGCCCGCCGAAAATGATGCGGTAATAGATATCGTCGCTTGCAATCAGTACGTTTTCATGGCGCACAAGCACCTCGGCCAGTGCTTTGAGATCATCGTGGCCGTAATATTTTCCGGTTGGATTCGAAGGGCTGTTCAGAATCAGGAGCCGTGTGTTCGGGGTGATGGCCCTCTCGAGCGCTTCGGGCCGGAGTATGAAACCGTCTTCCTCCGGGCAGGCTACCGTGACAGTTTTTGCGCCTGTGAGATTGACCATGTCCGGATAGCTCACCCAGTAAGGCGAAGGTATGATGACTTCATCTTCGGGGTCGAGCAGGGCCATGAACAGGTTATATAGGGCATGCTTTGCGCCGCACGAGATGAGAACGTTCTCCCGCCCGTAGGTAAGACCGTAGTCGGCCTTTACGGTACGGCATACGGCCTCCTTCAATTCGTCTACGCCTCCGACCGCCGTATACCTGGTCTGGCCGCTGTGGATGCTTTCGATCGCAGCGTCACAAATATTTTTAGGGGTATCGCAATCGGGTTCCCCAACACAGAAATTGATAATATCGACGCCGCTTCGTTTGAGCGCCTTGGCCCTGGCGTTGATTGACAGAGTCGCTGAGGGTTTAATCCTGCCGATTGTTCCAGATATTCTCATTTTATTCCCTCTGGTGAAATTATCTTTAGCTCTCCGGGTAATTGACGGAAACGAGGTATAAACCATGGCCAGGCGCCGCCATCCCAGCCTGCTTGCGGTCTGCGCTCCCGATAATGCGCTCAAAGTCGCCGGTTGTCCGCTTTCCCTTTCCGACCTCAACTATTGTACCCATAAGGTTCCTGATCATGCGTCTCAAAAAACCGTTCGCTTCGAAAGTGAATCTCAGCCGGTCGGGCCATGGCTGCTCTATCACGGCCCTGAGCATGTTGCGCTCGGTCGAGGATACCGGGGTGCCGGAGGTCATAAAGGCGGAAAAGTCATTTCGGCCGCGAATCATTTTCAGGCAGTCCTCCATCGGCGCCAGTGCAAGAGGGTGGCGGACATGCCAGACATAATTGCGCAGGAGAGCGGAGGGGACCACGCGGTTAAGTATATGATACTCATAGACCTTGCTTATGGCTGAAAAGCGTGCGTGAAAAGATTCGTCCACCTCATCGGCCTTCAGCACTGCGATATCGTTGGGAAGAAGGCTGTTGAGACCATTAAGGATCTGATCTGGCGCCAGGTGGGTCCGCGTACGGAAATTGACTACCTGTCCCCTGGCATGTACCCCGGCGTCGGTTCGGCCGGATGCGCATACATTCACACTGTGTCCGAGCATGACCCCCAGGCGTGTCTCGATAACTTCCTGGATGGAGAGTGAGCCTGCCTGCCTCTGCCATCCGTGGTATGCAGCGCCGTCGTATTCGAAAACGAGTTTTATGTTGCGCCGGTCTTTTGGATCATGCGCGTTCATTCCAACCCATGAAATAGCTTGGTCACCAGTCACTAATCACTACCTGCTTATCACCACCCACTAATCACCAGTCACTAATCAAGGTTGCCACGGCGCTTCCTGGAGTCCGGCGTCCTCCGGAAATCCATACATGATGTTCATATTGCAGACTGCCTGGCCGGACGCTCCCCTGGTAAGATTGTCGATGACCGAGATAACGACGAGTCGTGCAGTACGTTCATCAACCCGCCAGCCCAGGTCACAGTAATTGGTGCCCCTCACCTGAAGAGATGACGGCAGCCGGCCGGGATCACTGAGGCGAACGAAGCGCGCGTCCCTGTAGTAGTCCTGGAAGGCCGCAGCCACGTCGCCGGCCCCGACCCCTTCCTTCAAGTTGGAATAAACAGTGCTCAAAATACCGCGGCTCATCGGGACGAGATGTGGTGTGAAGTTGATCCGGACGGTTTTTTGGGCCAGAATGCCGATCTCTTGCTCGATTTCGGGCGTGTGGCGGTGTTCAGCCACCTTATAGGCCTTAAAGCCCTCGTTTACTTCGCAGAAGTGTACCCCAGGGGACATCCCCCGACCGGCCCCGGATACTCCCGATTTGGAATCTGCAATTATCGTTTCGGGTTCAATCAGTGCGTGCCGGAGTACCGGTGCGACAGCCAGAATAACGCTGGTCGGATAACAGCCCGGATTTGCGACAAGCCTGGCAGTGCGGATCTTTTCCCTGTATAGTTCAGGCAGGCCATAAACGGCCTCCTTCAAAAGCCACGGTGTTTTATGCGCCGAGTACCACTCTCCATAAATCTCCGGGTCCTTCAGCCTGTAATCCGCGCTGAGATCCACGACCTTGACGCCACGGTCCAGCAGACCCGGTACTATGTCCATGGCGGCCTCGTGCGGCAGGGCCGTAAAGACGAGATCGGCGGATGCGGCAAGCTTTTCGGGGTCCGTGTCTTCAAACACCAGGTCGCAGTGTCGCTTGAGGGCCGGGTAGAAATCGTCGAAGCGCAGCCCCTTTTGCTGCCTGGAGGAGATCATGGAGATCCGGACCGATGGATGCGTGCAGAGTATGCGCACAAGCTCTATTCCGGTATAGCCGGTTGCCCCGGCGATCGCCACTTTCAGCATAAAACTGCCTTTTCATAAAAAATGAAAGGGCGCGTGCACGCAGGTGCACCGCCCCATATTCAATCCGAAAAAATCGGTCTCGGTTGCCCGGTTGAAAACAGCGGTCCGGAAAAAACCGTTTAATCCCTGGACCGGTATTAACGCTTCGAATACTGGAATCGTGCTCTGGCGCTCTTGCGGCCATACTTTTTTCGTTCCTTGACGCGCGAGTCGCGCGTGAGGAAACCGGCCCGTTTCAATGTCTCCCTGTATTCCGGGTTGAGTTCGAGGAGCGCTTTCGAAATACCGTGGCGAATCGCTCCCGCCTGGCCGGAAATCCCTCCGCCCAGTACGTTTATGGAGACGTCCACCTTGCCAAGTGTACCCGTCAGGACCAGGGGCTGGGCAATTACCATTTTGCTCGTTTCCCTGTCCAGATAGCTGTCGGCCGGCTTTTTGTTTATGAGGATGAGACCTGTTCCGGGTTTGAGCCATACCCGCGCGATCGAGGTCTTCCTTTTGCCTGTGGCGTAAAAGCGTTGTTCCGGCATCTAAAAGTGTCTCCTAACTGTATTTCTCGATGAGTTTAAAGTTCTCGGGCCGTTGAGCCTCATGCGGATGGGTGGGGCCACTGTAGATCTTGAGCTTTTTTATCAACTTGCGGCCAAGCCTGTTCTTGGGGAGCATTCCCCAGACCGCAAGGCGGATCATCCGTTCGGGATGTTCGTCATTTAGCTTACGGGCAACGGTGGCCTTCATCCCGCCCATATAGCCGCTGTAACGGTAGTAAGTTTTCTGGTTCCACTTATCCCCGGTCAGCTTGACCTTGTCGGCGTTTACCACGACTACGAAGTCGCCGGTATCCACGTGCGGAGTAAAAGTGGGCAGATGTTTGCCGCGGATTCGCATGGCGATCTGACTTGCAAGGCGGCCCAGTACCTGGTCCTCGGCGTTAACGATTATCCATTTGCGCCCTTGCGGTTCGAACTTAGCGCTTTGCGTTTTCATCTACGAGCACTCCGGAATCTGTGAGAATTAACCTCAAAGCTGTAAATAATACTGGTTGTATTACCATATTGTCAAGCCGGTTTTGTTCGAACCAAGGAAAAAATGAACCCTAGTGCGAAAGAAGCCAGCTCTCGGGATACTGGTACCCGGGGCGGGGCTCACTGTACAAAGCCCGGCCGAAGAAGTGCGGCTCACCAATACTGCCGATCCCCATCAGGTCAACCGTAAAGATGAACCGGTTGTCATTTCCCTCCCTTTCAAATCCACCGCCGACCCCCCAGCATCCCCGCACATACCTTATCCCGTATCCCTGCGTGAAGATCAACCCCTCAGAGAAAGAGTAATCGTGGTAGGTGTTGAGGAAAATGTTCTCATATGCCTTGAAAGTCGTGGAGACCGTGGCTTCGTTTACAGAAAGGTTGGGAATCTGCTCGTAGTCGAGCCTGAGGACATCGCCCTTGCCGCTGTCGAGAGTCAGTGAGAGGTCCTGGGCCTCTCCCTGACCGATGCCGGTCAAATCTACATCTACATCATAGGATAAGGTCAGGTATTTTTTCGGCATGACATCGAGCCTGATGCCCACGGGTGAAAATCCCTTGGGCGTGATGTTGTTGGTGGTGAATATCGGGTCCTCCACCGCCGGCGATTCAACATTGTAGAACTGAAACATGCGAAACCGGATCAGTTCTCTGTAGGTCGTCTGATCTCCTGCCGGACCCGGTTGCACTTCCTTGCCCGTGAGGAAAGTTGTGAAACCGTAGCGAATGCCGTTCCTGGCCTGGCTCTCGTCAAGCCGGTCGAGTTGAGGCAGTTGGCCATACACGGCCTGGTTCGCATATTCGTATGAGACCTCGGGGCGGATAGCATGCTGGAATGCCGTAAAATCCTCGAAATTCGTTTGGAATTCCCTGTCGAGGCGGGTGCTCATATCTACCCTGGCATCCGGAATGACGCGCTCGGTGAAGTTGCCGGGATCGTTCTGGTCCCATTGTATCGAATAAGCGTCGGCACGAAAACCGGCCGACGGTTGCACGTCCAAATAATTCCCCCAGTGAAGGGGGTAGTAGAACCGGGGATAGACGTCGAGTCGCTGATCGGCAGTGCCCTCCTGGCGCCAGTAATCTACGGCCGAACTTTGAAGAGAGTAATAGAGTGGTGTATCGTCAACCTGCTTTGGGATTATGGTAAAGGCGAATTCCGGCAGCTTCTCGATCGTTCCCGGCGCCGCCGAACTCTGCAAGTTTTCCCAGTACCGGGTGTCCATGCTCAAAAGGTACGATTCGCCTCGCTTTTCAAGGTAGAAGGTGGATTCTCGCACAAGGGAAGCCTCATCGTACAGGATTCCACGGCTGAAATATTGGCGAAACACCGAGTCCGAATTGAGATAAGAGGAGGATCCCCTCGAGAATTCCTGGAGAAAATTCCGGTCGCTTACATAATCCAAATCTATCTTTGCCGAAATATCCCAGGGCAACGTAATGTCCTGGCGGCCGCGCACCCAGTAGCGGTCCTCGGTCTGGAATGGGTATCCGTGATCGAGTAATGTCGTTTTGTCGATGTGGTCGTCGAGGTAATTGAACATCCAGACGCCCCTGCCCCATTCGGCGCTGTTTATGCGGTACTCGCCCCCTCCCATTACCCCGCGGTCTTGCATGTAATGGGCATAGACGGTCAAATCCATGTCATTGCGCATAGCCCAGTAATAAGGGAGTTCGAACTCGTACCCGTCGAGGCTGGAATTTCCCGCCCAGGGAAACAAAAAACCGGACTGGCGATCCTTTTCCACGGGCACCGCAAGTATCGGAGAATAGGCGACGGGAAGGCTGGTAGCCCACAGAGAGGTGTCGTAAGTCCACGCCGTCCCTCCCACGGTAACCTGCATACGGTTGAACTGGATTTTCCAGTCAGGATCTGCCGGATTACAACTGGTGATGAATCCCTCCTTGAGTTCAAATCCGCTAGGGCTGGTTTTCGCTATCGATTTCCCTTGGACGAAAAAATTATTCTCAGCGAAATATATGATCCCGGAGTCCAGGTAACCGGTCTCGGAATCCAGATTCCAAATTATGTGTTCGCCCTTGAGCCAGTTTCTCCCATACTGAACGGTAACCTTGCCATTGAGGTCGGCCTGCCGCGTCTTTTCGTTGACCGATGCATAGTCGGCTTCTATCGTCCTGTCCTTGGCGCTTATTTTCACGTTGCCTTCGGCTATATAGAGCTGTTTTTCCTGGTCATGCGATAGCTTGTCGGCTTCAATGTTCCATTGAGCCTGGGGGGAAACGCTAATTTTGAGGGCTTTCCCAGTGCCCTCCTGGCCCGCAGCCAAAGCCGGGCACGCCCGGAAGGCCAACAGCGCCAGCAGACAAAACGCTAGAGCAGTCAATGAGATCGGTTGTCTAACAAAGATTTGCTTCACGAGGCCGGCTCCCCGAAAATTTGCTTTACTTCCCCCGCAAAATAGAGCGAGCCTGTAATACAGATGAGATCGTCGGGCCGGGCCATGTTCCTTGCTTCCTGAATGGCGCTGGCCGCCTCGGGGATCACGTAATACTTCTGTATATAAGGCCTGGCCATTTTTCGGACATCATCGGGATTTGCGCCCCTGCTGTATCGGGGCCTGGTGAAAATGGCGGTTTCAGCCAAAGGCAGCAATCTCCTGAGGATCCCCACAATATCCTTATCGGCCATTATTCCCATCACAAGATGAAGCTTCTTATACGTGAAATCTTCTTTCAGAGCAATGCGAAGAGATTCAGCCCCCTGCGGATTGTGCGCCCCATCCAATATGATCGTCGGATTAGTTTCGAGGACCTCGAGCCTTGCCGGCCATTTCACCTCGCGCATTGCGTGCTCGACTCTCTCCGGCCGGAGCGAAATAATGTGCTTTTGTTCGAGCACCTCAAGTGCCGCAAGCGCCAGCGCGGCATTGCCTACCTGGTGAGGGCCCATCAGATTCAGGTTAAGGGAGGGCAACCGCCTCTCGATGCCCTGGTATTGAAAGGAGCCATTGGAGTTGCGCCTCACGCGGAATTCAGACTTGAACCGGTACAAGGGCGCGGCCTTATCCATACAGGCCGTTTTCAGAATCCCCTGTATGACGGGTTGGAGCGCGCCGGTCACGACGGGTATCCCCTTTTTGATGATTCCCGCCTTTTCGCGGCCAATCGAAGAAAGAGTCGATCCGAGAAACTGCTGGTGATCGAAACCGACATTGGTAATCACGCAAACCTCGGGGCTGATGACGTTTGTCGCGTCGAGACGGCCTCCCATTCCGGTTTCCGCAATGACGAAATCGGCCTGCTCCTCGAAAAAGTATTGGAAAGCCATCGCGGTTGTCATTTCGAAGAACGTTGGCGACTGGCTCTCGTCCAGGGTCGCCCGGATTTTTTCGAAAACCTGTAATATTCTCTCTGTCGATACCTCCTCGTCGTTTAGACGAAATCGTTCTGCAAAGCGCACGAGGTGGGGGGAAGTATAGAGCCCGGCCTTGATCCCGTGCTCACGGAGAATGCGGGACAGAATAGCTGCTGTCGAGCCCTTGCCGTTGGTGCCGGCTATATGAATAAAGCGGAGTTTGTGGTGAGGGTTTCCGACCCTGGCAAGAAGCTTATTCGTACAGTTCAGGCCGAATTTTATTCCATACTTCTGAAGTCCGTACAGATAGTCAAGAGACTCCTTATAGCTGGACACCACCCCCCCGGTTTCCATTCATAACCTTTCCCCCCTGAAGGGACCACAGCCTGACTAAAAAAGAAATAACTCCAAGTGCGCCCCTTAATAGCATACTTCACGAAGAGAAAAAACGATTGATTATGGTAGCCCCGCCTCCCACGGCGGCGCTGGATCATAGCCGCCTTTCCCGGCGGCGTAAAAGGGTCAGCGGTTGGAAAGAGCGGTTTATAGACCATGGGGAGATGTTTACATTTCAGCGTTAAATCGAGACAGTATCTCACGTCCCTTCGGGACACCCTGAAGCCATGAAAAGATCCGTAGATCCGTAGGATGGCTGGAGCGGAGCGCAACCCATCAAATCTTTTCGAGACAGCTCTTCATGTCCCTTCGGGACACCCTGAAACGAGAGAAAAGGAACTTTTCGAGACAGCTTTTCATGTCCCTTCGGGACACCCTGAAACCATGAAAAGACGTGGCAATCACCCCCCTTTTGTAAACTGACTATTACCCACACATGCCCCCATCGTGGAGATTTGGAACCAGGGAGAATGGTGGAACTGAAAGATTTAATTTGCTGTGGACACACTTGACCCCGCTGCCGCTTTGTGGCAATATCCGGGTCATGCGGACTTATGGCCTTGACTTCAAATCGGATACGCTCCATCGGATTCGTCAGACACTGAACGAGAGCCCCTCGATATCGAGACGGTCTTTGTCTCGTCAGATCTGCGAATGGAATGACTGGACGGCCGCCAGCGGGAGGCTCAAGGAAGCTGCCTGCCGTAAGGCTCTGATCACCTTGGACAAAGAAGGCGTCATCGATCTTCCTCACTCCGACAGGAGCCGCAGGCTTGAACCTCGACTCAAGACAGTGCAAACCAGTTCGTTCCATGGCTCCGATTTCACTTGTGATCTCGCCGATCTGGGTCGCATTGAGATTGAGATGGTCACGAGTCGCTACAGCAAAGCGTTCGGGGTTTGGAAAAATCTTACGGACGAGTATCACTATCTCGGAAGTGGACCTCTGTTCGGGGCGCAGATACGATATCTTATTCATAGTTCGGTCTACGGCTATATCGGCGCCCTGAGTTTCAGCAGCGCAGCCTGGGCACTCAGGGCACGGGACGAATTCATTGGCTGGACACAGGGGGCTCGAAGAACTAATCTGCAACGCGTAGTGTGTAACAGCCGCTTTTTGCTTGTGCCCAAAATCCATGTGCACAATCTGGCCTCGTACTTGCTGAGTCGATGCGCCAACCGTGTAGCTCAGGATTGGGTGAGCCGTTACGGCATTGAACCGGTCGCGCTGGAAACCTTCGTCGATCCGGACCGATTTTCTGGGACGAGTTACCGTGCTGCAAACTGGATACACGTCGGGCAGACCAGCGGCCGTAGGGCTAGTGAGCGTGACAATGGCGGCCCCAAAGAGATATTCCTCTACCCTTTGCGCAAAGACTGGCAAGAAATCCTGTGCACAGAGCCACGGCTTGGACTCGGACAAAGATCGAGTGCCATTGACGAGCCCGCCGACTGGGTGGAAGAGGAACTGGGGACAGTGGAACTCTATGATCCACGCCTCAGCAGACGCCTTTTCCAACTGGTGCGCGATTTTTATGGCCAACCTCAGGCTCCGATCCCCCAAGCTTGTGGGTCGCACGCAAAGGCTAAAGCTGCATATCGTTTTTTTGGAAATGATCGAGTGACTATGAACGAAGTGCTTCGTGCTCACGTTGAATCGGCCGTTCAGCGCATAAAGAACCATAAGGTTGTCCTGGCCGTGCAGGATACGACCAGCGTGAATTATACTACACATAGAGCCGCCGAGGGGTTGGGTCCAATCAGCAACAGAAAAGATGCATCCATTGGGCTGCTTGTCCATGACACGATGGCATTTACCACGGACGGTACCCCTCTTGGACTCCTCGATGTGCAATGCTGGGCGCGTGACCCCCAGGATATAGGGAAAAAGGATCGCAGGAAAGAATTGCCCATCGAGCAGAAGGAAAGTATGAAATGGCTCAGGAGCTATCAGGCAACCTGCGAGGTCCAAAAGATTTGCCCCGAGACTATGCTGGTCAGCGTAGGGGATCGGGAATCGGACATTTATGAGCTGTTTTTGGAGGCCGCTAAAAATCCTGATGGGCCGAAGCTTCTGGTGCGTTGTGAGCAATCCCGGAACCGGAAAACCGAGACGGCCTTTCTTTGGGAGGAAATGGCCAAGCAGCCCGTTGCCGGCATTCACGTGGTTCATATTCCCCGAAAAGGATGCCAACTCGAACGTGAAGCCAAACTCGAGATTCGTTATGCTCCGGTCACACTCAAGCCCCCCAAGACCAAAGGCTACCCTTCCGTAAAAGTCTGGATGGTCTATGCCAAAGAAATCGACTATCCCATGGCGGTCAAATCTCCTTTGAAATGGATGCTCCTTACCACTGTGGAAGTCCATACCCTTGAGGACGCCTGCGAACGACTGGGATGGTATGCTAAACGCTGGGGCATTGAGGTTTATCATCGGACCGTTAAGAGCGGGTGTAGGATTGAGGACCGGCGGCTTGAGAGCACCGAGGGCCTTGAAGCTTGCCTCGCTATTGATATGATAGTTGCGTGGCGGATCTATCATTTGACCAAACTCGGTTGTGAAGTTCCAGACCATCCCTGCACGATCTTCTTTCAAGAGGCCGAATGGAAGGCCCTATATATATTTGTGAACCAAGGCAAAAAGATGCCTGGCAAGGAACCACCCACCCTGCGGGAAGCAATCAGAATGGTAGCCTCTCTCGGTGGCTTTTTAGGCCGCAAGGGCGACGGAGAACCTGGCACCACGGTTCTATGGCGAGGTATCCAGCGTTTAACCGATATAACTAATACTTTTGTCGTCCTGCGCCCATATTTAAAGGATGACCCATAGCCCCCCGGCACCACGTGTGGGTAATAGTCAGTT
>CAWGZP010000071.1:0-8606 GCA_963826655.1 uncultured delta proteobacterium
TTTCCTGCGGTTCGACATGAGCGAGTACATGGAGAAACACACGGTCTCGCGGTTGGTCGGGGCTCCTCCGGGGTACATAGGTTTTGACCAGGCGGGACTTTTGACCGACGCCGTCCGCAAGCAGCCTCACACTGTCCTGCTGATGGATGAAATCGAAAAGGCGCACCCCGATCTGTTCAGTATCCTGCTCCAGGTGATGGATCATGCCACCTTGACCGACAATAACGGCAAGAAAGCCGATTTCAGAAATGTGATCCTGCTCATGACTTCAAACGCCGGCGCCAGGGAGATGAACTCGCCCCTGATCGGGTTCGCGGGCGGCGAACTGCAGGATACACGGGTGGCCAAGGGCATGAAGGCCGTTGAGAATCTTTTCAGCCCGGAGTTTCGCAACCGTCTCGACGGAATTATTCCGTTCAACGGCTTGAGCCTCGGGATAATGGAGCGCATCGTCGACAAGTTCCTGAACGAAGTCGAAGAGCAGCTCGCGGAGAAAAATATCCGCTTCGAGCTTAGCCCGGCGGCCAGGAAGTGGCTTGCTGAATCGGGCTATGACTCTAATTTCGGTGCGCGGCCGCTTGCAAGGTTCATCCAGTCTGAAATCAAGGATATACTGGCCGACGAAATCCTGTTTGGTAAGCTGATCAAAGGCGGCCGGGTAAAGATTTTCAGGCCCGAGGAAGCGCTTTCCGACGATCAGGATGCTCTGAGAACCGAGAACCTGGTCTTCCAGTTTCCTGACAAGGTCCTTGTACAAAATGTCGAACAGGAGCTGACGACTTAAGGGAAACGGATGCCGAACGGATACCGGTTGGTAAGATCGACGGGCTGTCGGCCTAAAAAACAACTGCTCGCAGATCCGAGGGATAGAGGAACGTTCTGACTTAGATATGCCGGTTTACCGCCTCACATACGACCTCATTTTCCCGCACCCTTCACACGCCGAACCAGGTGGTCTTCTGGCCTTTGGTGGAGATCTTTCGACCCGGCGGCTCCTGCTCGCCTACGCTCACGGGATCTTCCCCTGGTACTCAGAGCCCAGCCCGATCCTGTGGTGGTCCCCCGACCCCAGGCTGGTTCTTTTCCCCAATGAGTTCAAAACCTCCCACAGCCTCAGGCGAGTTATAAAAAAAGATGTTTTCACGGTTACGATGGACCGGGCGTTCGAAGACGTGATTCTTGCATGCGCTCAAACCCGCGAAGAGAGTTGGATAACCGCGGAAATGATCGATGCTTACGTGGGGCTGCACCGGCTTGGATATGCTCATTCGTTTGAAACCTGGCATTCGGGCCGGCTGGTTGGGGGACTCTACGGGGTTGCAATGGGCAGGGCATTTTTTGGCGAATCGATGTTTTCATCCATGAGCGACGCGTCAAAGGTCGCCCTCGCGCACCTCGTGCGATTCGCAACCGAGCGCGGGTTCGAATTCATAGACTGCCAGACTGCGACGCAACACCTAAAAAGTCTTGGCGCCAGGGAGATTCCGAGGCAGGAATTCCTGGAACGCCTGAGAGCAGTGGTTAGTGACTGGTGAATAGTGATTAGTGATTAGTGAATAGTTAGGAGTGAAGAGTGCGGGGTGAGTTGTGTGATTGAAAAAGTGATAATCGTAGGGGCCGCGGGACGCGATTTTCATAACTTCAACGTCTATTTCAAGGGAAATCCGCGCTACAGCGTGATTGCCTTCACCGCAGCCCAGATACCCAACATCGAGGGGAGGACATATCCGCCGGAGCTGGCCGGAGAGCTTTACCCCGATGGGATCCCGATCTATTCGGAACAGGACATGGCGAGGCTCATCCGCGAACACCGAATCGACCTTGTCGCCTTTTCCTACAGCGACGTCACTTACGGGGAGGTTATGCACAAGGCGGCCATAGCTATGGCCGAGGGGGCCGATTTCATTCTCCTGGGCGCCACCTACACCATGCTCAAGTCCAAGAAGCCCGTCGTTGCCGTTTGCGCCGTCCGGACCGGCTGCGGGAAATCTCAAACCACCCGCAAAGTCGCTGAAATATTGCAGGGACTCGGCAAGAAAATCGTAGTTGTCCGGCATCCCATGCCCTACGGTGACCTGAGGACGCAGGCGGTCCAACGGTTATCGACCTATACGGATTTCGAAATCAACAAATGCACAATCGAGGAGCGTGAGGAGTATGAGCTTCTGATCGAAAGAGGCATAGTAGTCTACGCGGGAATCGACTACGGACGGATCCTCGAACGGGCCGAAGCCGAAGCCGATGTTGTCATCTGGGACGGAGGCAATAACGACACGCCGTTTTACGCACCCGATCTTCATATAGTGATCTTCGATCCTCATCGGGCCGGTCATGAACTCCTCTATTACCCCGGCGAAACGAACATGCTCATGGCCGATGTGGCAGTAATAAACAAAGTTGACACCGCCCTGCCGGTAAACGTCGAAAAAGTGAAGAAAAACATTATCGCAAGTAATCCCAACGCAATCATCATCATGGCGCAATCTCCGATTTCGGTCGATTATCCCGAACGCATCCGGGGACGGCGTGTGCTTGTCGTCGAAGACGGACCGACGATCACTCATGGCGGAATGCCCTTCGGCGCCGCGACAATGGCAGCCCGCGATTTCGGGGCGGCTGAGATCGTGGATCCCCTGCCCTTTGCAGTCGGGTCGATAAGGGAGACCTACCTGCGCTATCCGGATATCGGAAGCCAGTTGCCGTCCATGGGCTATTCGGCCCAGCAAATAGCCGACCTGGAGTCAACGATCAACCGTGCCGATTGCGACCTGGTGCTCTTTTCTACCCCCGCCGACCTGAGTTCTTTACTACGGATAAACAAGCCCGCAATCCGCGTGCGCTACGAATACAAAGACCATGGCCCCCCTTTTCTTGAAGATGTGATTGCGGAAAAATTCAGTGAAGAAAGCAGTGGATAGTGACTGGTGACTGGTGACTGGTGGCCCCTGTTTTGGGGTGGCAATCAATGAATTATTAATACATTCGATTAATACATTCGATCACTTTTTTCACTGAGGACATGACAATTGGCAGGGCTCACTCCTCATTCTTCACAGCTCACTGCTCACTCTTCACCGATTATGCTGGTCGCCCTCGGCGGCAATGCCCTGATCGGAAAAGGCGAGCGAGGGACCGTAGAGGAGCAGTTTAAAAACCTCTCCGTCCCTATCGGCCAGATTGCGCGCCTCTCGAAAACATATCGCATAATCATCACTCATGGAAACGGTCCACAGGTAGGAAATCTTCTCCTCCAGCAGGAATCCTGCCCTGAAATTCCAAGGCTCCCTCTCGAAATTCTCGTCGCCCAGACCCAGGGACAGATCGGGTACATGATCGAATCCACGCTCGATAACGAGTTGACCGAAATGCAGGGAGAGCACGAAAACCTTATTGTGACCGTCCTTACCTATGTGCTGGTCGATGGAAACGATCCGGCTTTCCTCAGGCCGTCAAAACCGATCGGCCCCGTTTTCAACGAAAATTTTGCCTCCAGGCTCACGTATCCCACCGTGAAGACGCCGGGGGGGATAAGGAGGGTGGTCGCTTCCCCGAAGCCAATCACGATAATCGAGAAGCGCGAAATCAAGCAACTGATCGATACGGGGTTCATAGTGATTGCGTGCGGCGGGGGCGGGATTGCGGTGGTCCGGCATGGGAGGGCGTTTCAGGGCATCGACGCAGTTATCGATAAGGACCTCGCCAGCGCCAAGCTGGCCGAAGAAGCAGGGGCGGATGTCCTGCTAATTGCAACAGACGTTGCAGGGGCAGCGATTTCATACGGGGCACCCGATGAGACATTCCTGCGCAGGATGACGGTCGAGCAGGGGGAGCGTTACCTCAGGGAAGGGTATTTTCCCGCTGGTTCCATGGGGCCCAAAATCGAGGCCACTGTCCAGTTCATCAAATCCGGGGGAAACGCGCGGTGATCTGCTCGATTGACTCAATCGAAAAGGCGGTGGCTGGAAACGCGGGCACGGAAGTGCTGGGCTGATGCGGCACTGTTCAATGGTACCGGGAGACGATATCGATGAATGTATATGACGAGGTTGTGGATCTGTTGTCGCAAAATGGTGTAAAATTTAAAATTCACGAGCATGAAGCGGTCAGAACAATCAAGGATGCGGAAAGAATAGCCCCGACCCTTGTGGCCGGCCTGCTCAAGACCGTTGTTTTTAAAGTAAAAGATTCCTTCCGGGTATTGGCAGCCGTGCGCTGCCAGGATCGGATCGAGTACCCCAAGCTTGCAGCGGCCTTAAACGTCAACCGACGGCAAATCAACAGCCTTTCTCCCGAGGAGATCCAGGCCGAACTCGGCTATGAGGTCGGAGGGGTCGGCCCCATACCGGTGCGCAGCGACGTGAGGGCTATCTTTGACAGCAGCCTTCGAAACGCTGGAACGATCTACTGCGGAAGCGGGAGGAACACCCTCACGCTGGAACTCGAATTTACCGACCTTCTCAGGGTAACAAGGGGGGAGATTCACCCGATCATACGCGAATTGTCGTAAAAGAATACGTTCAAGCATTCCGGCTCGCCCACACGATCCTCAAGAATGGGCCGGGCCTCGAGCCCGTAATAGCCCTGGCCCGTTCAGTGCACAGCCCTTTTGATGCCGGTGTCTCCGTTGCCGGTTTTAGAGAAAGTTTGGTGACATGCCGGAAATAGGATCGGTTCTTGACGACAGGTACAAGATAATTCGTTCCCTGGGCCGTGGAGGGTTCGCAAATGTTTTCCTGGCCGAAGACCTTCAAACCGGTTCAAAGGTCGTGGTTAAAATTCCTTATGCCGATCAATTGCAAGATCCGGCCATAAGCGAGCGTTTCAGGCGGGAAATGGAGATTGGAAAGCTTTTGAACCATCCCGATGTACCGGGGGCACTGGCGCTTTCAAAAGAGGATCCACCTTACCTGGTACTGAAATATGTCGACGGCAAATCTTTGACGAAAATTCTGAATGATAAAGGCAGGTTCCCGATCGATCAGGCCGTGCGGATGGTGGCGGATCTGCTCGACACGCTGCACTACTGCCATCAGAATGGTGTATATCATCGCGACCTGAAACCGGAGAATCTATTGCTCGCCGACGATGGCCATTTGAAGATCGTCGACTTTGGCATAGCGCTTATGGAAGGTGCGCCGCGAGTGACCTGGCGTGGCTTTTCGGGTCTTATGGGGACCCCCGAGTACATGTCGCCCGAGCAGATCAGGGGAGAACGAGGCAGCGCCGCAAGCGATATCTACGCCGTCGGCTGCCTGACCTATCACCTGCTCTCCGGTGCGCCTCCGTTCACCGGTGATAATCCCATGGCCGTTATGAATCAACATATGACAAGTTCTGCCGAGCCGCTGCCGCCGATGTTGCCGGACCTGCATCCGGGAATCTGGGCTGCGATCCTGAAAGCGCTGCGGCGGCGGAAGCAGGAGCGCTATGGCTCGGCCAAGGAGATGTCCAATGACTTGCGCCACCCCGAAAACGCGGATCTGAGATGGATAGACGAACCCGATCCTCCGCTGGTTGCGGCGACCCTTCCCGCCAAGCGAAACAATTTGCCGGCGATCGGCGTCGCCGTATCGGTAATCGTCCTTGTTGTAGTGTTAGCCGTGCTTTACTGGAAACATTGAACGAGGATCTCGGCGGACTGGAAGCAGGGCCCACAAAAGGTTTCGACGGTGTGAATATGGATCGCGCCAGTTCGGGCCAAACCGAGCACTGAGAAGAGGGTGTCAGCATTGACGGATAACTCGATTGCCTTCCTGCCACGGCTCAGTGTTTTCAAAAACTGAAGGAGGCCTGTTGAATGACTTCGGTCTTCTTAATCCCGGTAAATTTCTCGTCGATGCCCAACAGAGATTACCATAACGACAAGGGCGGCGTCCTGTATCTCGTAAATGACTCGATAACGCCCGATACGTATTCGCCAAGCGTCTCTACCCGTGAGTTTCATGCTTCCGGTCGGCCTCGGATCATCTGCAAGAGAGCGGATGGCCGTAATTATGCGGTCGCGGTTCGCTTGAGGAATGCTCTCTAACTGCTTCTGAGCTCTCCTTTTGATGAGAAGCTCATATTTCAATCGGAGATCCCTGCATTGATCTCGGAGACGGCTTGTTCTAAAGGGATCGCCTCTGACGGCTCTTGTTTGGCGTCATCGTAGGCCTGAATATCGTCAAGCTCTTCAAGAGCTTCGACAATCCGTTGCCAATCAGAAATCGGCACTACTACAGCTCTTCGATTTCCTTCCTCGTCCACAAGATACTGCCTCTGAAATCCGATCATCTCTGCTCCTCACCTATAAACTGCCATTTTAATACTTTATTATGCACACTAAGTCCCTTATTGGCAATTTCGAAAAGGTAACTTGCTCAAGTATCCTCCGGGATGTCATGCGGCCAGCCGCATCTCCCTTTTTCAGGGCTTCTGCTTTTTTTGGGGGGGGGTGTGGGTGGCAATGCCAACTCCAGGAGGCATTGAGATGAAGCGAAGTTGTACACGAATGCGAGGTGTCCGAGTGGAGCGTAAAAGAAAAGATGGAGGGCGCCTTGTCTTTAGAGAGGGTTTCCAGTCAACAGGGGACCCTGTTCACCCTGACCGTCAGGATAGTCATGTTGTCACAGCCGCCGCGCCTGTTGAGTTCGTCTATCAACCGGGCAAGTCCATCTCGCGAGGGACCCACTTCCAGCATAAATGCGTTGAGTTCTTCGGCTTCCGCATGTTCCAAAATCCCATCGGTTACCAGGCAGAACAGGTCTCCCGGAGACAGTATCCCGGAACTGAAATCCGGGACTGACAGGGGGCCTGCGCCAATCGCCCTCAGGAGGGCATTTCTGCCGGGGTGGCTGCGGGCCTCCTCCGCCGTTATCAATCCGAGCCGCAGGAGTTTCCCCACGAGGTTATGGTCCCTGGTCAGTTGAATGATGCGGCCGTCGCGCAGAAGCAAGATTTTGGAGTCGCCGACGTGTGTAATAAAGAAGCGGTCCTGTATCAACAGAAGGGTCGTCAGTGTGCATTTCATATCGCGAGCGCAGGCGTGCGAGACCGATAAATCATAGATATGCAGCGCCGTACAGTGGAACGCGTTTTTTAACCTCTCCGGCACTTTCTCGGAATGCCGGTTGAAATAGTATTCCTGGAGCAAAACATTAACCGCCTCCGCACTGGCGGCTTCTCCGGCAGCGCTTCCACCGACCCCGTCCGAAACGACGAACAGGCTGCCCCTTTTTTCCTTCACCCCGATATCGGCGGGTATGTAATAGCCGAAATAATCCTCGTTATTAGAGCGAACACTCCCCTTGTCGGAAAGTCCGTATGCCTCCAAACTCTTAGACGAGTAGTGCTTTCCGGGTTTCGAGCCGCCCATCTCAACACCTCCAATAAGGAGAGTGAAGAGTGAGCAGTGAAGAGTGCGGCCTGCGAATTATCGGGCACTCACTTCTTTTTCCGTTCACTGCTCTTTCTGCTCACTGCCCCTTTACGATAAGAACCGGGCACCTGGCCAGGTGGACGACATGGCGGCTGACGCTTTCTGCAAACATGCTCTTTTCTCCACCTTCGCTCTGCGGGCCCATCACGATCAGGTCATAGCCTCCTTTTTCGGCGTAAGCGCAGATCTCTTCAGCCGGAGCGCCGATCACCAGATCGGTATCCGTCACCATTCCGGCATCGGTGAAAATTTTTTCCGTTTGGGTCAGGATGCGTTCTTCGGCCTCGCATATGCGTCTTTTCACCTCCTCGCTAAGCTGAACTTCAACTGCGATCCACCGGTAAACACGATAAGTGGGCTCGGGCTTCCGGCGAACGTAGAGAATGGTCAGCCGGGCCAACGGATTCATTTTGAGCAGATCGCATGCGTAAAGAGCCGCTGCGAAAGAAGAGGGAGACCCATCGGTCGGCATCAATATTTTCGTAAACATAAGCGTCTCCGTGCTCTTAAGCGCGGTTCAAGCCAACGGGGGTTGGCTCATGATACATTACACTTTTGTGGGGCAGGCTCGGCACGCCTGCCCCACGTCCAGTCGAGTTTTGTGTTTGAGTCAAACTCCGCCGGGGTCAAGCGGTACAAGCTCCCGGCACCCATGGCAATAACATTTTCGGCGCACTCCGGCTCCGGGCTTTTTATGCCAACTGTTCGATCCGCTTGTCCTCGACCATGGTCCGATACAGGTAGAGGGGAATATAGGAGAGCATGATCAGCCAGCCGAGACCGTAATATTCCCAACCCCAGAGCGGGCCGCCCCAAGCCCATACAACGGTGAATAAGAAGGCAAGGAACAGGGCGATGTATTTAAAGTACTCGGGCAGCTTGAAGGGCCGCGCGTATTCAGGATGATTTTGCCGCAGCAGGAAGTAGCCGATGAGGACCGGCACAAACGAGATTACATAGCCGACGTTTGAAGCGACCATGATGAAGGCCGGCGTGCCAATGCCCATCAGAAAGACATTTAAAACTACGTTTACACCCATGGAGAAATCGGGAACGTTGGTGTATTGTCTGGTGTATGAAGACAGCGCCTGGCAGAGGTGGCCGTAAAGGAACATGTGATTCAACGAAGAAGCGGCATGTCGTGAATGGTATGAGGCAACAAAAGCAGCACATGACGGCTAATAATTTA
>CAWGZP010000072.1:0-30596 GCA_963826655.1 uncultured delta proteobacterium
GCGATTTTGTCAGTCGCGTACTCAAGCCCGAGCCGAACAAGGCCCCGGTTGACGCTACAAAGCCCGATGCCAGGAAGTAGTTCTGCAATAATCCACAGATGACGGCATTTTATCCGAGCCATCCGTGATAATCCGTGCAATCTGTGGTGAATGTTTTGCCCTTGGTCTTTGGGTTTTATTCGCACAAATTATGTGCCATTCGCGGTTTGTGTTTTTTTCAGTTCGGCTACTCTTTCGATAACGGGTGGATGGGAATAGTGAAACCAGACATAAAGCGGGTGGGGATAGAGGTTGGAGAGGTTGTCGGCGGCGAGCCGTTTCAGTGCGCGTATCATCGGGGCGGCCCCTCCGGGCATGCCTGCCGCGAAAGTGTCGGCCTCTTTTTCAAAACGTCTCGATATTTTCATGTAAAGCGGCTGGAGAAAAAAACCGGCCCTGCTCAAAAAGATCCCGGCCAGGAAAAGCCCGACGTAGGGTAGCGGCGCGCTGAATCCGAACGTATTGAAAAGAAGCGGCCATCGATTGAGGAGCGATGTGGCATAAAAGGCCGCAAGTGAAAGCGATGCAAAGAGGAGAAGCTGCTTTAAGACGTGTTTCTTTCTGTAGTGGCCTGCTTCGTGCGCGAGCACTGCAAGGACTTCCTCCTGCGTGTGCGATGCGAGCAGCGTATCGAAGAGCACGATCTGCTTGGTCTTTCCGATTCCAGTGAAATAAGCGTTTGTGTGGCGGCTCCTCAGCCCGGCGTTCATTTGCAAAATGTTTTTCACCCGTATGCCGCTATCCTCCATCAGCGCCCTGATTTTTTCGGAAAGTTCCTCGTCCCGGACGGGTTCGAATTTGTTAAAGAGGGGCGCAAGGACAACAGGATAGAGTATGGCCATGAGAAACTGCACGGCCAAAAGGAGCAAAAAGCCATAAAGCCACCAGTACCGGGGCCACCAGGCGATGAAGAGAAGAAGGAGGGAAAAGATCGCCGCGAAAAGGGCTGCCGAAACCAGCGCCCCCTTGATAAGATCGACTGTCCAGAGTTTGAGCGTGGACCTGTTAAAGCCGAATTCCTGCTCGACGACAAAGGTGTTAAAGTAACTGAAGGGAAGCTCAACGAGGAAATTAATGAACCCCGGAGCGAAAAAGAATAGAAGGCCCGCCGCAATCTGTGGCAGCCCCACTCTATTTGAAAAACCGGCCAGCAGCGGCAGTGCCCCCGACAGCAGCACTACAAGAAGAGTCAAATCGGAGGCAAGTTGCTCAAAAATCCCCAGGCGTGTTCGTGCCCGTGCATACGCCCTTGCCTTGGCAAGCTTTGCATCGTCGATGAATTCTTCGAATCCCCCAGGTACCCTGCCCGCGAGTTTTTCAGAATGGATAAGATTCAGACGCTCGACCCAGGCGTTGAAAACGCTCTGTCCGATATATATAAGAAGAAAGCAGAACAGGAGCCAGTTTAGTTCGACCATCCCCGCGTGCCTGACACCCCGGTTAATTGGAGGCTCTCACGAACCTCCATGTTCTGCGCAGCGAACCGAAAGAGGTAAATTGCCGAATCCGGAGGAATTCAAAGAATCAGGGAGAAATATCCCAATGCGCTACTTCCGGTTCTCCTTCTCCCTTTTAATAATCTCATCGAGCATGCTTTTGGGGACCACATTATACCGGGAGAATTCCATGGTAAATTCAGCCTTGCCCTTGGTTGAAGAACGGAGCGCAGTCGAGTAGCCAAACATCTCCGAGAGGGGTGCTTCGGCCTCTACCGAGGAGAAAACGCCATCCTCCGATGTAGACTGTATCAGTGCGCGCCTCTGGTTCAGGCTCCCCAGCACCGCACCCTGGAACTCGGAGGGGGTTTCAACCACAACCCTCATGATGGGCTCCAGGAGCACGGGGCTCGATCTGCCGTAGGCTTCGCGGAAGGCCCCAATGGCGGCCGCCTGAAAAGCCATATCGGATGAGTCCACAGAGTGGGAGGCGCCATCATTTATCGTGATCCGCACTCCAACGACCGGGAAGCCCGCGAACCCTCCCTTGGCAAGACAGGCCTTAAATCCCTTCTCGCAAGCCGGTATGTATTCAGTCGGGATCGCTCCACCGCTAATCTTATTGACGAACTCGAATTCACCGTCTGCAAGCGGCTCCATAAACCCGCCGATGCGGCCGAACTGGCCAGCCCCGCCAGTCTGCTTTTTATGCGTATAGTTGAAATCCACCCTGGTGGTCGGTGATTCCCGGTATGCCACCCTTGGCATGCCGGTTTCGATTTCGGCGTTGTATTCTCGCCGTATCCGCTCCACATAGACGTCCAAATGAAGCTCTCCCATCCCGCAGATTATCGTCTCGGAGGTTTCCGGATCGATATATACCTTGAAGGTGGGGTCTTCTTTAGAGAAGCGATTGAGCGCCTTGCTCAGGTTGATGTCGGCTTTCTTGTCCTTGGGTTTTACCGCAAGCGAGATAACAGGAGCCGGGACGTGCATGGATGTCAGAGTGTAGCGCACCTCTCCGTCCGTGAAGGTATCCCCGGAGGCGCAGTCAATCCCGAAAAGGGCTACGATATCGCCGGCGGTCGCGAACTCGATCTCTTCCATTTCTTCGGCGTGCATTCGAACCAGGCGCCCAGCCTTGACACCCTTGCTCGTCCGCATGTTGACGATAGTGTCTCCCCTTCTCAGGGTTCCCTGATAGATGCGAACGTATGTGAGCTGTCCATATCGGCTTACTTCCAATTTGAACGCAAGCATCACCAGGGGCAGATCGTTCCGGCTTGCGAGAACAACCTGAGCTTCCTCCTGATCCAGGTCGCAGGCATTGTTTTCAATATCGAGCGGGCTGGGCAGGTAATGCACTACAGCGTCGAGAAGCGGCTGGACCCCTTTGTTCTTGTAGGCCGAACCCATTAGAACGGGAGTAAGTTTGAGTGCCAGGGTCCCTTTCCGGATAGCTTCCCGCACCATATCTTCGGATATCGGCTCCTCGCCCAGGAGCGCATCCGTCAATTCATCGGAAAACAAGGATACGGCATCAAGCAGTTCGGCCCGTTTTTCGTTTGCCAGGGGGACGAATTCCGCCGGTATTTCCGCCTCGGTCAATTCCTCGCCGTGTTTTCCCTCGAAAGTCAGTGCCTTCATGGTCACCAAGTCGATTACTCCCTGGTGATCGCTTTCAAGGCCCATCGGAATCTGCAGCAGCACAGGATTGTGGTTCAGCTTCTCATGGAGTTGCCGGGCAACCCGGAGGGGGTCGGCGCCGGTTCGGTCGCATTTGTTTATAAAAGCAAGCCTGGGGACGTGGTAGCGCACCATCTGCCTGTCAACGGTAACCGACTGCGACTGTACGCCGCCGACGGCGCAAAGCACCAGGACGGCTCCATCCAGAACCCGAAGAGCCCTTTCCACCTCGATGGTGAAATCGACGTGGCCCGGCGTATCGATGATGTTGACGGGATGATCGTCCCACAAGCAACAGGTCGCGGCCGACTGGATGGTGATTCCACGTTCCTTTTCCAGGTCCATGAAGTCCATCGTGGCGCCCACACCATCCTTGCCCTTCACGTCATGAATGGCATGAATGCGCCGCGTGTAGAACAAAATTCGCTCGGTGAGAGTCGTTTTCCCTGAATCTATGTGTGCGCTGATGCCGATATTTCTCAGTTGCGCAGTTTTTTCTGCCATGTTGTCGGACATTTGAAATTCAGACCTTTATCCTGGATTGTAATCGGTGCTTTAATCCTTTTAAACCCCGGTGCAAAAAAGAACGGGCACCGAATAGCGCCCGCTCGAATTACTCTTTATATCTCAGACATCGAAAAAAGGAAAGGGCCGATCCAGGGAAGTTTTTACACAGATTACCTGGTGGCCCCGAATGAATCTACTTCTTGGCAAGTGTCGCACGCTTTAATGCCGGTTGGGCCGCTGTCTTGGCCTTAGCTTTGGACACCGCAGCTTTTGGGGACGGTGACTTTCGCTGGGCTGTCGCCGATTTGCCCGACTTGACAGCTTCCTTTACAGCCTTCTTCCCTGACGCCAGTTTGGAGGGCTCCCCCAATTTGGATTTTTCCACGCCAGACGATTTCGAGGAGCCTGAACTGGCGACGTGTTTCGGAGCGGTTCGAGCCTCATCCGATTTCGAGGATTTCCTGTCGAGTTTGCCGGGCTTACCGGCCACGGATTTTTTTGCGGGACCCTTGAGCGTGCATGCGGCGGCCCCAAGGGTCGGCTTAACCGGAAAGCTGGCCTGGGTAAGCTTTATCTTCTGGCCGGACTTGAGATGGGCGTCGCGGCCGAGTCCGTTTAGCTGGCAAAGCGAGGAAAGCGCAATTCCGGTCTTTTTTGAAACATCTTTCAAGGTGCCGCTACTATTAACTGTGTAATAGGCGGCAGTTGGTGAATCAGGCCTTTTGGAAACGGAGTCGAAGCAAATGGATGAAGACAGTGAACCGGTCTTTTTGTGCCCTTCGGCTGCCGTCTTCAGGTTTGACTGGGTGAGCTTTATCTTTTGACCTGTCCGCACATGTGCGTCCCTGTCGAGTCCATTGAGCTGGCACAGCAACGAAAGTGCAATTCCGGTCTTTTTTGAAACGTCTTTCAGGGTGCCTCCCCTGTTAACTTTGTAATAGGCAACGGCAGGTGAGTCGGGACGTTGCGGATCGGAGGCGAAGCGGATCGCCGAAGACGGAGATGAGGATTCAATCTCGGGCGCATCTGTTGCGATATCTTCAGCACTGGCATAATCATTTGAAGCAGCAGTTTTTACCGTCTGGCCAGGTTTGAGCGGAGCGGTACCTTTGATACCGTTCAACTGGCAAAGAAGCTTGATATCGATCCCGTTGCGGCGGGCAATTCTATCCAGAGTGTCGCCTCTTCTGGCTTTACAGGTCTGAAATGCCCGGTTTGAATCACCCTGCTGTTCGGACGCTTCACCTTTTGCGACCGGTTCGGCATCCCGCGAAAAGGTTGAGTCGGATATGCTCGGCGACTGGGGTTCCTGGGTTAAGGAAGCCATCCTTACGGCGGGCGCCTGTGCGATGAATCCGGGTTGAAGTGAGCGCGCTAAAAGAACCGGCTCGCTTTCGAAGCTCCTCTTATAGAAAACCAGGCAACTACCCGGGACGAGAACGCTGGACTGGCTGATATGGTTCCATCTGCACAGGTCCTCGGTGGAAACCCCGAAGCTGCCGGCAAGCTCGCCAAGCCCTTTTTCCGAGCCGGTGACGTAGTAGTCGACCTTCCTGGGCAGATAAGACTGCTGGGCCATCTCGATAACCGACGCCTTGTCCGTCTCATCGCGCCCTATGTGGGCCGCCAGGGTGGACCAGGGCGTGAAAAAGCGAACGTGCATATGATCGACGTGGTTTCGAATGTGCTGGATCAAAGCCCCTCGGACATTTCCGAAAACGCGGTCCAGGTAAGCCTGCTCATAACCTCGTGAGGAAGCGTATTCATAGAGTACTTTTTGAACGCTGCGATCCAGGAAAATATACTGTACGCGTTGCGAAGCGATGAGGTTTTCGATCAGGCACCAAGTCTTGGCCGCGTCCAGGTTTCCCTCGTTCATGGGGATGAAAGTGTTCAAGGGACGGTTTCCCCTGGCGTACATCCCGATGTCGACGTCTCTGCCATTCTGGTGAGATCGATGATGGGCGGCAGAACCGCCGCTTTGGAGAGTGAAATCGCCCAAGAACACATCGCAGGTATCAGGAAACTGGGTCCTGACAGCCTCCAGCGCGTCGAGCAGAGCGCCTACCACCTCCGGGGTAGTATACGACCTATTTTCGTCGCGGAGATGATAGCCCTTGAATTCACCGGGAAAAACGACACCATCTTCCAGATGTCCCTGGTAAGGCTGGCCATAAGAGGCCGTAATAGCTTGGCAAGTGTGTGTGACAGATAAAGATGAGACTAAAAAGACGGCCGGCACAACCAGGGCATAGTGTAATGCCCTCACAGTTTTGGCTCCCCCCCTCATAAACCCCCCCGACTCTGACTAAGGAGTCATCAACATATAGCTGCTCATGTCGACTCATTAAAGATTGATGTGACTACCTACCAAGAAGAACGTGCCCGTGTCAAATGATTTTTTTTATAAATTGTGAGAATTCACTTCAGTGACAATGGTAAGTTATGTAAATAACACACAAAAAGGTCTCGGTATTAAGGCATAGGGAATGTGTTTGCAGAGGATAAATGATCCTGATCGATTGAGGTGGTATAAGCTGGTGATATCACATCAGAATAAGCGTGTCTTTAAACTATATATTAAAATTGGAATGAACTATCTGGAAAAAGGTCTTTGAAATATAATAGCTTGAAATCAATTTGCGTTTTTAAAACAGAGGAAAATCACTTTGAAATCAGGTCATCCGCCGACAGTCCACCTCGTTGAAAGGCGTGGACGGTCTCACGACACCCCTGGTTCGAAAAACCGAATGAGTTGCGCTCCGAGACTGTGTCGCAAACGCAATGTTTTTCGTCTTCCCTCCCTTCCTCAAGGGGAGGTGGGGAACTGTGATTCTCCGATATCATCTGATGCTTTGAAATCCGCCTCGATCCCCCTTTACAAAAGGGGGAAGTAGAAATTGGTGTCATCGGATTCTGTGGAAGAATTTCTGAAATTGCGACACAGTCTGTCCGCTCCCCCCATCCTGTCGATGTCGAAGGTGGGGGAGACGGGCTGTCTTCAGGGTGTTTCATCCTTTCCGGCTGTTGTCTTCCGCCAGAATATCATAGGGGTCACCCGCAAAAATGACCTGTGCCCGGTCGTCAGTGATGACCGGAATATATTCGATGGAGATCGGAACGGGTTGCGAGAGCTTCAGAAAAACCTGCCTGTCCCCGGTAAGGACCGCCTGCATTTTTTCGGCATAGGGATTGGTGTCATCACGAAGAAGCTTTTCGGCGAGTTCAGTGGCTTTATCGACGCGGATGCAACCATGGGAAAAATCTCTGCGTGCCCTGGCAAAGAGCTGCTTCTGAGGGGTATCGTGCAGGTAAACGGCGTACGGGTTCGAGAATTCGAATTTTACACGGCCGAGCGCATTTTTGGGCCCCGGGCTCTGAAAGACCCGATGCTCACCCCACGGATGTTGTGCATGCATGCTCACGTATCCGTGCTTGGCGAAATACGTCGGGTCGGATTTGGCCGCTGCGTCCAACTCAAGCCGGATGCGGTCCGAAACATACCATCGTGGATTGAGGATTATCTGTTCGATGGCGCTTGAGAGGGTTGGGGTCTGGTTCTCTCCGACAAGCTTGCCCCGGAACTTTACCTTTTTCCCGCTGGCCTTGCCGACCACGATCTTGTGGGCTTCCTGCAACTGCCCATCTTTGTAATACTCCAGTGTGAACTGGGGAATATTGATTCGAATAAAGCGGTTGTGGGCTCAAGAAGGGCTTTGCCGAACGGCTTTCATGGCCATGGCGATCATCTCGGCCTTCTGTTGGAAGGGCACATTGAGCCATTGCGTAGTCTGCCTGCCGATTGCGCCGTCGCGGTCGATCATGTGGGCAGCCTGGAAATCCTTCACAGCGCGTTCGGTTTCCGAATCGTAGACGCCGTTGATGTTAGCGGAGAAAAACCCCTCTTGCTGCAGTCTTTTTTGCAAGTTGCGTATGTGATTTCCGGTCTCGCCGCTGTGCACCTTGGACGGCATGGCGACAGATTGCTGAGCCACCTTGGAAGCAAGATTTCTGTATCTATGGTAGGCTGAAACGAGCGCTTCATAATGGAATGTCCTGGGCTCGAGTTCCTCCAGAAACTCCGACATGGGGACCTCACCCGAAGCGGTTTTCAGGTACTCTTCCTTTGGAAGAAATGGATTCATCTCCCGGGAGAAGATGAATAAAGCGGCGGTAAGCCGGATATCGGCCTCGCTTGCTGCAAGGAAGGTCTCCTCGTATCTTTTCAGCAATTCGGCGGGGCTTATCTTTTCAGTCGCCGGGGCGTTGTATTCAGCGGCGGCCGTGGCGGGTTGAGACGGCGAGTTGTCCTGGGGCGACTCTGCCCTGCTGTCTTTAAAAGCGGGGTCGGCGTTTTTGAGGGCGTGCCGGCTTTTAGCAAGCTTCTCAAGGCTTTTGTACAGCACGTCCAGTTTGAACGGCCGAGGATCGATGGCCTGATTCTCAAGCTCGGCGAGGCGGCTTAAGAGAAGGGTCGCTCCATGGTTCAAGCCGAACCGCGAATCGATGAATACGGGCTTCCAGCCATCTGCCTGGTAAGCTTCGCTAATCGGATCGGGGTCGGGCCCGCTCATGTTCTCTGTGGGCAGGCTCTGCCAGATGTAGCCGCGCCAAAGCGTTGACGATGCCTTTTCACCACCGGTATTTTGCGAACGGAGTTCTTTTACCCGGTGAGCGATGATTTTATCACCGAAAAACTGCCGGGGGGCGCCGCTGTCAACGGTCTTTTCGGTCTGCGGCAGGCCCATTTGGGGGGAAACGATGATTTGAATAAAAATCAGCGCTCCAAGTACTGAGAAGCGCCATGGTCGAGGCAAAACGTTTTTTAAACTCATATTTTATTTTTTTCTCAAAAACGGATCATTAGCGTTGATTTTATCATACATCAGGATCTGCTCACTGATGCTCATCCCGGGACGGTTTGCAGCGGCCCTGGCGGTTCGGCAAGAATTGCAGCGGGAATCGCTGCAAAGCTGGCAGAAATAGCAGTCCCTACAGGCGAACTTTTTTGAAGAAGCCGTACCTGGTTGCGCGCATGCCGGCTCCGATTCGGCATTCCGAGCGCTTTCCATCGAGACACTCCTCCTTTTCCGGGCGGGGTGCGTAGAGACCTGCCCGCTGCAAGGTTCAGGGCGAGGCCGCAGGCCGACAAACGGGGCAACCTGCAAGGCCGGTTTGCCGGAAAAGACTTTTCTATATATCAAAATCGTGCTATTGGCAATGGACATGCTGACCGGTTGGATGGAAAGAGGTTTTGGAAACCGATGATTTCTTTATGGGCCTTGCTATCGAGGAGGCCCAAAAGGGTTACGCTCTGGCCGAAGTCCCGGTTGGGGCAGTGGTCGTGGGGGCCGATGGAGAGATTCTTTCAAGGGCCTGCAACAGACCGATTGGATTAAATGACCCAACCGGGCACGCGGAAATCCTGGCGATCAGGAGCGCCGCGGCCAGGGTTGGAAACTACAGGTTGCCTGGAGCCACGGTGTTTGTGACGCTCGAGCCCTGCGCGATGTGTGTCGGAGCGATGATGCATGCGAGGGTGCGGCGCCTGGTTTTCGGTGCGCGCGACCCACGTAGCGGGGCTGCCGGGAGCGTGGTCGACCTGACAGGGGCTATTTGCTTCAATCATCGGATAGATGTAACCGGAGGGGTCCTGGCGGAGCGTTGCGCACAGATACTGCGCGAGTTCTTCAAACAAAGGCGGGGATGATTCGAGAAGCTTCAGTTTGCCCCAAGAGACGTGAAAGTTGACATTTGGGGATAATTTTCGTTTAAATTGATTTCTATATACATTAGAATGAGAGTTTTGAATTTCTTCACCCGACGTTGGGAAGAAAGCATGCGGAGAGGTACCGAAGTGGCCGTACCGGGCTCGACTCGAAATCGAGTTGTCCTGTGAATAGCAGGGCACGTGGGTTCGAATCCCACCCTCTCCGCCAATGCCGGATATACTTGGCCCAAAAGCAGGCATGCCGCTTGGATTTTCGGCCGGGGGCTTATCTTTTTTAGTATTTGGACTACTTCGCGGAGAGATGTCCGAGAGGCTGAAGGAGCACGACTGGAAATCGTGTGTACGCCCAAAAGGTGTATCGAGGGTTCGAATCCCTCTCTCTCCGCCATTTTCCAGCCTTGGGTAACTGACAGCCACCTATGTCCTATCTTGTAATTGCCCGAAAATGGCGGCCCAATACTTTTGAAGAGGTGGTGGGCCAGCCGCATGCGACGCGGACGCTCCAGAATGCTGTTCGGCTGGGCCGTATCGCACATGCCTATCTTTTTACCGGGGCCCGCGGGGTAGGGAAAACTTCCATTGCGCGGATCCTGGCGAAGGCCCTCAATTGCGAAAAGGGGCCTACTCCCACGCCATGTAATCTTTGTTCGAACTGCCTGGAAATAACCCAGGGAAGCTCGATTGACGTTATCGAAATCGACGGCGCTTCCAACCGGGGAATCGACAATATTCGCGAACTCAGGGAAACCGTGCGCTACCGGCCTGCGAAGGGTCGCTACAAAGTCTATATTATCGACGAAGTGCATATGCTTACTTCCGAGGCTTTCAACGCGCTGTTGAAGACTCTCGAAGAGCCGCCGCCGCACGTGGTCTTCATATTTGCCACGACCGAGCCTCAGAAAATCCCGGCTACTATCCTCAGCAGGTGTCAAAGGTTCGATTTCCGGCGCCTGGGCCTGCAGCAAATCGTGCAACATCTCAGGCGAATCACCGATGAGGAAAAGGCCGATTTTTCGGACGGCGTCCTGTTCGCCATTGCCCGGGAGGCGGACGGAAGCATGCGCGATGCGCAGAGCCTGCTCGAGCAACTCCTGGCTTTCAGCGGCGACGGGCTGCCGGATAAAGAGATCCTGGATATCCTCGGGGTAATCGACAGGCAAAGCGTATTAAAAGCCGCGGAGGCGATCCTGTCAGGAGATGCCCGGACGTGCCTCGATCTTGTCGAAGATATATATCGGCGGGGAATTGACAGCAGGCGATTCTGCCAGCATCTATGCGACCATTTTCGAAATCTGCTTTTCATTGCCGTATCCGAGGGGGATGAAACGCGGCTCGATCTGCCCGAGGATGAAAAAAAACTGCTTACGGACCAGGTCGGTGGAACGACTGCGGGGTCGCTTCATGTCTATTTCCAGATGCTTCTCCAGGGAGAGCAGGAAATCCGCCGCACGAGTATGCCGAAGATCGCGCTGGAGATGCTGCTTCTGCGCATGGCCCAGTTGCCAAAGCTTGAATCGATCGATGCTGTGCTCGACCGGATTGCTATGATCGAGTTCAGTCTAAAAGAGGGGCAGGGGGAGACTGGTTGCATTCTTTCCGAGAGCCGGCCCGTTTTCGAAAATAAGTCCCTTTGCCCGCCATCTTCGCCTTCTGTCAGGGATCAGCCTCCCGCTTCGGGCAGGGAGAAGCCGGAGGCGACAAACGATATGGCGCCGCGGCAGCAGCCCGGTTTTGTTTCCGATCCTGCGCCCTCTCCCCCGCCACCGGTATCCATCGATCTTTCGGAGCAGCTTCCACCACCGGAGGCCGAGTCGGCCATAGAGGAAGGCTCTGCCCATGAGGCGCCAGGCGACCAAGTGCCGGCTTCGCCGGTTTCGGTTTCTAAAGCCGTCGAAAGCTGGCAGGTTTTCATCAACTTTCTCGAAAACCACAACCCCATTCTATGGGCCAAGGTTTCGCATTGTGCCGTCAAGGTATCCGGGGAGTCGCTCAAACTGGAAGTCTCGGAGATGTTCGAGAAGAGCGCAAAAGATCCCGAATTCATACAGCAATTCGAGGATGCCTCACAAGCTTTCTTTGGCGTTCGGTTCCAATGGGTTATAATGGCGAAATCGGCCCGGAGTCCAAAGGGTCCCGTTGCCAGGAGTCCCAAAAGCGTCAAGCCTTCGAACGGAAAACAGATAGCCGGTAATGCGGCGGTTCAGCAGGCAATTGAGATATTGGGGGCTGAACTCATTGAGGTAAAACCTTTCAAAGGAGCTTAGCCGGGTGTATGAAGTGGGGAAAAAGGGGTGAAGAGGTTTGCTGTACTTGTCCCTTTATGAGGCAGTCCGGTAAGCCTGTGAAGCTCACCTCGCCGGCTCAATATTCAAACGGAGGAGAAAAGATTATGGTTAAGGGATTGAATCCGCTCCAGCAAGTCAAGGCGCTGCAGGAGAAGATGGCCAAAATGCAGGAAGACCTTGCCTCAAAGACGATCGAAGCGAGCGCCGGGGGAGGTATGGTGACAGTGGTGGTCAACGGCAAGCAGGAAGTTTTGAGCATCAAAATCGACCGCCAGGTGGTTGACCCCGAAGATGTCGACATGTTGCAGGACCTGATTGTTGCGGCGGTCAACGACGGCCTCAGAAGGGCCCAGGAAATGGCATCCGCTGAAATGGGAAAACTGGCCGGCGGACTCAATATCCCCGGGCTGAACATTCCGGGACTTTTTTAGCCGTAAATGGACGCATATCCACCTATCTTAAAAAGCCTTATCCGTAGATTGAGCAGACTTCCGGGGCTTGGAGAAAAGAGCGCCACCCGGATAGCCATGTATCTTCTCAAAGCATCGGACAATGAGGCCGAATCGCTTGCGGATAATATCCGTCAGGTCCGCGACAATATACATACCTGCTCGATCTGCTTTCATTTTACCGATGAGCCGGTCTGCGGGATTTGCGGCAATCCGGCGAGGAATACCGGGGAAGTCTGCATAGTGGAGAGCACGGCGGACCTTTTGGCGATCGAGCAATCGGGTGCTTTCAGGGGCCGCTACCACGTGCTCCAGGGCGTATTGGCCCCTCTTGACGGCGTGGGCCCCGATCAGATCCGCATAAAGGAACTATGCGCCCGGCTGAAGACGGAAAATATTACTGAAATTATCATAGCTACCAACCCGAGCAGCGAGGGAGAGGCAACCGCCCATTACCTCCTGCAAGTCCTCAAAGACTGCCAGGTGCGCGTAACCCGGATAGCCTACGGCATTCCGATGGGTGGCGATCTCAAATACACGGACCGCGTTACCCTCGAAAGGGCACTAAGGGGAAGACAGGTTTTCTAGAACGGACGACCCTTAGCCCAGGTTCAAAGACGCTCCGGGAGTTTGGCCTCACTCTCATCGGATGAAGAGGTGACGGATCGTGAGCGAAAATGAACTGCTCGGAAGAATTGCCATCAATCCCAAAGTCGAGACTCCAATAGCTAATTGTTCAGTTTATATTCAATAGTTATTATTATATTGACATTATTCCTGAAAAAGAATAGATACTGCCTTTGAATCGATAATCCGCTTGGCAAGATTTAATTTTCCTCATCATTTTGCAAGCGTTCAATTCCGGTAAACCTTGGGTGGGATAGAAAATTTGAGATTTATGTCTTTAAGGCGCCTGTGCCCGGCAGTCCCGGTTTTTTTCATGGTTTTTCTTTGCGGCGCTCTTCCCGGGACCTCCGCGGTATGTGAAGTGCCGTCTGAATCGCAGTGCGCAACTCAATTTGCCTGCCCATCTTTTGAGAACCGGCTCGAGACCGAACACTTTGTCCTTAAATGGACCAACAAGAGTCCGCACGCTGCGGACAACGTCAGCGACCCCGGGGTCGTCGGGGAAACTGCCGGTTACATGGAAGCTTCCTGGGCCAAGCTTACCGGTCTTTTTGGCAGGACGCCCTATCTTCCGCCCGGAGGCTCCAAAATAAGTGTCATCTTTCATGACCTCGATTGTTACGCTTATGCCGACCCGCCTGAGGGGCCCATAGAATTGAACTCCTCCGTCTGGATGAAGATGCCGTCAATCAGGCAGTCCACTTCGGCGCACGAACTTTTCCACAAGCTCCAGTATGCCTATGGGTACAAGACCCGCTGGCCCCCCTGCAAACCGCTGGCATGGTTTACAGAGGGAACTGCCGCATGGGCCGAAGTTTTTGTGTGGGGCAGGGTCACCAGGGACTGCAAGATCGAAGGCATGTTTTATAACCCTTGTATAGATGTGTACGACGCCGAAGATATGGCTTTGCCCTTCTGGATCTATTTTGTATCCGGAAACAACGGTGTCTCCAAAGATCGGCTCATGGTTAAATTTTTCGAAAAGTACGAAGAGGAGAAGGGAAACGCAAACGCGGCCCTTCTCGACGTGATACGGGATTCGTACGGTTCTGCGGACTCCTTTTTCCGGCGGTTTGCGCGCGAGCGCAAAAGTGATTTCTGGCTGGGGTCGGTACGGCGATCATGCAATTATGCCCATATTCTGGGTCCGGACGGCAAGGATCTCGTGGCTGAAATAAAGAAGTATCAGCGCCAGAGGCATGAACCGCAGGCAAAGTCGACAAAAGCGTCCTAGTGTGGCCCTTTGAGCGCAGTACGCGAAGGACGGAACGTTTTGTGGACATTTAGGACTGTTTCCTCGTTCCGTCCCATGATCTTTCCTTCCGCACCTTCGCGAGACCCCGCCGAAGGCGGGAAGCTTCTCGTTTGCCTGGTTATAGTGGCGCAGGTACCTTTCTGAAATCCCGATTTGGCATGTTAGTACCCGCTATTGGTTTCCTTCTTTTCCATGGGTGAAGCAGTCTCTTCATGCTGCTTATTCAAAGGCTTTTCTTCCGACTTCATGCCCTGCATAGGTTCGCCTTTTTCACGCTCCCTCGTTGCCGGCGACTCCATTGTGTTGGCAGGGGCCTTTCCTTCGGGTTTAGTTCCTTGAAGTTCGCCTTTTTCACGCTCCCTTGTTGCCGGCGACTCCATCGTGTTGGCAGGGGCCTTTCCCTCGGGTTTTGTCCCTTGAAGTTCGCCTTTTTCACGCTCCCTCGTTGCCGGCGACTCCATTGTGTTGGCAGGGGCCTTTCCCTCGGGTTTTGTCCCTTGAAGTTCGCCTTTTTCACGCTCCCTCGTTGCCGGCGACTCCATTGTGTTGGCAGGGGCCTTTCCCTCGGGTTTTGTCCCTTGAAGTTCGCCTTTTTCACGCTCCCTCGTTGCCGGCGACTCGACTCCGCCATTAGCTGCGTTTCCCTCAGGCTTTATACCGGGTTTAGCTCGCCCTGAAGGTTGTCCGGGCTTGGCGCCCTGAGGTTCGCCCTTTTCAGCCTCGCGGGCTTTACTGAACTCGCCTCTTTGAGCCCTTTGAGAGAGTTCCCTTCTCTTTTCCGCGCCGCCGGCAGCGAAGAACCCACGCCTTTGGTCAGGCGGAAGCGAGTAAAAGCCGTATCTCTCGTCAGGGTTCAATCGGAGAAAGCCCTGCCTATCCGTTGGACTCAGAGTTATAAAGAAATCTCTTTCCGATGGTGGGAGGGCAAAAAATTGGTACCTCAGGTCAGGTTGCAGACTCGCTATCACTCCTCTTTGCGAAGGATCGAGGCTGCCGTATACCTCCCTTTCCTCGGGACTCAGATAAAGGAACACTACCCTTTCCCTTGGCGCCAGAGAGAGAAACCAGCCTCTTTCACGCGGCCCCAGGGAGAAAAAGGCTTGACGTTCCCAGGGGGCCAGGCGCAGGAACGCATGCATTTCCTCAGGGCGCAAGGCCAGAAATGCGTGGAGTTCACTCGTTGGCAGAGAAAGTGCGAAGCTCCTGTCACGTCTTCCAAGCTCGAAGAACCGTTGTCTTTCGGAGGGGTTCAGATCGTCGATTTTTGCTCTTCCGCTTTCACTGAAGGACATATATTCGTGTCTATGTTCGTCGGATTTTTCCTGGTATTGGGTTTCATCGTATGTAGCGGCGAGCAGGGTTTTGACGCCTTTGGTCTCAGGCGTTCGCATGTCCTGCACGCCGGGAGATTCAAATGGTTCAGACCGTGTGTCATATTCTCCGGCGCCAGGGCTTTGTTGCAGAACGTATTGGACAAACCCATTGGCCGTGCCGGCCTGAGCGGCGCCGGCCGACTGCTGTATTCCCGAAAGTGGCGCGAAGGCGAATGCCGCCACCACTATTGAAAAAGATATGAATCGTATTCTCATTACATTCTCCTTTATGAAACGTGCTTTTATCCAGTAGAAAGCTTGGGTCCGTTCCTTTTTGCGCTATCTCTCAACTCGATTGGAGAACGACCCCCAAGGGACATACCGGAGGTGTATCTTTGCTGTTGGCGAAATCCGGGAATCCTCTCTGGAAATAAGGTAATACTCACCTCATTTTGGTGTCAAACGGGCCGGTGTGTCGAATTCCGTTTAAATTCAAATGTGTGCATCGAGAGAGTGGTTCATCGATGCTTGTGCCTCAAAGCACAGACTTTGACGATTGGCTCAGGCAAACCGGCGGGATGTGGAGTGCGTGTATGGAGCCCGGGAGTGGCGTGCCTGAATAGACGACGAGCTAAAAAAGCCTTGACTTTTTTTTCACAAAGCGGGATAAGCCAGTTGTATAGGTGTAGCATAAGTTGTTCGCCCCGTAGCTTGCTCAATATTGAAGGGCTTCCTGAGGTGAGCGCTATTTGACCTGCAACGTTATTGTGGAGAAAAATTATGGTTGAGATTCGATTTCATGGACGCGGAGGCCAGGGGGCAGTGACCTCTGCCGAATTGACGGCCCTGGCGGCAATCGAAGAGGGGAAGTATGCTCAGGCATTCCCAAGCTTCGGACCGGAACGGCGCGGCGCTCCTGTTATGTCGTTCGTTCGGGTGAATGATGTCCCGATCGTCACTCGGGCAAAGGTTTACGAACCGGACATAGTGATTGTCCTCGACCCCACGCTCCTTAAGATCGTCGATGTCGAAGCGGGGCTGAAAAAAGGTGGGACTGTAATTTTGAATACCTCTAAGAGTGCGGAACAGGTTCGCAAGGAAACCGGCATAAAGGCTAAACTGGCCACGGTTGACGCTTCCAAGATTGCCATGGAAACAATGCGTGTTCCAATCACCAACACTACCATGATAGGTGCTCTTATGAAGGCCTGTGGAATTATTCAGATGAGCGGTTTGCAAGGTCCGATGAAGCACCGTTTTGGACCCATCGCCGAGAAAAACATGAAATCATGCCAGCGCGCTTACGAAGAAACTAAGGTAGTGGAGGGATAACTGTGGCTAAAGAGACCGGAATTCAGAGCTGGAAAGAATTAAACTTCGGGATCGCCATTACGACTCCGGGCAATGCAGCGGAGCTTAAAACCGGAGACTGGCGGTCCATGCGGCCTGAAACGGACCGCGAGAAGTGCACAAAGTGCGGGCAGTGTTACATTTTCTGCCCGGATATGGTGTACAGTAAGGACGCCGAGGGCTACTACCCGCAGAACCATTACTGGTGCAAGGGATGCGGTATTTGCGCTAAAGAATGCCCCGTTGACGCCATTACCATGATTCAGGAGGTCGACTAACATGTCCAAACCTATTGGTATTGAAGTATCTTTAGCTGTTGCCGAAGCGGTGGGACTGTGTGATGTCGATGTTGTTGCGGCTTATCCGATCACTCCCCAGACGCATATTGTCGAGCATCTGTCCGAACTTGTGGCCGAGGGCGAACTGAATGCCGACTACGTTCCCGTCGAATCCGAACATAGCGCCATGAGCGCCTGTATCGGATCTTCGGCCGCAGGAGCGCGCACTTTTACTTCGACCTGTTCCCAGGGCTATGCCCTGATGTCGGAGCTTTGCTATATCGCCTCGGCGCTGCGCCTGCCGATCGTAATGGCAGTAGCAAACCGCGCGATAAGCGCACCGATTAATATCTGGAATGACCATTCCGACCTGATGTACGCAAGGGACACCGGCTGGATTCAACTTGTGTCCGAGAATGGGCAGGAAGCAGTCGATTTGTCCATCTTGGCTTTCCGCATCGGTGAAGACCCGAGGGTGTCCATGCCCGTGCAGGTAAACCTGGACGGCTTTACGATGAGCCACGTAGTCGAGCCGATCGAGCATTCCCGATAAAGAAGTGATCATGAAGTTCCTGCCGCCCTACAGGCCTAAATTGCGCCTTGACCCCGCGAATCCGGTGACATTGGGTCCAGTGGGTATGCCTGACATTTACACCGAGGCCCGCAAGGCCCAGGATGAGGCGCTCAAGGCCACAAAGCCGATGATCCAGGGAATCTTCGATGATTTCGCCAAGCAGTTCGGGCGCCAGTATAAGCTGATCGAAACTTATAAGACCGAAGATGCCGACACCATTATTGTGGCGATAGGCAGTATCGCTCAGACCGCCCTGGGGGCAATCGACAAGATGCGTGCAGAGGGCAAGAAGGTCGGTATCGCGCGCATCCGTGTTTACAGGCCTTTCCCGGCAGCGGAGCTTTTCGAGGCGGTCAAAGGTGCGAAGAATTTGGTCCTCCTCGACAGGGTTAGCGCCTTTGCGGGTGGAGAAATATCCGGACCTGTCGCCCTTGAGGTCAAGTCCGTGCTTTTCGACAGGAAGCTTACGCCGAAGGTGGGGAACTTCCTTGTTGGCCTCGGCGGCCGCGACGTGACGGAACAGAATTTCGAGGAGATGGTCGATAGAGTGATCTCCGCGAAAAACGGTGACCTTCCAGCCTACGAATTCATAAATGTGAGGGAATAAATGGGAATCGCATCTGATGCTCTGAAGAATTACAAGGGGTTTAACCTCAAGAATCTTCCTGAGGTGGAGCCCGTGTCACCCGGTCACCGCGCGTGCCAGGGCTGCGGAGAGATACTGGCTTTGCGGCAGGCAATGAAAGCAATCGGAACCAATGCTATCGTATGCAGCGCTACCGGATGTATGGAAATCATCACCTCTCCTTTCCCGCAGACCGCGTGGCGGACACCTTGGATACATGTGGCCTTCGAGAATGCCGCGGCCGTGGCAAGCGGTGTCGAAGCGGCTTATAAAGCGATGAACCGGAAGGGTATAATCAACCAGCCCGATGTTACCGTCATCGGTTACGGCGGTGACGGCGCGACAGCCGACATCGGTATGCAGGCCCTGTCCGGCGCTCTCGAGCGCGGCCACAACATGATCTATTTCTGCTTCGATAACGAAGCCTACATGAACACGGGTATTCAACGTTCTTCCTCGACCCCTTTCGGCGCTTCCACCACGACTTCTCCGGCTGGGAAGCAAAGCTCGGGCCAGAATGACCTGGAAGAAGAACATGGCCGAAATCGCCGTCGCCCACGGCACACCATACGTGGCCACAGCGACCCCGGCATACCCGATCGATCTCATGAACAAGGTCAAGAAGGCTTCGCTGGTTCCCGGCCCTGCCTATATCCATATCTACTCTCCATGTCCCACCGGCTGGCGGTGTGGCATCGACGAGAGCATAGAGGTGGCACGGCTGGCTGTGCAATCAAAAGTCTTCCCGCTCTATGAAGTGATCGACGGCGAATACCATCTTTCACGCAAGGTGGCCAAGCCGAAGCCGGTTGCCGATTACTTCAAGCCCCAGCGCCGTTTCCGCCATCTGACCGAAACTGAGGTACAGTTTGTTCAGGACAGGGTGGATGTGGAGTACGAAAAGCTGGTGAAGAAGTGCGTAGTGGAAGAAAAGAAGAAAGAAAAAGAGGAATAAACCGGGACTTTTTTTGTAGAATGCCGGTCGGAGACAATCACGGCTGATCGCATTCAGGCTAATTACCCGGTACGGATAAAATGGGGCGTCATGGCGATTTTTTAAAATCGTTATGACGCCCCTTTGTTTTCGAAGGAGAAGGAGAACCACAGATTTCGGGGATAGCACGGGGTAGAGCTGCAAAAGAGAAGGACAACCACGGATTGTACGGATAGAACTGTAAAAGAGAAAATTTAACGTGTTAGAACCACAATAATCTGCTGATGACCGATAGACCCACTCAGTTAGTTGTGAATCTTTCTATCGGATGGCGAGGATCGCAAATGGCTCGCTCAATTAGGTCATGAATTGTTTTATCCGTGCAGTCCGCCTAGTCCGTACAATCCGTGGTAGAGCTTTTGCCTTTGTCCTTGGTCATGGTCTTCATAATTCGTGGTCATCCCTGGTAGGTAATTCAAAAAGGGAAGAGGAGGCGGGTGGAAATGAAGAGCGGAGTTGGCCTGTGCATTTTGCTGTCGCACAAGCGAAGTAGACGTGTGGATTTATTTGGCCAAATCAGGGCCGAATATGCACCGGGGTCCCGGTGGATGCGATCTTGAAAAGCTCGTCCATGTCGCTGTTGTATAAGGCGACATTTCCGTCAGCCCAATCCTTCTGCGCCCCCGCTGCGTTGATGCATATCTGCCCGCCCAGTTTCGTATCCGAGGGGGGCGTTGCCTTGCGTTCTGCGGCCGCAAGTATCTCCTTGAATTCGGGAGGCGAAATAATCGTCGCGTAGAAGGCTTGTTCAGCGTGCTTCTTATCCGGGTAATTGAGAACGAGCGCCTTGTCCGAGCGGTTACCGGTGTTCTTTTGGCAGATGATAAAGTCCCCTTCGGGGGTTCGGCCGTCCTGCCCGTTTTCTTTATCGCCCGTTGGATGGGCTCCAAGCCCTATGGGGTAGTCCCGGACCAGCACATTCGACTGAATTACGTAGAGGCGCCGTTTCTGCTTGTAGACATAGATTTCGGGACTTACCATATCGGTTAATGCGGTGAGATAATCGATCCTGACGTGTTCTTTTTCCCTGGGTGCTTGCTGCGGAGACGTTATTCTGGGACTGTTTTTGCTCATTGGATTTCGAGTCATCAAACGACCCGCCGGGCGGTTGCATGGAACACGCCGAAAACACCAGTAAAAAAAAGAAAAGGAAGGTGGTCCCCCCGAACCTCCTCCCCCATGCAACCCCGCACATAACCTCGCCCCCCGAGTGTTGTTCGTCGTATCGAACAAGCGGGATACTACACGTCCCCGCTTGTTTGAGCAAGCTTAAAATCAGTTCAAGACCGGCCGCCGATTACGTTCTGTCGTAAGGCTTCGTAACCTCTACTATTTTAGGGCTTATGAAGATCAGCAGTTCGTTTCGTTTGTCTGAGGATTGATCGCTTTTAAAAAGCCGTCCAAGAATGGGAATATCCGCCAGTCCCGGAGTAAATGTCTTGGTGTCGCTGGACTCATTGTCGATAACGCCGCCAATGACTATCACATCGCCGTCGTCGACAAGAAGCTCGGTTGCGACCTTTCTGGTATCGATGCCGGGTTCGTTATTGTAGGTCACCTGCGAAACCGTATCCTGTTTGGCGGCTACAAGCATCCTGACTTTGCGGTCCGGAGTGATATGAGGCGTAACGGCAAGTTCCAGGGTGGCGTCCTTGAATGCGGTGGCGGTAACATTGGCAGCCGTATCGCCGACCTGGAGGTAGGGCACCTGTGTACCCTGAGTGACTACTGCTTTTACATTATCAAGAGTAAGGACACGAGGGGCGGCCACGACTTGAGCCAATTGGACCGATTCGAGCGCCTGTATCTCAAGGTCGACTTTGAGCAGGGTTTTGCCGACCAGCGATTGGATATTCATACCCAATTGGGAGAGGTTGGTTTGAGTCGGAGGATTTATAAAAAAGTCCTGAACAAGGGGCGTGGGGTTAGTCGAGTAGTTCGATGAGAACGAGAGATTGACCCCCAGTTGCCTTGTGGTCTGGCTGGTAAGAGTGATGATACGCGCTTCGATCAGCACCTGTGGAGTGGCTCGGTCGAGCCTGGCAAGGAGTTGCCTGGCATTTGCGACCCTTGCCGGGTAATCGGTGTAAATGATGAGGCTGGTGCGTTCGTCAACGGAGACCTTTCCGCGTTCGCTCTTACCATCCGAGATTTTGGCCGCGATGTCGGCGGGTTTGCCAAAGTTGACCGCCATATAGACCGTGGAGAGGTCACCGAGATCGCGTGAAGTCTCTGCGAGGTGCTGTTTGGCCCGGATAGACTCGGCTGCTTGCGTCCACTCCTGGCGCAGCTTGGCTTGTTTGGCTATGCGGATGACGTTGCCGACACGTTCCTGGCCCAGGTCGTTTATCGAAAGGATCATATCCAGCACCTGGTCCCAAGGGACTTGCTCGACTTTTAGAGTTACCTTACCGGTGACGTCGGGCTCGATGACGATATTTGCCGAGGCGAGGTCGGAGAGGAGCCTCAGAACATTTCTGAGGTCGGCGTCCATAAGGTCCAGGCTTATGGTTTTTCCGGTATACTGTTTCTTGGGCGTTGTCTCAGCCGCGTCGGAACCTTGTGCTCCGCCGGGTTTGGCCGCCGAGGCCTTGGCCTTGGAGCGGGCCGGTTTTTTCCGCGTTGTGTCGCTTACTGCCCCAGCGCTGTCGTCGGTCCCGGTAGCGGACAGCGAGTCTTGAGATTGTGCGACCCCCCCATTTAAAAAGTCGGTGTCAGTTCCCTCGGCGCGCACTTCGGCTGAGCACACAAGGCAGCCGATGAGAAGCCCCAGCCCCAAAATAAAAGGAAGAGTGCCGGTCCAGATATTCCCCTGCCTTCGCATGCGTCCCCCCCGCAAATAAATCTGTTCTGCTCTCGTTAATGCTGGCGCAAACCCCTATTTCTTTGCACCGGCTTTTTTCTTCGGTTCAGGATTTTCCAGGAACCGGTAAGTAACTAGCGTGCATGCCACCTGAAGAAGCGAGGCCTGCTTGTCCGTTTTCCGTGTCAATGTGAGGGTCTGGACTTTTAAGATTCTGTTAAGCTTGGATATATTATCCAGAAAAACACCCAGGTCGTTGAACGTTCCAAGAAGGTCGATCCGTATCGGGATGACAGCATAATATTCCTCAACGGTTTCGGGTTGAGGTTGAAAAAGAATATTTTCCAGGCCCACCTTTGCGCCCAGCCTGGAAACGTTTTCCAGCAGCCCGGGGATCTCTTTTTGGTCCGGGAGGAGCATGAGAAGTTTGGTAAGTTCGTCTTCAGATTGGGCCAACTCCTGCTCGAGCACGTGAACCTTTGCTTGCGCAGCTTTCAGAGTGACAAGTCTTCGCTGCTGCGTGGCAATCTGGTCCTTCAACTGAGTGAGCGTGGTCATCTGGCTGTCGAATTGGAGATAATAGAAGATACCCCCCATGGCCAGCAGAGTTCCCGCGAAAAGCAACACTTTCTGCGCGGCGCTCAGGTCCGAGAGTTTTTCCTGGAATGCGGCAAAGGATAAGTTTTTCATGGCGGCTACATCTTTAACTTTTTTTGCACTTCGGAAAATGGATAAAACCGGTATGTCAACTGGAAATCCCTAAGCTTCATTTCCTTTAAGGCAACCTGTTTGGATTGCACCAGGTTGATACTTCCCTTCTCTATGTAAGGGGAAGATTCGAGATTGCGCATGAACTCGACTATAGCCTCGTTGGTCTGGGCCACTCCCTCAAGTGTGACCGAGTTGCCAGTCTGGACCAGCTTGTTGAACCACATCTTCTCGGGCGGCACCTGGATCGAGAGAAGGGCCAGCATTCGGACCACAGCGTCGCGGTCACTCTGTAGATTTTTTATCGTTGCCCGTTTCGTGTCTATGAGTTCTTTGCGCTTGGCGAGTTCCTGCATAACCTGCTCGAATTTTGCAAATTTAGCCACCTCCTGCTGGATGGCCGCAAGCTCGCTTTGACGGGCGCTGATTTGATTGGCATAGGAAATCCACAAGAACCCGATGACCGCCAGGGCAAGACAAACAGTCAGAAGATAGATGGAGGCGAATTGCCTGGCGCCTTCTTTTCGCTTTGCCACTCGGACGGGAAGCAGATTAATCTGGATCATTTTTCTTTTGTCTTTCGTAAAGCGAGCCCAAGAGAGATGGCCATTTGGGGACCGATGTAATCCACGTAGGACTGGTCGAACCGTTTCGTGTCGAAGTGCATGCGGGAAATTGGATTAAAAACTTCTACCGGCACCTCCAGGTGCTCCTCCAGTACTTTGTCGAGACCGGGGATACGGCAGGAACCTCCACTCAGGTAGAGCGCCTCGATGGTTTGGTCCGGATAATTGTGATAATAGAAGTCCACCGCGCGCCGGCACTCGGTGACCCAGCCATTTACCGTCGAAACGAAAATCTCTTCGAGGTCCTTGGCCGGATATCTTCCCGGGGCCTCACCCAATTTTACCGATTCAGCCTCATCAAAGGGAATGTTGAAATAGTCTTTGATGTTGTCCGTAATTTGATTTCCGCCGATAGAGATGCTTCTGGTAAAAACGGACTCGCCTTTGTAGGCTATGTTGATAACAGACTTGTTCGCGCCCATGTCCAGCAGAGCGACTCTTTTGTCTCCAAACCCGTAAGTCACTTCGAATGAGTTGCTAAGGGCAAAGAAGTCGACATCGACGATATACGGATCGAATCCGGCCAGCCCCAGAATATTTGTGAAGTCGCTTATAGATTCTTTTTTTGCGGCCACAAGCAAGACATCCATGAAATTGGGACGGTTCTTTGAAATGTCGATGATCTGATAATCTACGTCCACCTCATCTATATTGTAGGGTATATACTGGCCGAGTTCGGCATGCATTCTCGCCTCCAGTTCATCCTCGGTCATGGTAGGCAGCTCTATCTTTTTGATCATTACATCGTAGCCGGATATGGAGATCGCAACCGACTTCTTCTTGATGCCCAAGTGGCTTGCAAGCCGGCGGATAGCCTCTGCCACGACCTCGGGTTTGGCTACTCTTCCCTCGACCAGCGAATCCCGAGGCAGAGGCGCAATACCCATACTTATCAGTTTGGGTTTGGCATTCCCTGTGTCGGCCTGTACGAGTTTCAGGCTATGCGAGCCTATATCCAGGCCGACGAGGTTTTCCACTTTCGAAAATAACGAAAACATAGCGACGACTTCCCCGGTTATTTACATTCACCCCTGATAGTGAGAGTTTAACATCACCACTTGAAAATACGCAAGAACGTAATTATAGTAAATGACTATGCCAAAAATTCGAACTTGGAGGAGCGAAAATTGAAAAACGCCGTCGAGACCCCGGCCGACAGAGTCAGGCAAAAAAGCTTCGTTCGCGAATATAGCGAGGCCATAATCATAGCCGTACTTCTTGCCCTTTTTATCCGTGCTTTTGTTGTCCAGGCTTTCAAAATTCCGTCCGGTTCCATGGAACCCACCCTGCTCGTCGGGGACCATATCCTCGTCAACAAGTTCATCTACGGCATAAGGATGCCGATTGTCAACAAAGAGATAATCCCGGTTAAATCTCCGAAACAATTTGATGTCGTCGTATTTCAGTATCCAAATGACCGTTCGAAAGACTTCATCAAAAGAGTGATAGGGTTGCCTCTTCAAAAAGTTCAAATAATCAACAAACAAATCTTTATAAACGATGTTCCGTTAAAGGACCCCTATGGCTATTACGATGATACCAACATAGTCGCCGGCGCGCGGGATAATTTCGGTCCGGTCGAGGTCCCTCCCCACAGTTGGTTCGTCATGGGAGATAACCGGGACCACAGCCACGACAGCCGCTTCTGGGGCTTCGTCGATCAAGACGATCTTGTCGGCGAAGCTTTTGTTATTTACTGGTCCTGGAGGCAAGAGGGTAGTTTCACCGTAGAGCCCAACGAGAGCTTCATACGCTGGAACAGGTTCGGAAAATTACTCCTCCAGTAAAACCATTGATTCGGATTTCAAAGAGGATTGGGCCTTGCTCCCAATCCTTTTTTTATGGGTAGAGCAAACCGTGTTATGCGTATAGCAGAAAAGGTTCGCGCTTTTGCCTAAAGCCTTGCAATTCCTGTTCCCATTCGGACTCGATCAGATCGAGATCCTTACCCTGCTCGACACTGCGCCGGACGGCATCGCTTCCGATGAGAATATCGATGGGCAGTTTCTCCCACTCGTATTCATAAGGAGGATCGAGCCAACCGAAACGGTCCGGGTGCGTTCGGCAAAAAGCCTGCACGAGGGCCAGCCCCATTCTGTAAGGCTTAAACCTTTCCCGATCGGTTACGTGCAACTGGAACCCGAAACAGGGTTGCCCCTTATATTTGTCGAAAGCGGGCTCGTATGTAACCGGCCTGAGAGTCACGCCCTGCAGGCAGGCTCCTTTCAATTCCCGGAGTAACCTTGCGCGGTCCAGGAAAGGCGCCCCGAAAAGCTGGAACGGCATTGTCGTGCCGCGTCCCTCGCTGATATTGGTCCCTTCCAGGAGCACCATGCCGGGGTAGACCAGCGTAGTCTCCCAGGTCGGCATGTTGGGCGACGGGTAAACCCAGTGAAGTCCGAGGCTGTCAAAGAGCCGGTTGCGCCTCCAACCCTTCATGGGAATAACCTCCATATCACAATCGAGGTTGCCTTCAGCGCAGACGAAGCGGGCAAATTCCCCCGGGGTAAACCCATGGCGCATCGGGACCGGGTATCTTCCCACAAAGGAGCGAAATGCCGGGTCGATTACATTGCCTTCAATTTGCGTGCCATTTATTGGATTGGGCCTGTCCAGAACGACCACCCTGGTCCCTGCGAGCGCCGCCGCTTCGAGGCAAAGACCGATGGTGGCAGTGTATGTATAGACGCGGGTCCCGACGTCCTGGAGATCAATAAGGAGCACGTCGATTTTTTTTAGAGCTTCCAGGGTGGGTTCACGGACTTCGGAATAAAGACTCACTACACGGCAGGCGGCTTCCGGGTCGAGCGAATCGTCGGATTCAATCATATTCGCTTGTTTTTCCGAATAAAAACCGTGCTGTGGCGAAAAAATACAGCTCAAGTGCCCTCCGGCCGATAGTATCAATTCCTTGACACCCTTGAGGCCACTATTGACGGAGGCCTGATTCGCCAGGAGCCCGAGCCGCGCGGATCGGAACCACGATGGGGGCGAACTGAGCAAGACTTCGCAGCCGAAGCGAAATTCGCCTGCTTTTAAGGTTTGACTATGGCTGGTCATACTTGTGTTATTCCAATCCCTCTAATTACAGATCCGTCATAAAGAAATCAAAAATCAATTAGAATATTTATCGATGAGTTAGAATGATATTAATATCGGTCCGGTCTGGTCAAGGAGATTATATTTTGAAGGGTAAATCGACGCCGTAGGGTGTCAAAAACTCACCACCGTTCGGTTGATTTGTAAAAGTATTTGCAAAAGCGTAAAAAAACAGAGCGGGCGCAGTTCCACCGTGCCCACCGATTGCCCTTGATCTTTACGACCGCGTTTCCCGGGTCTGGTCTGAAAGGATGTTTATAGAGATGTCCCTGCCGTTTGAGCAAATCAGGTCCCTTGTGGGCGGTGATAATTTTTTGACCTCGCCCGAAGATCTCTGCTGCTATAGCTTCGATGCGAGCAAGATGCGTTCGGTTCCCGAGGGGGTTGCCCTCCCGGCAGACGCGGCTGAAATTTCTTCACTCGTCAAACTGGCAAACGAGCACCATTTTCCAGTGTATCCGAGGGGGGCCGGATCTGGAATGGTGGGGGCCTGCCTGGCTCGGGGCGGGTTGGTAATCGTCACCAACCGGCTTAATAGAATCCTGGAAATAGACGCGGACAATATGACGGCGATAGTCGAGCCGGGGGTGGTTACCGGATGTTTTCAGGAAGCAGTGTCAAAACTCGGTCTTTTTTATCCACCTGACCCGGCCAGCCTTCCTTTTTCGACGATGGGGGGCAACGTGGCGATGTGCGCCGGAGGACCCAAGGCCGTGAAATACGGCGTGACGCGGGACTATCTGCTTGGGCTGGAGGTGGTGCTGCCAACCGGTGAGATCATCCGGACCGGGACCCGCACGATGAAAGGGGTCGTGGGCTACGACATGACTCGGCTTATGGCGGGTTCGGAAGGCACTCTCGGCATTTTCACCAAAATAATCGTTCGGTTGGTTCCTGCGCCTGAATCCGTGCGGACCCTGACCGCCGTTTTTCCGGACCTCGACTGCGCGGTGAAAGCGATATGCGAGATATTGAGAAACCGCATCATCCCATCGACGCTGGAGCTGATGGACCAGGCGACGATCAGAGCGGTCGAGAATCATCTGCGGATCGGACTGCCGGTCGAGGCCGAGGCGCTGGTGCTGATCGAAGTGGACGGGCCGGAGGTCGTGTTGGATGGGCAGGTTGCCGGGATAGAGGAAATTTGTCGAAAATCGGGCGCCGGCAGAATCGAGGCGGCGCGCTCAGAGGCAGAGAGGGGCCGGCTCTGGCAGGCGCGCCGGTCTATTTCTCCTGCCCTGGGCCGCATCCGGCCGGGCAAGATGAATGAGGACGTTACTGTGCCGCGCACGAAGATACCCGAACTCATCAGGTCCATAGGCGCCCTGGCGAAAAAATACGACCTTACCATAGTCTGCTTCGGACACGCCGGAGACGGCAATATACATACCAATATCATGCTCGACAGAAAGGATGAGAGCGAGAGAAAGAGGGCGGGGAAAGCGGTCGAGGAACTGTTCGGGATCGTCCTGGGCCTTGAAGGCACGCTTTCCGGAGAGCATGGGGTAGGGATAGCCAAGTCACCGTTTATAGAGCTGGAGGTAGGACCGGACGGCCTCGACGCAATGCGAAAAATCAAGCGGGCACTCGATCCGCTCAATATTTTGAACCCCGGAAAGATGTTCGTTTCAGACCGAACCTTTTTGGATGGGTCATTTGTTTAGACAAAACATGATCCGCAGATTACGCAGACGAGCGGATGAAAAGAAAAGACAGGGAAAGACACCATCTGCAGATGACGCAGATGTTCGCAGATAAAAAGAAAAGATAGGACGAAGACAAAAAAACCGCAGATGACGCGGATTAACGCGGATAGAACTGCAATAAATGATGGGTGACGCATGTGCGCAGTCGACTAAATACTTAAATGAGAACCATCGATTTGTCTGTTTCTGTTGTGCTCTTTTTATCCGCGCTCATCCGTGCTATCCGCGGTAAGTATTTTGTCTTTGTTAGAGCAGCCGCGGATTTCTTTTTTGCATAAATCCTTGCAAATACATGTCCCTTCTAACCTGAGACCCTATAATAGGCAAGACTTCGGAGCAGTTAGCATGGAAAATGAAATAGCGGCAGATATCATCTGGGACCTGGGCGACCTCTATTCCGGTCCATCCGATGAACAAATCGGGGCCGATACCAGGCTGCTCGGAGAGAAGGTTTCGGCTTTTTCTACCTATAGAGGGACAGTGGCGCTGCTCGGGCCGGAGGAATTGCTTCAGGCTATCCTGGAAAAGGAAAGAATAGAAGAGTTCGCTCAAAAGCTGCTCGCATATGCGTATCTTAATTTTTCGACTCGAACGGCGGACTCTGCCGCAAGCGCTCTTTTTCAGTCCATGATAGAGCTATCCAGTGAAATTCGCCGCGATACCCTTTTCTTTGAACTCGAATGGGCAAAACTGGACGACGCCAGGGCCGGGCACGTCGCCTCGGCTCCAGTACTCTCGAAATACAGCCATTACCTGGTGTCGCTCAGGCGCTATAAGCCGCACCTTTTGAGCGAACCCGAAGAGCGTGTTCTGGCTGATAAGACGCCGGCGGGGGCATCGGCCTGGGGTGTCCTCTTCGATAAGATGCTTGGTCAACTCAGGTTCGGAGAGAAAAAAAGAACGGAATCCGAGGTGCTGAGCGACCTCTACAGTCCCGAGCGCGAGGTCCGGGAAACCGCTGCCGCCGAACTGAGCGAAGGACTTCAGTCTGCCCTTCTTCCCCTGACACACATTTTCAATACCATCCTGCTCGATAAATCGATAGATGACCGGCTTCGCCGATACCCCCACTGGCTAAGCGCGAGGAACCTGGGCAACGAAGCCGGCGACGCCATGGTCGAAGCTCTCGTGGAGACCGTGTGTTCGAGGTACGACCTGGTCGGGCGTTATTATCGTCTCAAACGAAGGCTGCTCGGCTATGAGGAGCTTTTCGACTACGACCGCTACGTTCCCGTCACGGCGCCCGTGGAGACCACGATCTCCTGGGCTGAAGCAAAGGAGATCGTGCTCGCGTCTTATGCGGCTTTTTCACCCGAAATGGCTGATATCGCGTCCCGGTTTTTTACCAACGGGTGGATCCACGCCCTGCCGATGCCGGGAAAGCGCAACGGGGCTTTCGCACACCCCGTGGTCCCGTCCTCTCATCCTTACGTCTTCCTCAATTTTACCGGCAGCCGCCGGGATGTGATGGTCCTCGCCCATGAACTTGGTCACGGCGTTCACCAGTACCTGGCGCGAGCGCAGGGGCTTTTCAATTCGGAAACTCCTCTTTACGATCGCCAGAGCGCGTCGGTGTTTGGAGAAATGTTCTTGCCCTGTCGCCGAACAACGTGCTTGCTGAAGGCCAGGAAGTCGCGGTCTTCGAAGAGGAATGAGCGCCATGAAGAAGGCTGGCGCGGAAATGGAAGCACTGCCGATGCGTGCTTCGTCCGCCGGCCGCCAGTTGATGACCCTCGCCGAGCAGATCGCCGAGCGCATCTCGCTTTCGATCGCGACCGGCGACTACGCGCCGGGCGAGCGCATTCGCGAGGAAGCGATTGCCGAGCAGCTCGAGGTCAGCCGCGGCCCGGTGCGCGAAGCACTGCGCATCCTGGAGCGCGACGCCGTCGTTCGCATCCAGCCGAACCGCGGCGCGCACGTCACGCAGCTCAGCATCAAGGAGGTCGGCGACCTGTTCGAGATTCGCCGTGACCTGATCGGTGCGATGGTCCGACGCCTTGCCGTGCGCGACGGCGACCCCATGACCGCGATCGAGACGGGCGTGTGCAACTGGAGGCCGCCGCCAACGGTGCCGTCGGCGCTGACGCCTATCTGGCGATCAGCAACCGGCTCGGCCGCCTGCTCGCCGACGCCTCCCGCAACAGGCTCGCGGAGATCCTGGGCTCGCTGGCGCGGCAGACAAGGCGCTACTCGATGCTCGGTCTCGCGAGCGCCGCTCGGCGCGAGGAATCGGCACGCACCTGGCGCTCGATGGCGAACGCGCTGAAGGCCGGCGACGCGAACGTCGCGGCCGATGAGATCGAGGACCTGGTCGATGCCTTGCGTCGCGAAGCCATCCGGCGCCTGCGGGCAGTCGACTTTTCAACACACACAAAGGATGGATCTCCATGAGTTCCGAACGAATCGCAGGGCACGCCCTGTCCTGGGCGGCGACGCAGTTCCGCGACCGACCCGCCGTGGTCTTTCGCGAGCGCAGCTACAGCTACACGCAGATGAGCCGGATGC
>CAWGZP010000073.1:0-9766 GCA_963826655.1 uncultured delta proteobacterium
TAAAGAGCAAGCTGAATGCAAAAAGTAGTTTCATCTGTATATCCTCCTTTTCCATACTGGAAAGATGATAATCATTCTCGTTTTCGCTGCAATGGATTATTTCTCAAAGTGGTTTTGCAGGAATAAATCAGGCAAGAAGCGGAAATTGCTGAATGTATTGCACTATTACTTTATCAGTTTTTGCATGTACCGGATTTATTGATCATTTTTTTAGATGGCAGGAAACATTGGTGGGCACATATGACATCGAGTTGCGTTTAAAATCCGCCCTGCACGCTTTAGAAAGGGGGGGGTATCCCGGCTTTAGCGTCCCGTTATCAGGACAAGCGCCGGAAATCATGCCGGTCCAAATTCAGCAACCAAGGGTCTCTCTCAGCCACTCCTTTAATTCCTCCGTGAGGGCGTAAACTCCGACTCCGGGTTTGTATCCGGCTTCTTCAACCGCTCTTTGGACCATTTCAGCCGGCACACAAATTTTTGCTATTTCTTCGGCCTCTTTGATGGTCCTGCGAATCAGAGTGACCTGAGCCGGTTTTTCCCATTCATAGATTACGAAATAGAGGGCCTCCTGACCGGCATAGCGAACAAAATCGTCCTTGCGGGTCCAACCCGTCCCCCATTCGAGATAGGTTTCAACAGCCTTTTCCGGAGTCATCTCCCAGTCCAGGTTATCGATTATTTCCCTGTGAGTTTTCAAGTCTTCCAGCTCCCACATTGAGACCCCCTCTACACAGCTTTTCACGTATTCGCAGGCCACGCAGCCCGTATCAAAGTGCCTTTCCCAATTTTTGAGATAATCGTAAAACACCCGCCCGAGAGTTCCGTGCGTTCTTTCATGCTGGTGAGGCCGAGGCCCCTGGCGCCACTTTCCCTGGAGAGGGCGGTAACCATGTCAAATCCCACTCCGTAGTCTCTTATCGTGAGTTCCAGAGCGCCCCTCCTGCGTACGAGACGGAGTTTCACGGAATTTGTCCTGCTGTATTTGCCTATGTTATGGAAAGCTTCCTGCAAGAGCCTGAACATGACGATCTTGAGCGCCTCCGGTATTCGGTTTTCCTTCAATGCAATCTTTTTTTCGATGCCGATACCCGGATAACATTCCTTGAACTGCCTTAAGAACCAGCCAACCGTTTCGATCAGGCCGAGATCGTCCAACATACTGGGCCGAAGGTCCATGATCATTCTTCTGACGTCTTCGATGGTATTTTGCGTAAGTCCAATCGATCTTTCCAGCAGAGCCTGACCCGTTTCACCCTTAACTATCTTGTCCAGGGCATGCTCGATGCTGATCTTGATCGCGCTGAGCGACGATCCCAGGCTGTCGTGGAGTTCTGCCGCAATTTTTTTTCGCTCCAACTCCTGGGCAGCGAGGAGCTTCGAAGAGAGGAAGCGGAGTTCGCTTTCGGATTTGCGCAGGGCTTCCCCGGTTATCTTTCTTTCAGTGATATCTTTTGCCACACCGGTAATGAGGCAACATCCTCCCTGGTCGTCGCCAACCACGCAGGTGCTGTTGCGAATCCAACGAAGCGAACCGTCGGGTCTTATGATCCGGTACTCGGCATCACAGGCATCTCCATCCGCCTTCAGCCTGCCTATCTCGACAAAGACGCGCTCCCTGTCATCGGGATGTATGCTGTCCATAAAAGGTCCCGGATTATTATAGACCTCCTGCCTGCTGCTTCCCCAGACCTTTTCAAATGCCGGATTGACGTAGAATATCTTCTCAAAATCGATGGCGCCAATCCAGAATACATCCCGAGTCGATTCGGCCATCAACTGGAATCTATTTTCGCTTATCTTCAGGTCCCGTTCAGCTCGCTTCAGGCCGGTAATATCCAGAATTACACCGACTATTCCCGCCGAACCACCGGTGTCCGGGAATGTAGACCTGGAGAAAATGACATCATGCCTCGTGCCGTCCGAATAGGTCAGTGAGGTCTCAAACGTTTGCTCGCCCTGGCCCCTCCAAAGAGCGCTGTCCATCTTATGGTATTCTTCCGCCAATTCTTTAGGCGCCACGTCAAAAATCGACCTCCCTATGATAGCTTCCCTGTCGAGGCCGAGACAGGATGCGAATGCCCTATTGCAGCCCAGATACAGACCGTCGGCACTCTTATAGAAAATTGGAGTTGAAATTGTATCCATCAGGACCTGGAGGAAGTTCAGCGCATCCTGAAGTTTTTTCTCCGTTTGCTTGATTTCGGTTATATCCCGCGAAATGCAGCACGAACTGACTATCTCACCGGTTTGATCCCGAATCGGCACTTTGACCAGATGGAGGGTCCTGCTGCGGTTTTGAATAACTCCCGTATATTCTTTTGTGACGATTTCTCCGGCAAGAACACGCTCGTCATCCTCATCGATCAGTTTCCCGCATTCTTCTCCATAGACGTTTTGGGAACTGCGTCCAATGATTTGCGCGGCTGGAATTCCCAAAAGCTTTTCCATGGCAGGATTTACAAGGACATATCTTAACGAGCGGTCTTTCAGGCATATGCAATCCTGGGCGGATTCGAAAATTACCCGAAACCGTTCTTCGCTCAGCCGTAATTCCTGCTCCGCTTTCTTGCGATCCGAAATATCACGGATAGACTCAATAAAGCCCGTTATGCTCCCGTCGTCTGCCAAAAGCGGTGCTGCCGTGCACCAAAGGTATGCTCCTTTGCCCTGGTAAGCCCCGGGGACGAACGATTCCCCGTAGATGGTGTTCCCCACCCTTTTGACGAAGTCGTACCGTTTCTCGATGTCGGGCTTTTCACTCATCACGAGGTCGATGAGCATCGGCGTTTCGCGGCCATAAAACGGGACGGCATATCCGTGTTGGCATTTCCCAAGGACGTCGCTCTTCTTGAGCCCCGTCATATCCTCCATGGCCCGGTTCCAGGCCAACACCGTCCTCTCCCGGTCTATGACAAAGGTGGCGTCAGGAAGAAATTCTATAATGTCCTTTAGTTGAAGGTGAGTGGCCATAAGCGCCAGTTCCGCTTCCTTGTGGGCGGTTATGTCCCTTGCGACGCCAATTATGAACTTACTGCCGTGGCTGTCCGTGTGCAGGGTCTTTTTTGTGATGATGGTGCGGATAGACCCTTCACCGTCGGTTATCTTTTCCTCGTTTACGTTCTCTTCTCCCGTTTCGAAAACGACCTCATCTTTTTCCAAAAAAATATCGGCCTGTTCTTTGGGATATAAATCGAGAGGAGTTTTGCCGAGCATTTCTTCGCGTTTCCTGCCTGCAAGCGTGCACTTAGCGTCGTTGACCAAGATCAAACGGTGCTGTCTATCCGCTACGAATATCGGATCGCCGATAGAGTTGACGATTTTGCCGAGATACCCCTCCTGAAGCGCTTGTGGGCTGTTTTCTTCACGTTCGCCGAGATTTTGTATAGGCAATCGTGCGGTGATATCTTCAAAAAGGCCCACCGCACCCCAAAACCTGCCGTCCTCGGACGCTACCCGGTTGCAGATGGCCCTGACCGGCGTAATCTTATCCCCGGTCACGGAGCGATAATCCCCTTCGAAATGATCAGGTTTACCTGCGAGACCGGCAATAATAGCCGACTTTATAGCCTCATCCCGCGTGGACTCGACCAGTTTGAACCCGATGACCTTTTCCTTCGGGGCGCCAACGATTTCCAGGTAGGTTTCGTTACAGTCTAAAACTATGCCGTCCCCGTCGAAATGAACGATTCCCAGTGGCAAACAATTGAAAATCATCCTGTAGCGCTCTTCGCTTTCCCGCAGGGTCTTTTCTGCCTGCTCGCGTCCGAGCGCCTCTCTTTCAAGTTTCTGAACCTTTTCCTCTAGTTCCTCGTAGGTGGGCACCTGTGTCAAGGGCACCGGCATCTCCTTCCGCGCAGTCGAAGATCAATGTCGAGATTCCGGCAAACGCCAGGACCCTGCAAGTTCGAAGACTAGGAAACGATACGACACGCTTACATGAGCTTGCAGAGTGGGCATTTGAAGTTCGTTATTTAGTATCACAATTCATTGCTTAAAACCACATCTGTTAACGGTTTCGCTAAATTGTAACAAGTAGTCGAAATAACATGGAATCGGGAGCGGGAAGTCGGAAATCGGGAATTGGAAGCGGGAATCCCCTCGCTCTCCCGGCTTACCGAAGTGAGAGAAAGTTCCCCGTGGAGCAATGAGACTATCGCCTCACCGGGAGCGTGTCTTGTGGTTATTCATTAGCCGTTCATGTTAAGGATGCCCCTATGGGTATCTTCATTGGATCGCATTCGGTTCATTAACTAACGATGAGACACATAAGGGTAATGTATATGAGTTTCTTAACTTATATCAGTACTGCCCTGTAGACTTTCAATCCATAGCAAATACCGATTGATTTTTGTTGCTCTTTGACACAAATTTACGGTTTTCGATTTTGCATTCGGACCGATGCCTCTCCCGGGGTTTTGCAGACAGTGCTCCATGTCCGGATAACAATCGTGGTCCAGGAGGACGGGCACGATGGAACTGTGCCCACCCTACATTTAGCCTGCTATCAGGAGCATGCAGCAGGAAATGCCGCTTCCCCTTCTCAGTCACGGGCCAAGATCGTAGAAAGTCCCATGCCGCCCCCCACACACAGTGCGGCCAATCCTGTCTTGACGTCCCTGCGGGCCATTTCATAGATGAGGCTGACCACGATTCGCAAGCCTGTGCATCCCACGGGGTGGCCCAATCCGATGCCACTGCCGTTTACGTTCGTTTTGGAGCGGTCGAGGCCCAGGCCCCGTTCGCAAGCAATGTACTGAGCTGCAAACGCTTCGTTTAATTCGACCAAGCCGATGTCTGTTATCTCCATACCCGCTTTCCGCAAGGCTTTTTCGGTAGAAGGCACGGGGCCGTAGCCCATAAGATGAGGTTCCACACCCGCCGCCGCATGGGCCACTATTCTTGCCAGCGGGACCAGGCCGAACTCTTTCGCCCTCTTCAGAGACATAATGACCGCCGCCGCGGCCCCATCATCGAGCCCCGCCGAGTTTCCGGCCGTAACGGTGCCGTCGTCTTTGAAGGCCGGTTTGAGCCTGGCCAAATCCGCTATTGTCTGGCCGAACCGCGGATGCTCGTCCTGATCGAATATGGTTGTCTTTCCCTTGGGACCGGGAATTTCGAAAGGGACAATTTCATCTTTAAATTTTCCGGCACTGATTGCCGCTTCAGCCCTGTTATGGCTCTGCAAGGCAATTTCGTCCTGCTCCCGGCGAGAGATTCCGTATTTTTCGGCCAGGTTTTCCGCCGTGATTCCCATGATCATGGGTTCACCCAGCAACCGGCTTCCGGAGAAGAGGATTTCCCAGACGGCATCGACTACCTCGTGGTTCATCAACCGCATGCCCCACCGGGCATCGGGAAGTAAATACGGGGCCGAACTCATGGATTCCACGCCTCCCACCAAAACGATTTCCGAATCCCCGGAACGGATTTGCTGGACCCCCGAGACAAGGGCCTGCATCGATGAGGAGCACTGGCGCTGCACCGTAAAAGCCGGCACCTGCACGGGCAGGCCCGCCATCAACGCCGCGGTGCGCGCAGTGTTGGCTTCATCGCTGCATTGAATGCAGTCGCCCAGGATGACATCGTCTACGAGAGCGCCGTCCAGGTCGTTTGCGCGTCTGAGCGCCTCCCTCATTACATGAGCGGCCAGGCTGGAGGCCCTTACCTCCTTCAATGCGCCGCCGAATTTGCCGATAGCGGTTCGTACCGCCGAAACGATGACAACGTCGGATTCTTTGCCCATTACGTGAACTCCTTAAATTGAGGAATCGGGGAATCCCCAAATTCCCAAATTGAAAAAGTGAAAGTTTTGACATTGGAATTGTAAGAGCCCGGCTGTGTAAATAAAGGGTTTTAAGACTTTTAATAGAAATTTTATCGGGAATGTAGTCGCGAAACAGGGACCTGACCGATATTGTTCAACATAACCAGGATTTTGATTCTATTTTGGGCTTGACTTCGAGCCGTGACGGCTATATATGAAATGTTCGAAGATTGAATTCAATCCTCGGTAGGTGAGGCTCCCGTGAGCACACAGGCCACTGCCCGCGAGCATCTAGAGATGCGGTTGAGGGGTAGAACAGGCACTCCCGGATTAAGGGTTTGCTTAAGGTGGCTGAGACGAGTTGGTCTCTTACGGCTCACGGTGCTAAAACTTAGACGAGCGGGGAATGAAGGGTAAAGCGGTAGACCGCTGAAGAAGTTCGTGGTTTGGCCCCTTCTCCGCATGACTGAGAGAGAGGGGTTTTTTTTATTTCTCTTGGCCAATCCGGCAACCTCTCAAGGAACAGGAGCTTATGAAAGACAACGACGGCCGACCTCCAAGTTGCGGCGGCCCCGAGACAGTGTGGAAGTTGTGCAAGTGATGCGCCGGTTTTAGTGCCCCATCCTCATCGCCTCACCTGGCCGCTTCTTCCACAACAGGCAAAAAGCGGAAGGTGACAAGCGTTCAGCCCTGCTTCTTTGGAAGCAGTCGGTTAGACCCTTTCTCCTCCCATTCATTTTATTTTTAGAGCGTAGCCAACGCCTCGCGCAGTGCGTTTTGCCAGAGGTCTGCAACGTTGGTTCGAAAAGAACGCCCACATAGCGGCTAAGCTACGGTAAGGGTGGTGCGTTGCGCTTACCCCCGCCCCAGCTTGCAATTTGCGGATCTTTTCATGGTTCACTGTGTCGTAATGGCGCGTGCGATGGTGGCTTGAAAAGAGGCGATGGGTTGCGCTGCGCTCCACCCATCCTACGGATATGCGTCGTAATGGCGCGAGCGATGGTGGTTTGAAAAGAGGCGATGGGTTGCGCTGCGCTCCACCCATCCTACGGATATGCGTCGTAATGGCGCGAGCGATGGTGGTTTGAAAAGAGGCGATGGGTTGCGCTGCGCTCCACCCATCCTACGGATATGCGTCGTAATGGCGCGTGCGATGGTGGTTTGAAAAGAGGCGATGGGTTGCGTTGCGCTCCACCCATCCTACCCGTTTTTTGGCGGTTGGGGGAGGGCATGTTGGGCCGCGGTGAATGAAGCCGGTGAAATTCGTCCCTCGGGGGAGGGACGCGATTTCAGGATTATACGCAGGAAGGAGGAATCGCCATGATCTCGACAAATTATTTTCATGCAATCGATGGCCGGATAAGGATTCACATCCCAGAGGTAAAGGGTTCCGGCGTGAAAGCGCGGGAAACCGAGGCAAGGCTCATGGAATATGAAGGAATTATAAATGTGTTCGCCAATCCGATTACTGGAAATGTTCTCATTAACTATGATCCACGCCGGATATCCCAGGGCGATGTTTTCCAAAAACTGCACTGCTCGAGGTATCTAAGGCAAGGCGAACCCGCCGTGTCGAGAGTGCAGACAAATACATCGGTACAGTCGAACTGGGGTGAAACGATCGCGAGGTTGGCCCTCGAATCACTGCTTTTGACTTTAACCGGATGAAATATAGATCATATAAGGCGGATAAGCACCTGTAAGAGAATGGCCTTCGCCGCGTAACGCCCGAGGTCATCCTCTTGCAGGCTGTTCAATCGATCCGAAATCTCTTGATCGTTCCATGACCCGCAGAGGGTATCGCAATGGGATATCCTCAAGGGGGCCGCATACGGCTATGCTCTACACATGCAGCCCCCCGAGTCCACTTTAATTTTGAGGACATTGCCGTGTATGTAATCAGCAAGAGCATTCATATAACGAACCGCCTGTGGAAGCAGTTTGTCATTTTTCTATCGGTTCTTGGTCCCGGCATCATCGTAATGGTTGCGGATAACGATGCCGGAGGCATATCGACCTACGCGGTGACCGGCTCCAAGTACGGAATGTCCCTGCTCTGGATGTTCATCTTTTTGCTTCCTATGGCTTATTACGTCCAGGAGATGACCGTTCGGCTGGGAGCGGTAACCAAGCGCGGGCATGCCGAAGCGATATTCGAAGGCTTCGGTCCCTTTTGGGGCTGGTTTTCGCTAACCGATCTCGCCATCGTGAACTGGCTAACGCTTATCACCGAATACATCGGCATGACCGCAGCGATGAGCCTGTTTGGGATTCCTCCATGGATCACGTTCGTTGTAGTGACTTTTGTCCTTTTTGCCGTCGCCATCACAGGCAGTTACTGGACCTTTGAGAAGTTGACCCTGTTTTTTTGCCTCTTCAACCTTGTATACATCCCGGCGGCGATCTGGGGCATGAAATTGTCCTACGCGCCCGGATGGGGCGAGGTATTGAAGGGCTTCTACCACCCGCATATTGTCGGGGGGATGACTGGAGATCTTCTTTTCATCCTTATGGCCAATATCGGCACGACCATCGCCCCCTGGATGATATTTTTTCAGCAAAGCGCGGTGGTAGACAAGAGGCTGGACATTCACGACATAAAGTTCGGACAGGCCGAGACTTTCGTCGGCTCGCTTTCGACCTGCATCGTTGCCGTATTTATCATCATTACCACCGCCGCGGTATTCTACTATCATCACCCGCAGGTAATCATCGAGGACGCCATGCAGACCGCCGAGGCGCTCGTTCCACTTTTACCCTCGGGGCAAGGAGAACTGGCCAAAAGACTTTTTGCTATCGGCCTGTTCGATGCCGGCTTTCTGGGCGCGCTGTGCATCTCGCTCTCTTCTTCATGGGCGGTGGGTGAAGTGTTCGGGTGGGCCCACTCTCTTAACACCAACGTAAAAGACGCCAAGTGGTTCTACTGTATCTATATTGTAATGCTTCTCACCTCCGGGGCAGTAGTGCTTATTCCCGGGGCGCCCCTGGTGACCATCACGATGTTCGTCCAAGTCGTTGCGGTAACACTGCTGCCCGCCGCACTGGTCTTCCTGCTGCTGATACTCAATGAACCGGCATTTATGGGGGAGCATGTAAACACGCGTACCCAAAACATCATGAACTGGTTGATAGTGATCGTTGTCTCGCTCATGTCCACCCTTCTTGGCGTACAAACGCTGTTTCCCGATCTTTTTAAATAGTGGACCGGACAAGGAGACCGTTATGTTCAGTCTTAATCATCACGCACCGAATGGTGTTGAACTTCCGAAGGTCGGCGAAAGCTATCGAATCCTCCACTTTTCGGAGCTTCTGAAAAAGCGTGTTTGCGCTGGAACGATCAGGGACCGTATCGGTAAAGTGACCGATCTGGTATTCCATCTTGTGGAGCCTTTCCCGCTGGTGGTAGGGATATACATCGAGCACGGCTGGGGGCAGCCCACGGAGTTCGTGCCCTGGGAGAAGGTCGCGCGAATCGAAGACGACGCCATCTTCGTACAGCCCGTGGAAGGCGGCGCCTACCCGCCTTTTGTCGATCAGCCGGGGTGGATACTTGTCGATGAACACCTCATGGGGCGCACCATCCTCGATATGGATGGGAGAAGAAGCGAGGTGGTGAACGATGTGCTTCTGGTTGAAACAAGGGGCCGTCTGCTCATCGCCGACGTCGATATTTCCTTCAACGGGTTCCTGCGGCGCATTGGCCTGGGAAGATTCATCTGGAGCAGAGACCGCCTTATTTCGTGGAAGTATGTTCAACCCCTTTCGGTCGAGGACGTGGTTGCAACGGATAAAGTTTCGCTCTCCATTACGCGCAAGCAGGTAATGGAGTTGCCGAGCGAAGACCTGGCCGACGTTCTCGAAGAATTGCAGGGCGAGGAACAGGAGGCGCTCTTTGGGGCGCTCGATTCCGAGAAGGCGGCTGAAACCCTGGCAGAGGCGGAGCCAAGGGCAAAACGGCAACTCGTCGAGGATCTCTCCGAGGAAAGAGCCCGGGAGATCTTC